>NZ_JBBUKT010000002.1:300000-600000 GCF_038066715.1 Luteolibacter sp. Y139 | reverse complement strand
CAGAGTCCGCGCCTCGGATTCATATAGACGCCCCTTGGTATCGAGCATGTGACCGAAGCCGAAGGTCTCGAGCACGATCAACCCCACCAAGAGCGGAAGCACGGCGGCAATCGCCAGTGCCAACGCGATCTTCGCGCGGAGTCCGAGGGGCGGAAGTCTCACGATAGGGATCTAACTCCCGCTTCGCCCGGTTGGCCAGCAGCTTTTCGAGCTCTCCCCGGCCTATAACGGCCCTCATAAATCTTTTTCCTGCAAATGGATGCACATCATATGGACATCCCATTCGCACTAGCCGCCGAGGTAGCTCATCTCGGCCTTCGGATGCGGGACCAGGCCGCGCTCTTCCGAGTAACGATCGTCCCGCACCGACCACAGGCCATGCACGGCAGCCTTCAAAACCTCATCCCCCGCCCCGCCGCGGAGCAGGCCGCGGATGTCATGGCCATCGGCCGCAAACAGGCAGGTAAAAAACTTGCCATCCGCCGACAGCCGCAGCCGCTGGCAGTCCCGGCAAAAGGGCCGCGTCACCGAGGCGATCACGCCGATTTCCCCCGCTCCATCGCGATGACGCCAATGCGCTGCTACCTCGCCGCGATAAGCCGCATCCCGTGGCGCCAGATCGAACTCCGTGGAGAGAATTTCCAGCAACTCCGTAGCCGGCACCACCTCGGCCAGCTTCCAGCCATTGGTCTCACCGACGTCCATGTACTCGATGTATCGCAGGTCAACGCCTTGGGCCTTCGCCCAGCGTGCGAGCGGAAGCACTTCGCCTTCGTTCACACCGCGCTGGATCACGGCATTCACCTTCACCTTGAGTCCGTAGGTCTGCGCCGCATTGATCCCGGCCAGCACGCGCTCGACCTTCGCTCCCACGCCATTCATGCGGGCGAAGATCTCGGGGTCCATCGCATCAAGGCTCACGGTCACCCGGCTCAGACCGGCCAAGGCCAGCGCCTCGGCATGGTGGGCGAGCAGCACGCCATTCGTGGTGATCGCGAGATCCTTCACCCCGTCGATCGACGAAAGCATCGCCACCAGATCCTCGATGCCGCGACGCAGTAGTGGCTCACCCCCGGTGAGACGGACCTTCTCCACCCCCAGCGGAACCAGCAGGCGGGTCAGGCGCACGATTTCCTCGAAGCTGAGCAAGTCCTCACGCGGCAAAAAGCGATAGCCAGGCCCGAAGACCTCCACGGGCATGCAATACCGGCAGCGGAAATTGCAACGGTCGGTCAACGAGATCCGCAGATCCCGCACGCCGCGTCCGAGTCGATCCACCGGTTGGCTCACGGGGAAACCATGGCCGCGAATCAGCGATTCGGGAAATGAAAAGGTCTCAGGTGCCGGATGAACCGTGACCGCGGGATTGAGGTCAGGCGACCAAGTGTATAACCGATCCTGCCATGGCTCCTCACATCAGCCGGATCATCCTCTTCGTCGCCGACCTCCCGAAGGTCGCGGCCTTCTACCAGCAGCACTTCGGCATGGAAACAGTCGGACCGGAAGAAGACGGCTGGATCGAGCTCGGCGCCGGCGGCTGCAATCTGGCCCTGCATCGCGGCAAGCTTCCGGCCGGCGTATCATCCCACTCTCCGGCAAAAATCGTCTTCGCCGTGAGCGACGTCCGAGCCGAGGTGGAGCGGCTCACCGGTGAAGGGCTGAAGTTCGGCAAGGTCCACGAGTGGAACGGCTTCTCATTCGCCGACACCAAGGATCCTGCGGGCAATCCGATCCAGCTCTCCAGCCGGGGCGTCGCCAAGGCTTGACCCGCTGGCAAGCCTCGCGCATCGGAACGGCGTGCCTTTCTGGAAATCGCCCGCCTTCCTCATCATCGGCTCGCAGCTGCTGTTCTCGATCTCCGACGTGATCGGGGCGCGGGCGATGAAGACGCAGGGCTTTACGCCCGCGGCATTCCTCACGTGGTGGTTCCTGCTCTACACGGTCATCCGTCAGATCGCCGTTTTCGGCCAGCTCTACATCTACTCGGCGATGGAGCTGGGACGCACGGTGGCCTTGTTTGGCGCCGGATCGATCATCATCGGGAATGTGATGGGCTTCCTGCTCTTCAAGGAAACGCTGACGATTCCGGTCTACGTCGGGGTTTCGCTGGCCATTTGTGCTTTCCTCGCGCTGGCTTTGCTGCCCTCCGGAGTCAAATCTTGATGCCATGGACCGTCTGCTAACCCTCGCCGAAGCCGATGCGCACACGGCCTCGCTGCGCCCCCTCGGCACGGAGACGGTTGCGCTGGCCGCTGCCCTCGGCAGGACCTTGGCTGCGCCGATCAGCGCCGACCGCCCCTTCCCGCCCTACCGCCGGGCGATGATGGATGGGATTGCCTTTGCCGCCGACACGTTGCCCGCTACCGGTCCTGTCCTTTTCGCTGGCCTGCACGCTGCGGGAGATCCGCCGCCAGGTGCGCTTCCGCCGGGACAGGCGTGGGAGATCATGACCGGTGCCGTGGTGCCAGACGATTGTGACACGGTCGTTCCCTATGAAGACCTTGATTCGGGACGGCCCGCGGCGAGCTTCAAGAAAGGCCAGTTCATCCACGATGCCGGAAGCGACGCTGACGCCGGAGCAATGCTGGTGGCTGCTGGCAACTCCATCGGCCCGGTGGAGATCGCCATCGCTGCATCGGTGGGACTGACCGAGGCGGAGGTCTTCCGTCGAGCAAAGGTAGCGATCCTTTCGACCGGTGACGAAGCGGTGCCGCCGGACGCCACGCCACAGCCATGGGAGATCCGCCGCTCCAATGGCCCCATGCTTGAAGCCATGCTCACCCGTCGTGGCAGTCCCATCGTTTTCCACGATCATGCTCCGGACGATCCGGCGATCTGTGGGCGACAACTCGACGAGGCGCTGGCGAGCTGCGATGTGCTGCTGATTTGCGGCGGGATCTCGAAGGGCAAGAAAGACTTCATTCGCGGTCTGTTAGAGGAGCGGCTTGGCAAGCCCGCGTTCCACGGCGTCGAGCAACGCCCTGGCAAACCGCTGGCCTTCTGGTCCGGTCCACCTGCGGTGTTCGCACTACCGGGGAATCCGGTGTCGGTGCTTGCGACCTTCACGCGCCACGTGCTCCCAGCGCTGTCGCGATTGGAAGGACGAGAGTTCTCTCCGCCTCGGGTGCGCATGAATGAGGTTCCCACGCCGCTGCCGAAGTTCTCATGGCTACTGACCGTGGCGACGGGCCCGGATGGCACATTGCTCGCTCGTCCTCCAGGGAACTCCGGCGATTTCATTTCGGTAGCGGGATCCTGCGGCATCGTCGAGGTTCCGCCAGGTCGGCCGGCTGACACCTTTGATTTCCATCCCTTTCCCTAATGTCCCTGTCCCACGTCAACGAGCAGAACCAAGCCGCAATGGTCGATGTGTCGGCGAAGGAGATCACGGTCCGCATTGCAACTGCCGAGGCACGAGTCACGGTGAATGACGCGGTGGCGGCCCAGTTCGACGGTCGCGACTTTGCCACGAAGAAAGGTCCCGTGTTTCAGACGGCCATCCTCGCGGGCACGATGGGAGCGAAGCAGACATCATCGCTCATTCCTCTCTGTCACCCACTGCCGCTCGACTCGTGCAAGTTCGAGGTGACTTTCGAGGGCCGGGAAGCCTGCATCCGCTGCACCTGCAAGACCACTGGCAAGACCGGCGTGGAAATGGAAGCGCTGACCGGCGCGAGCATCGCCGCCCTCGCTTTCTACGACATGTGCAAGGCACTCGATCCGGCGATGGTGATCCACGGCGTGAAGCTGTTGGAGAAGACCGGCGGCAAGAGCGACTACAAGGCTGACTCGAAATGACCACCCTCATCCTCATCGGCGGCAAGAGCCAGCGCATGGGCCGAGACAAGGCGACCATCGAGCGTCCGGATGGCGTTCGCCAAATCGATTGGCTGGCGCGACTCGCCCAATTGATTGGTGGCGAGGTGTTCCTTTCGATGCGCGATGACTCCGCTCCTCCGATCGACCTGCCCGTCGTGGCGGATCAAGTCGCGGGCGGTGGCCCCTTGGCTGCCTTGGCCGCCATTCATGCGAAGAAACCCGACTCTCCCGTGTTGGTGATCAGCTGTGATTTGTTCCTGCTCGATGAGACCACGCTGGCGCACCTCTTCGCCCATCGTGACCCCACGCGCCACGCAACCTGCTTCGCCAACCGCATCGATGGGCGGGCGGAGCCGCTGTGCACCATCTACGAGGTTTCTGGTATTTCTAAGGCTGCGGAGGCGCTTGGCCGGGGAGATCATTGCGCCCGGCATTTCCTCGAAGCGCTCAATCCGCTCGTGCTCGCTCTTCCCCATGCCGAGGCACTCGACAATGCCAACACGCCCCAGGAACTCGCCGAGTGCTTCGCCAAGCTCCAGCATGGCGTGACGACGAAGGTCGTCCACGTCCTCTACTTCGCCAAGCTCCGCGAATCCCGTGGACTCGATGAGGAGCGGGTCGAGACCATCGCCTGCACCCCCGCCGGGCTCTATGAGGAGCTGCGGTTCCTCCACCGCCTTCCCTTGGAAATCGGCAGTCTGCGGGCCGCCCGCAATGGCGACTTCTGCGAGTGGGACGAGCTGATTTCCGATGGTGACGAAATCGTTTTCATTCCCCCTGTTGCCGGAGGTTGAGCCATGTTTGCCATCGTCACCGATCCCATCGACCCGCGCGCGCTGCGCGAAAGCATCCTCGACCCCGCAGCCGGCGGCTTCTGCTCGTTCGAGGGCTGGGTGCGGAATCACCACCAGGGCCAGGCCGTGCATTCGCTCGAGTACGAGGCTTATCGTAGTTTGGCAGAGAAGGAAGGGAACCGCATCGTCCACGAAGCCCGGCAGAAATTCGAGATCCTCCACGCGCGCTGCCACCATCGCGTCGGCAGCCTCGCCATCGGCGAACTCGCGGTGGTGGTGGTGGTGACCGCGGCGCATCGCGATGCCGCCTTCGATGCCTGCCGCTACATCATCGATGAGGTAAAGTTCCGCGTCCCGATTTGGAAGAAGGAGCACTTCGCCGACGGCACTTCCGGCTGGGTCCGCTGCGATCACTGCCATGAGGCGGGCCACCGGCACCAGGACGTGCGCGACCACGTCCATCACCCCCGTCACGGGTAACCCATTTGTATGACAACTCCGGCGAGGAACCTCTTGCCGGGCCCGTGCATCCTGCCATGGTCGCGCCCATCTCCTCACGCCCATGGCCTACCTCGACGAAGAATCCTTCCTCCTCCAATCGCCGACCGCTCGCCGTCTGTTTCACGAGGTGGCCAAGGACCAGCCGATCTACGACTACCACTGCCATCTCTCGCCGAAGGAGATCGCGACCAATCATCGCTGGGAAAACCTCGCCGATATCTGGCTGGGCGGAGACCATTACAAGTGGCGGCTCCTGCGCGCCAATGGCGTCGATGAGGAATACATCACCGGCTCCGCTTCCCCTCGCGAGAAGTTCCAGGCCTGGGCCGAGACTGTGCCCTACACCCTGCGCAACCCGATCCACCACTGGACGCATCTCGAGTTGCGTCGCTACTTCGGGATCGATCTTCTCCTGAGCCCGGCCACTGCTGACGAGATCTGGGAAGAAGCCAACGCGCGCCTCGCGGAAAAGGACTTCTGCGTCCATGGCATCCTCGACAAATTCCAGGTGAAGATGGTGGGCACCACCGACGATCCAGCCGATCCGCTAGACCATCACGAGACCATCGCCTTCAGCCCGCTGCAAACGAAGGTCCTGCCAACCTTCCGTCCCGACAAGGCCTTCGCCGTCGATAGCCCGAAGGCATTCAATGCATGGATCGAGAAGCTCGAGGAAATCACCGACACTGGCATCCATCACGTCTCGGACCTGCTGCAGGCCCTGCAGAAGCGCCACGATGATTTCCACGCCGCCGGCTGCCGTCTCTCCGACCATGGATTGGAGCGCTGCCCGGGATTGCCGTGCGATGATGCCGATGCCTCGATCATCTTTGACAAGGCGCGCCGTGGCCTGCCGGTCACTGCCGAAGAAAAGGAGAAGTTCACCTTCTTCCTGATGGTCTTCTTCGGCCAGCAGGATGCCGCGAAGGGCTGGACCAAGCAGCTCCACCTCGGCCCCTTCCGCAATGTCAACCCGCGGATGTTCAACCTGCTCGGCCCGGATGCTGGCTTCGACACCATCGGCGACGAGCGCCAGGGCGCGGCGCTGATCACCTATCTAGGCACGCTTGCCCAACGCGGCTGCCTGCCGCAAGTGATCCTCTACAATATCAATCCGCGTGATAACTACCTCTTCGCCGCCATGACCGGTGCGTTCCAGGACGGCACCGTCGCGGGCAAGATCCAGTTCGGCAGCGGCTGGTGGTTCCTCGATCAGAAGGACGGCATGGAGCTCCAGCTCAATGCGCTGTCGTCCACCGGCCTGCTCTCGCGCTTCGTCGGCATGCTCACGGACTCGCGTTCCTTCCTCTCCTTCCCGCGCCACGAATACTTCCGGCGGATCCTCTGCAATCTGATCGGCACCGAAACGGATCGCGGTGAACTGCCGGACGACTTTGATGCGCTGTCGAAGCTGATCGCAGACGTCTGCAGCGGAAACGCGAGCCGCTACTTCGGCTTCTAACAGCATCCGCCCGTCACTCGGGCAACTTCGCTTTCAAATAACGATACAGCAAGGTGGCCATCACCGCCGCGCTGCCCCACGCGACTGCCCACCCGGCGCTCCGCTCCGACTCCGGACCGGGATCCGCGGCGATCCAGAACAAGACGGCAACATAGCCGTAGAATGCGACGCTGCCGACGGCAGGCAAGACCAGTTTCCGTGCCGGGTGCCCGGGCCGGCCCGCCACCCAGGCAGAGGCAAAGGGAACCGGGCTCTTGTTGAGATGGCATTCCATCCATGCGGTCGCGGTGATCGTAGTCAGCATCATGATGAAACTGCCCAGCCCCATCATGCTGAAGCCGATGGCCTTGGGGACGGTGGAGGAGAAGAACGCCCCAACAAAAAGCGACGCCACTGCCAGCAGGCAGGATCCCAACAATGGAAAAACCATCACCACCATCGATAGCCGCAAGAACTGCAGCGTGAGGTGAATCCCAAGCGGTGTCTTTTCCACCTCGATTTCCGAATTAGCAAGGGGTTCCTCCATAGATTGAAATATCCTCAGCGCGGCAGGCTCCGGTCGAGATAACGATAAAGGAACAGTGCTCCCGCGCCAATGCTTCCCCACGCCAGCGGCCATAGCCATGTCTCGGCAACGTTGCTTTTCCCAATCGAGGGTAGCCAGGCAAGTACCGCCACCGAGCCATAGCCTGCCACGCAGCCAATGATGGGCAGGAACAACAGTCTCGCAGGATGCCCGCCCTGCTCTCCCGCCCAAGAAAAGGGCCGTTTGCTCAGAACCGAATCCAACCACACCGCGCCTCCCTGCATCACGGCCAGCACCACTGACACCGCGACGGAAAGCAGGCTCGCGACAAGGGCGTCCGGAAAGGGGTCTTCCGCAAACGGGCCGACCATCACTTGAACCAGCGCGGTCAAGACTGCTCCCGCCGTTATGAAGAACGTCAGTGCGGCGATCAACCGGACAAACAGGATCGCCGCCAGCAACCCGAACGGCGGGAGTGGTTCTTCGACCACTGGACGAGTGGTGGTCTTCTCGCGTTCCGATTCAGGCACGTCCATCACTTCGGCAAGATGCGATCGAGATAGCGATACAGAAGGACCGAGCCGCCGCCAACCGATCCCCAGAACAGTGGCCAAGGATAGGTCTTCCCGATACCACTGGCCACCAAGGACGGCACCCACATCAGGACTGCCAGAAAGCTGTAAATCGCGGTGAAGGCCAGCGCCGGGAAGAAGATCTGGCGCACCACGTGATCCTGACTCCTCGCGACTCCGATCCTATCCGCCGACTGGGTCTGCCCGCCCAGATGGCCGTGAAGCCAGGTGGCCGAACACAGCATCGTGACCAGTCCCACGAAGGAAACCCAAACAATCACACGATTGGCGATCGCATCAAAAGGACGCTGCCAGAGGTAGGACATATCAACAATTCCCCAGACCGCGAGCACGCCTGAGAACAAGGTCGGAAGCACGATCAAAGCGATCACCGCACGGACAAACAAAATCGTCACCCGCAGGCCGAACGGCAACGCAAGCTGGCTGATCACCGGCGGACCAGTCACTTCCTCGCGTTCCCATTCGGGCTCTTCCATCATTTCGGCAAGATGTGGTCCAGATAGCGATACAGGAAAAATGCGCCGATTCCAACGGTGCTCCAGATGAGAGGCCATGGAAACGTTCGGGAAACGTCGTGGATGAAGATGGAGGGAACCCAAAACAGGACCGCGATGATCCCCGCAATCACGACAATGCCCACCATCGGCAAAACGATCCCACGTCCCGGGTGCGGGGGCAGCGCCCCGGTCCAGCGACTCTCCATTTGCATGGACAACCAGGTGGTGCCCGAGTGCATTCCAACCGCGGTCATCACGGTCACCACCGCGACAAGACTGCCCCACACCCGCTTGGGATACGGATCTGCGCTGAGAGCCGAAGAGACAAGGGTCGGGATCACAATGAGCGTCAGACTAAGAATGACGAAAATGAGGACCACGGTGACAGCCCACAAAAAGAGCATGGCAAGCCGAGGACCAAGAGGCACAGCCACTTCTTCCGTCACCGGATGAGCTCCTGTGCTTCCCTGTTCCCATTCGGGCTCTTCCATCATTTCGGCAAGATGCGGTCGAGATAGCGATACAGGGAAAATGCGCCGATTCCAGCGGCACCCCAGACGAGAGGCCACGGAAACGTCCGGGAAACGTCGTGGATGAAGATGGAGGGAACCCAAAACGGGACCGCGATGATCCCCCCGACTATGGGAGTGCCCACCATCGGCAAAACGATCCCGCGTCCCGGGTGCCGGGGTGACAAGCCGGTCGGGCGACTCTCCAGATGCATGGCGAGCCAGATGGCACCCGAGAGCATTCCGACCACGATCATCTCGGCAACCACCGCGCCCATGCTGACCACTACCCCCTGAGGATACGGAGCTGCGCTAAGAGCCGCAGGAATAAGGGTCGCGATGACGAGAAACGAAAGACCGAGAAGGACGAAAACAAGTCCGACGTTCACGATCCAGACAAAGAGAATCGCCAACCGTAACCCCAAGGGAATGGTTGAGCTCTCCTCCTCTGTTTCTACCGGGACGGGCATTTCGCACCCATGATGATGAGGGCGACGGAAGAATGAAGCCCGATCCGGCGGGATTTCGGAGCTACCCTGTCGCCCGAGACCGGCGTGACAAATGCCCCCGGAAATCTTGTTGCAAACTCATCTCAATTGCAGGACCATCGCGGCGATGGCGCACGCGACGGCCCAGGAACTCGAAACCGACAGCTTGCTCAGCCTGAGCCAGGCGAAGGTCGGTTGTGATTTCCGCATCAAGTTCCTGAATGGCCCGGCCTGCGATCAGCTCCGCAAGCTTGGATTCTGCGAGACCCTTCAGGTTCGCAAGCTGGCCGATGGCCGCAATTTGATCTGCTCCGTCTGCGGCACCCGTCTCGCCCTCAGCCGCGAGTTGGCGAGCCAGGTGATGGTCGCCGTCGCCTGATTGATTTCCCAATGTCCGGTTCCCTCGAAACCGTCGCCCTCGCCGGCAACCCCAATGCCGGGAAAACCACGCTCTTCAATGCCCTGACGGGGGCCAACCAGCAGGTCGGCAACTATGCCGGCGTCACGGTGGAGCGCAAAAGCGGAGAGTTTTTCACGCCACACGGCCACAAGCTCCGGCTGGTCGATCTTCCCGGTTGCTATGACTTCGATGGTGATAGCGTCGACCAGCAGATCGCCCGCAAGGTGCTGCTCGGCGAAATCGAGGGCGAGCCGAGGCCGGACGTGGTGGTCTCGGTGGTGGACGCCTCGAATCTCGAGCGTCACCTCGTGCTGACCTTGCAGGTGATCGAAACCGGCGTGCCGGTCGTCGTCGCCCTGAACATGGTGGATATGGCCGAAAAGGCCGGCCTGCGGCTCGATCCCCAGAAGCTTTCCGAAGAACTCGGCGTGCCCGTCGTGCCGGTACAGGCGAATGCCGGCAAAGGCATCGTGGAACTCAAGCAGGCACTGCGCCACCCCTTCCCTCCGGTGGCGGATACGCCGTGGACGCACGGTCCGGAAGGCGAGATCGGCGAGCGACGCCGGGCGCTGGTCCTGCGCATGTGCGAAGTGGCCGCCCGCCGGCCCGATGGCCATACCTCGACACTTTCCGACAAGCTCGACCAATGGCTGCTGGATCCGATCTTCGGCTGGATCGCATTCGTCCTCACCATGCTGGCGATCTTCTGGGCGATCTTCTCCTTCGCGGAGCTGCCGATGGGCTGGATCGAGGACGGACAAAAGTGGTTGGCCAATTATGTCACCGGCGCCATGGCGGAAGGTGATCTACGCAGCCTCATCGTAGATGGGATCATCGGTGGCGTTGGCAGTGTGGTGGTCTTCCTGCCGCAGATCGTGCTGCTGTTCCTTTTCATCGGCTTGCTGGAAAGCTCCGGCTACATGGCCCGTGCCGCCTTCCTGATGGATGGACTGATGGGCAAGGCCGGCTTGAGCGGAAAGGCCTTCCTGCCGCTGTTCAGCTCGTATGCCTGCGCGATTCCCGGGATCATGGCCACCCGCACGATCGACTCGGCGAAGGAACGGCTGACCACGATGTTCGTCGCACCATGGATGAGCTGTTCCGCGCGCTTGCCGGTCTATCTGGTGCTGGTACCGCTGCTCCTGAGTTCGGAAAGCAAGCTAACCCAGGCGCTGGTGTTCTTCGCGATTTATGTCCTGGGTACCGTGACCGCCTTGATCGTCGCGCGCATTCTCCGCGGCAAGCTCGGTCCGGAGGAGATGCCGAAGCACTTCATGCTGGAGCTGCCGCCCTACCGCGGGCCGCAGTGGAGCTACATCTTCCGCCACGTCGCCGGTCGCGCCTGGTCCTTCCTCTACAAGGCGGGCACCGTCATTTTCGCCATCAGTGTGCTCCTCTGGGCGGCTCAGACCTACCCGAAGTCCGGGAGTGATGACCCAGCCGAGCAGTTGGATCACAGCGTCATCGGCCGTGTCGGTCACCTCACCGAGCCGGCGGTCAGGCCGCTGGGCTTGGACTGGCGTGGTGGCACCGCCATTCTCACCTCCTTCGCCGCGCGCGAGGTATTCGTCTCCACGATGACCCAGCTCTACCACGTGGAAGAAGCGGACACCGACGAAGAGACTTGGAAACGCTTGCGCACGCGCTTGTCCGAGGAGACTTGGCCGGATGGGCGGAAGATGTTCACGATTCCCGCCGTCGTCTCGTTGCTGGTCTTCTTCATTTACGCCCTGCAGTGCCTGCCGACTTCTGCGGTCGTCGCCCGCGAGTCGGGTTCGTGGAAATGGGCCGCCGGACAATTCGCCTTCATGAGCGTCTTCGCCTGGGTGGCGGCTTTCGTCGCCTACCACATTGCCCTACTTTTCTTCTGAGATGAACGACTGGCAGACATGGGCGGCACTTGCCGCGGTGGTGCTCGCGGTGCTCTTCCTGGTCCGCAAGGCAACCGGCGGCGGGAAGAAAAAGAAGAACTGCGGCCACAACTGTGGCTGCGGGAAGTAGGCGTGCTTCCTTCGACCGCTACGCGGTCGTTATTTCCGCGGCCGCGTCGCCATCACGATCCGGATGATCGCCAGTGGTAGCAGCGAAATGCCCACTGCTGCGGCAGCGACTTTCCAGCCGGGATACACGCGCGGACGATCGCAAGCGAGACCACACAAAGCCTCGCGGACAACCTGCTCCTGCGGCACGTAGAACCACTCCCGCGCTCCGAAGTCGGTTCCCGGCGAGCGTCCGGCGACCTCGCCGAACTCGGTATGCACCGGCCCGGGACAGAGTGCCATCACGCGGATGCCGTGATCCTTCACCTCGATGCGCAAGGCTTCGGAAAAGCTGCTGACATACGCCTTGGTCGCCGCATAGACCGCGAAGTCCGGAATCGGCAGCAAGCTCGCGAGCGAGCTGACGTTGAGAATCGCCCCGCTCCTCCGCTCGATCATCGAGGGTAGCAAGGCGTGGGTGAGATGGGTCAGCGCCTCGACGTTCAGTCGCAGCATCGCCTCGATCTTCATCCAGTCCGAGGTGACGAACTCACCGTAGTCACCCATGCCGGCGTTATTCACCAGCAGGTCGGGGACGAGCCCCTTGGAAAGCAAATGGCCTACAGCCTGCAACCGCGCGTTCGGATCGGTGAGATCCGCCTCCAGCGGCAAGACACGCAGGCCGGGATGACTCTTCTCCAATTCGCCAGCCAGCTCGACCAAACGCTCCGCACGGCGGGCGATGATCACCAGCGTCTCGCAACGCGGCGCGAGCTGGCGGGCAAACTCGGCCCCGAGACCGGCGGAAGCGCCGGTCACCAGGGCACAGGAGTAACGGGTCAACGACACGTCTTAGGCGACAGGCTCAGGCTGTTGCTGCTGGACCTGAACGATGCGAAGCGGCAGGCGCATCAGCAGTTCGCCGTCGCAGCCGAGGTCGATCGAGTAGATGCCGCCCTTCGGGAACTGGAGGCCCTGAAGGTTGAGGATCACGTTGCGGGTGAGGAACGGAACGCCAGCAGGAAGCTGCACTTCGAATTCCGGCTCGATCGGCATGTTCTGGGGATCGAGCGGCTCGCCATCTTCGTTGATGATGTTGATGGAGAGCTTGTGGCGGCCGGAGTCTTCCGGGGTGAAGCAGAAGCGGAGAGCGAGGCTGCAGCTCGGGTGCACGACCGGGAGCTGGCGGGCGGCGAGAGTGTCGAAGGTGCCGGAGATGACGAGCTTGCCGTTGTAGTCAGCGGCGAAGTCGCAAAGTGTGGCAATTTGAATGTCCATGATCGTGACTTGGGTCGGTAGGTGAAAAAGCCCCGCGCTTGCGGGGCATGGGGTATCTGCCGCCAAAGTCGGGCCGCGTCCAGTCCCGAAAACAGGGAGTTTTGACACGCGATCCCGGGCGGCATCCGGCTGCGAAGACTATTTTCCGGATTCGGGCACCGGTGCCTCCTGGTCCGGTCGCCAGAGGGTTTCCGTTTGAATCTCGTGTTCTCCCGACATCAGGACGATACGGGGAGAATGATCCCCACGTGACGTGGGTTCGCCAACTCCGTAAAAGACCAGGTCCAGATAATGATCCATACAGCCCTGCAAGCGGATGATGGAGTTTCCATCCCGAATCCGCACCAAATGGGCATCCAGCCCGCCGAATTCCTCCGGGATCTGATCGCTGCCGAAACGGATGTGTGCGGACTCCCGCTCCTCCTTGGGAATCTTGTCCCATAGCTTCGTCATCGCCCGATGCAGGCCGGCCAACTGGTCGCGCGATAGCGATCTCGCCATCCGCCCCTGCTTCGAGTTGGCATCGCAATTCGGAAAGACCAGCATCAGGAACGCAAAACCCGCGATCCCACCGAGGATCGAAATCACCAGACACCCAGGCCGTTTCCGGCGGGACTCCTTGCGAGACGTCGACATTCCCGTGGTTCTCGGTGTCCGACGTCAGGAGATCATTGTCCGTCCTCGGGTTCCTCGATCTCCGACGGATCAACTTCCAGTGCCCGCGGAATCGGCGCTACGTCCGCTTCGTTGCCGCTCGGCTTGGGCTTGGTGTCGAGAATCTTGCCTTCAGGAGTTTTCACCACGCCTTCCGCCTCGTCTTCGGTGACCGGCTGGGCCTTCGGCGCAGCCACGGACTCGTCGATCACTTCCAAAGCCTTCGGTGCCGGGGCGATGATCTCCTTGAACTCATCCTTCAGAGGCTCGAAGAACGATTTCACGATCGGAGCCGCATTCTTACCGCCGCTGGGATTCTCACCTGGCCGGCCTTCATAAACGGCGGCGAAGGCGAAACGCGGCTCATCGTAGGGCATGAAGCCGGCAAACCACGCGAGGTTGGTGTGATCGTTGATCTTCCACTGGGCGGTGCCGGTCTTGCCGCAGAGTTCGGTGAAACTCAGGCCGGCAGCTTGGCCGGTGCCGCCATCGACGACCTCGCGCATTCCTTCGCGGGTGGTCTTGATCGCCTTTTCGTCGATCCCGAGCCAGTTGCGGCGCTCTGGCATCGCCTGCTTGATGACGCGACCGTAGGCATCCTGAACCTGATTGACCAAGTGGAGCTTGGGCAGCACGCCGCCGTTGGCAATGCCTGCCATGGACTGAGCCACCTGCAGCGGGGTCACCAGCACCGGGCCCTGGCCGATCGACATGTTGAAAGCGTCGCCGTCCTTGAAGCGGCGTTTTTCCACCGCCAGCATCCACTCGTTCGTCGGAATATTGCCGGGATTCTCTCCGACCAAGTCCAGACCGGTCTTGTCGCCGAAGCCGAAACGGCGGGCGGTATTGAGGAAGGTGTTCGCACCCAGCCGCATGCCCACCTTGCCGAACCAGATGTTGTTCGAGGTGGCGAGCGCCTGGATCACGTTGATCGCGCCGGCGTCCCTCTTGTTGTGGTTGTGGAAGGTGTGATCGCCAATGGTGATCGATCCCGGACAATCGATGGCGGTGTCCGCATCGACTTCCCCGGAATCGAGTGCCGTCATCGCGACGATCGGCTTGAAGCAGGAGCCGGGAGGATAAGCGGACTGGAACGCACGACCGTAGAGCGGCGTGGCGGCATCGTCCTGCAGCTCCTTCAGCCGCTTCTCGGACATGCCGGGAATCCACTCGTTTAGATCGAAGGACGGGCGCGAGGCCATCACCAGCACCTCGCCGGTGTTCACGTCGATCAACACGAAGGCACCGCGGCGGGCATGCTCTTTCAGCACGTCCTCGGCATGCTTTTGCCATTCGAGGTTCAGCGTCGTGATCACGTTGCCACCAGGACGCGGGCGCTTCGGCTGTTCCTCGGGGAACTTCCGGCCGTGCTCATCGTAGAGCAGCTTCTTCATGCCGGACTGGCCGCTGAGTTCCTTGTTGTAGAGATACTCAAGGCCGGAACGGCCTTCGCTCTCCTCCCACAGGGGCTCGTTGAAATTGATCGGGCCGGTCGGCAATTTTCCGACGCTGCCGGTGTAGCCGATGATATGCGCCGCCATCGATCCGTGCGGATAGTAGCGCTGGTAAACCGGATGCAGGATCAGGCCGGAGCCGAGATTGGACTCGATCTTTTCCTTCTGGGCCTTGTTGAGGTGCGTCGAAATCAGCAGCGGCAGCCAGCGGCGCTCGCGGTAGTGATTCCAAAGTTCCTCATCGGTCGGCTCGCTGACGCCGGGAACCAGCAGCTTCGCCTTCTCGATGCGGGCCCGCCCCCACTCGACGACGAATTCGCGGTCCGCCTTTTCAAATTGCTGGTACTGGAGCCCGAGCTGCCAAGCCACGCGGCTCTGCGCGAAGGGCTGACCATTGCGGTCCAGAATCATCCCGCGCGGCGCCGGGATCGACAGGGTGATCGCCCGCGCATCACGGCGCGTGAAGATGGAAGCGTCACTCGCTGAACCGCCGGCCTGTCCGGGATCGGAAATGGCAGCGAGGTCCTGCGCCGGGCAAGCGGTCGCCGCGACGGCACCGAAAAGAAGGTGGGTAAATAGGCGACTCACGGCGATCTGGAGACAAATGAAGCACTTGCCGAGGCCGGGAGCAACGCTCAATCCCAGCCGGGATCCTCCCAATCGGCGGGATCGGTGCCGAGGCTTTTTACAATCTCGGCCGGCAAGAAGATGAACTCGTCCTGGCGCTTCTCCGCGGGATCCAGCCGGAATTTCAGCAACTCCCGCTGCCACCGGCCGGCCGTCTGCACCGAGACATCGGCCAGAATCGTGAGCATCCCGTCCTCGCGAGGCTTCACCTCTAGGTAGCCGGGGATCTCAAACACCGCCCGGGTGCGGCCCGGCGCGGCCTTTACCGGACGGAATTCTGCCCGCTGGCCCAAGTGTTTCACCGGATACCACTCGTCCCGTTTGGTCACCGTGGTGACCGTCCGGAGCCGGTGAACCACCAGCGACTGCTGTTTCCCCTCCTCACCCGTCGCCTCGATCCGCCAGCGGAACGGTCCGTCCAAGGTGGCCATTCCGCCTGAAACCACCATGGCGCTGACAACGAAGCTCCCACCCGCCGTGCCCTCGGGCTTCACGCTGAGGGAGACCTGCGCGCCGTTGACCGGCACCGCCGCGCCGCGGCCGTAGGTGTGCTTCTTCGCGGAAATGGCGGCGCAGCTTGGGAGAAGCGCGCAGAGAAAGAGGACCATAGGTCGCATGGGTCCCATAGGACCTATTTTTCCCGGCCCCGGCAAACCTCCAAAAACCACTATCCACCCCGGCGGCCCCGGTACATCCTTCGCCGCCCATGGAATGGAATGCCGTCGCCCTCCTCATCCTCGTGGCGCTATTCGCGCTGTGGAAGCTGGATTTCATCGCCACCCTGCTGAACCTGAAGGCGCTGTCGCCCGACCTGCCGAAGGAGTTCACCGATGTCTTCGATGCCGAGCGCTACGCGCAATCGCAGGCCTACACCCGGGAATCGGCGCGGTTTGAGATCATCCACTCGACCTTCTCGCTGACGACCTTGCTGATCTTCTGGGTCCTCGGCGGCTTCGGCTGGTTGGATGGCCTTTCCCGCAGCTTGGTGGCGGGTGAAATCCCGGCCGGTTTGGTTTTCCTCGGCCTGCTCTTCGTCGGTCACACGCTGCTCCATCTCCCCTTCTCGATTTACGATACCTTCGTGATCGAGGAAAAGTTCGGCTTCAACAAGACCACGCCGAAGACCTTCGTGATCGATCAGATCAAGGGCCTCGTGCTCGCCGCCGTGATCGGCTTGCCGCTGGCCGCGGGCATCCTGTGGATCTTCACCCACGTGCAGCATGCCTGGCTGTGGGCTTGGGGCTTTTTCGTCGCCTTCCAGCTCTTCCTTACCTGGCTCGCGCCGACCTTGATCCTGCCCTTATTCAACAAGTTCACGCCCATGGCCGACGGCCCGCTGCTCCGCGCGATCCACGCCATGGCGGAAAAGTGCGGTTTCCCGCTCGCGGAGATCTCGGTGATGGACGGCTCCAAGCGCTCGACCAAGGCCAATGCCTTCTTCACCGGCTTCGGCAAGACCAAGAAGATCGCGCTCTACGACACGCTGATCGAAGAGCAGACGCAGGATGAACTGGTCGCCGTGCTTGCCCATGAAATCGGCCACTTCAAGCTCCGCCACATCGTCCAGCGGCTCGTAGTGTCCGTTCTTCAGGCGTGCGCGCTGTTCTTCCTGCTGGGGCTTGTGATCGACGGAGGGAAATTCTCCCATGAACTCTTCGCGGCCTTCGGCGTGACAAAGATCTCCGCTCATGTCGGACTGGTGCTGTTCGGCTTGCTCTTCGCACCCGCGAGTCGTCTGTTAGGCATCGCTTCCGCAGCGTGGTCACGGAAGCACGAGTTCGAAGCGGATGCGTATGCCGCGAAGGCAACGGGTCAGCCCGAGTCGCTCGTCACCGCTTTGAAGAAGCTCTCGGCCAAGAACCTTTCCAATCTGACTCCGCATCCGTTCCGCGTCTTCCTCGACTACTCTCATCCACCGGTGCTGACGCGCATCGATGCTCTCCGTTCCCTTTGATTTGCCATGTCCCATCGCGGCCTGCTCCACCACATGATCATCAACGTCTCGAACGTTGAGCGTTCATCGCCATTCTACGCGGCGATGTTCCGTCATCTGGGGTATGAGCTGAATGACAGCGACTATGGCGAGGATTACGGCTACGAAGACTGGAAGCGCTGGGACTTGGACACCCCGCACGAGATCAGCATCTGTCAGGTTCGCGAGCCTCTCAAGGCGGTGCCTCACCAGCGAGGCGCGCTCGGACATCACTGTCACATCGCCTTCTGTGCGGAAGACCGCGATGACGTGGACCGTTTTCATCGAGAGGTGCTCGTTCCCTTGGCTGATCAAGGCCTCTGCACCATCGAAGACGCACCCTGCGATTGCCCTGAATACGGCAACGGATACTACGCCACCTACTTCACCGATCCCGACGGCCTGAAATACGAGTTCGTGATCAATCCGAATCACCTCCTGAAAAAAGCGGCGCGCCAAACCACGCCCTGAGCCCTATCCACCTTACGACCATGTACTCCGCCGATCCTACCCGCTACGATGGCCGCATGCCCTTCCGCCGCTGTGGCGATTCCGGCCTGCTGCTGCCCGAAATCTCGCTCGGCTGCTGGCACAATTTCGGCCACGTCGATGACCAGCAC
Source organism: Luteolibacter sp. Y139 (assembly GCF_038066715.1). NCBI lineage: Bacteria > Pseudomonadati > Verrucomicrobiota > Verrucomicrobiia > Verrucomicrobiales > Verrucomicrobiaceae > Neoluteolibacter > Neoluteolibacter soli. The sequence continues at coordinate 581,827 of NZ_JBBUKT010000002.1, read as the reverse complement.
GAGGCCCGCGCCATCCTACGCCGTGCCTTTGATCGCGGCGTCACCCATTTCGACCTCGCGAACAACTACGGTCCACCTCCGGGCAGCGCCGAGGAAAACGTCGGCCGCATCCTTTCCGAAGACTTCGCCGCGCATCGCGACGAACTGATCATTTCGTCCAAGGCCGGCCACGACATGTGGCAAGGCCCCTATGGCGAGTGGGGTTCGCGCAAGCACGTCCTCGCCTCGCTCGACCAATCGCTCAAGCGCCTGCGCCTCGACTACGTGGACATCTTCTATTCGCATCGTCCCGACAAGGACACGCGGCTGGAGGAAACCATGTCCGCCCTCGCCACCGCGGTGAACTCCGGTCGCGCACTCTACGTGGGCCTCTCGAAGTATCCGCCGAAGATGCTCAAGCAAGCGGTGAAGATCCTCAAGGACATGGGCGTCCGCTGCCTGATCTATCAGCCGCCGCATTCCATCCTCAACCGCTGGCCGGAAGCTGAAGGCATCCACGACTGGCTCGAGGAAAAGGGCATTGGTTCCATTGTCTTCAGCCCGCTCGCCCAGGGCATGCTCACCGGCAAGTATGTGAACGGGATTCCCGCCGGTTCGCGCGCCGCTCGTTCCGAGGGCTTTCTTCAAACCTCACAGGTGGATGCTCAAATCGAGAAGATCCGCGCGCTGCATCGCTTCGCCGAGGACCGTGGGATGAGCCTGCAGCATCTCGCCCTGCGCTGGGTGCTCAGCCAGAGCGCTGTCACCTCCGCAATCATCGGCGCACGCACGGTCGCCCAGCTCGATGACTCGCTCGCCGCGCTGCAAGCCCCTGCACTGGATGACGAGGCGCTCGAAATCATCGATGCGATTGCACCGGCCGTCCAGAAGGACGACGCCGAGGGCTAAGACGAAACGATGGCCCAGCCCTACCTGCCTCCGGAAGCACCCGCGGCTCCTCCCGCCCCGGAGGAAATCACCGCGCGTCAACGCTTCTGGAAGCGGGCCATCTGGAGTTCGTCGATGCTTACCGCTTTCCCTACCTTGCTCGGGATCGGGGCCACCGTCATGAGCATGATGAGCGCCTTTTCCGATTTGGGCGCCAGTGGTTTCGGTGACACGGAACAATGGTCGGTTCACATCGGCCTGTTGCTGTGCCCAGCGGCGATCGGTCTCACCATCGGCTTCGTAGGGCTCATTCTTCTGGTGATATCGATCAACCGCTATCGCGAGGCTCGGTCGAAACTATCGCCATGATCGCGAGCATCACTTCCCCGTGATCCAATAGCCATGGAGGTAAAACACCTCCCGCATCAGGAAGCCCGTCTTCACCTTCCATGTCCGATAGCGTGACGTCGGCGTCGGCGACGTCACCGCATCGATGCCCAGATCCTCGGCCATCGAGGCCGCGCGCTTCAGATGCAGTGGATCGCTGACGATCACAGCGGTCTTCAGGCCGTGTTCCTTCATCACGCCCTTCGCTTGCACCAGATTTTGCTCGGTGGTGCGGGACTGGCTTTCCGTGAAAATCGCGTCGGCGGGCACCCCGGCAGCAATTGCATGGCTGCGCGCCACCGCGCTTTCCGATTGGTCCGCCTCGATCACGCTGCCGCCGGTGAAAAGCAGGCACTTCACCGTGCCCGACTGATAAAGGGAAACGGCATGGTTGATGCGCTCCGCAAAGACCGGCGAGGGCTTGCTGCCATACGCCGCCGCTCCCAACACGATCGCACAATCGGACCGCTGGGCGTGATCCGTGCCGCCAAATGCCACGATCCACCCTGCCACCGCAGCCAGCCACAGCGCAACCACCAGCGTCAGGATCCCGACGCCGCGGCCAAACCGACGGATGCGCATGCTTCTCACCGCGCCGAAGCACCTTCGCAAGCCGCCAATTGTCAAGCCCGGGTGGCTTGCCGCCATCTCAAAATGCAATGCCAAGTTTCACCTCAAAGGGCTTGTTCTGGCACCCGCGCTGCATATCTTCCGCCCCATGTGCCGGCCCCCCCTCCCGTCGCTGTTAGTCTTCCTGGTCGCCTCCGCCCTTGCGGATCCATTGCCGCTGCGTCAGCCGAATCCCGCGCTGAATGTGCCGGCCACGCCACCGCCGACGAGCATCGCACTGGAAAATGCGTTCCCTACCCTGACGTTCACCGAGCCGGTCTGCCTCGTCTCTCCGCCGGGGGACAACAAGCGGCTCTTTGTCGTGGAACAGGGTGGGAAGATTTATGTGATCCCCGATGTTACCTTGGCATCGCCGACCAAGGTGTTGTTTCTCGATCTGGTGGGACTGCTTGATGCCCGGGCGAATGAAGTGCTGCGCACGGGAAATACAGGTTCCGAGATGGGTTTGCTCGGACTGGCCTTCCATCCGCAGTATGCTCAAAACCGCTACTTCTACATCACCTACAGCTCCGGCATCGGAAGCGGCAGCACGCCTCCCTTGCACGACCGTTTGTCCCGGTTCACCACCCAGGCGGCAAATCCAAATGCTGCCGACTCCACCAGCGAGCTTGTCCTGATTGAGCAACGCGACGAGCAGGTGAATCACAACGGCGGCGACCTGCATTTCGGAACGGACGGATATCTCTACTACAGCATGGGTGACGAGGGCGCCCAGAATGATCAGCAGTTCAACTCGCAGCGGATCGACAAGGACTTCTTCTCGGCCATTATGCGGCTCGATGTCGACAAGAAGCCGGGGAATCTGGAGCCAAGTCCGCATCCGAATCCCGCCGAATATCCGACGAGTCCTCCACCGGACGCCGTGAAGCGCGACGCAGGGATCGCCCGCTACTCGATTCCTGCGGACAACCCTTTCGTGGGAGCCACCACCTTCAATGGCCTGCCGATCGCATCGGCTTACGTGCGCAGCGAATTCTGGGCTGTCGGCTTGCGCAATCCCTGGCGCTACTCTTTCGACCCGCTGAACGGAGACATGTGGGTTGGCGATGTTGGCGGCAGCTCGCGGGAGGAAGTCAATCGCGTTACCAAGGGAGGTAACTACGGCTGGGTTTATCGGGAAGGGCCGTCCGAAGGACCTTGGGATGACTCAACTCCCGACCACCCGACGCAGCCCGCAGGCTTCACCTCCATCGATCCGGTCTACAGCTATTCCCACTCCACCGGCGGGGCCAATTTCATCGGCAACGCAATCATCGGCGGCGTGGTCATCCGCGGTGGCGGGGTCAGTTCGCTCTACGGCAAGTACATCTTCGGCGACAACGGCAGCGGCAATATCTGGACGATCAATCTGGACGGCAGTGGCGTTCAGCGAATCCTCGGCGAGGGGGGCATCTCCGCATTTGGCCTCGATCCCGCGACCCAGGATGTCCTGATCGCGGATGAAGATGGGAATCGCATCATGCGCGTGGTTTCCAGCACGACCGGCACCACCTTCCCTGACCTGCTTAGCGAAACCGGTCTCTTCTCGAACGTCGCTACGCTCACCCCCGCTCCGGGCGTGGTGCCCTACGACGTGAACCTGCCCTTCTGGAGCGATCACGCCATCAAGCGCCGCTGGTTCACACTGCCGAACGCGAGCGCCACTTTCACCTGGTCGAAGGACGGCCAGTGGACCCTGCCCACCGGCACGATTTGGGTGAAGCATTTCGACATGGAGATGCAGCGTGGCGTCCCCGCCAGCAAGAAGCGCATCGAGACCCGTCTGCTGGTGAAGAATGCCACCGGTGCCTACGGAGTCAGCTACAAGTGGAATGCCGCGGGCACTGAGGCGACACTGGTGGAGGATGAAGGCGAAAGCTTCCCGCTCGCGGTGACGGAAAACGGGAACCCCGTGCCGCAGACCTGGACCATCCCTGCCCGCGGCCAATGCATGATCTGCCACACGCCGCAGGCCGGGTATGCGCTCTCTTTCAATACACGGCAGCTCAATCTGGAGTCCGACATGTCGGGCCACACGGGCAACCAGCTCACGACCCTCTTCAATCAGGGCTACTTTCCTAACAACCCCGGCTCGCCCAATTTCCTGCCACGCCATTTGCGCGGGGATGAAGCTGCCTACTCGGTCGAAGCCCGCGTTCGCTCCTACCTCGCCGTGAATTGCTCCTATTGCCACAAGGCAGGCGGCACCGGCGGCGGTGCTTGGGATGGACGGCCCGAGCTACTCCTTGATGCGACCGGTCTCGTCAACGGCAGCGCAACCAATAACAACGGCAATCCGGTCAACAAGCTCGTGGTCCCCGGCGACACGCTGCACTCCATCGTGCTCAATCGCGTGGGGGTCACCAATGGCTTCACCCGCATGCCGCCGCTCGCCAGCAATGTTATCGATACAGCCAGCGTGTCGCTACTGACGACTTGGATCAACGGAGAGTTGGACGACCGGCTCAACTATGAGGCTTGGCGCGCGCTGCATTTCGAGCCGGACAATGATCCACTGGGAGCAGCCGCAGTCGATGCCGATGGTGATGGAATCTCGAACCGCGATGAGTTCCTTGCTGGAACCGATCCGAACAACGGATCGAGCGCCTTCCGCCCCCAGGTCTCGCCAACTCCGCCATTGCTTCGCTTCACGCTGCCGGCCAACCGTTCTTACCGGGTGGATGTCTCCAGCAATCTCGGCCAGTGGGCTCCGTGGGACATTCCGCAAAACCAAGGCCTCCCCGTCGCCGGAGGTTTGGTCGAAATCGCCTTTCCGCCCGCCGATGCAAAACGCTTCTTCCGGGTGGAGTTGATCGAGAATTGAGCCGTTCGCGAGCGACGCGGCATCTCTTTCAAGCAACTTCACCCCATCCGTCACCGGAAGTCTTTTGCCTTCCCGCGGAATGCGCCTATCGTCCCGGCCGATGTCCCGGAAAGCGCTCCTTCTCCTCGGCCTGCTGGCCTCCGCTGAAGCCCAGACGGTCACCCACCGGTGGACGTTCAATACCACGGGCAATCAAACCAATGGCACGGTCATCACCGACGTCATTTCCGCTGCTCCGGCGACTATCGTCGGGGCCGGGGCGGTGAGGAATGGCACCGTGGTCACACTTCCCGGCACGTCGAATGGAAACGTGGCCGCAGCCACGATCTCCGCCTATCTAGACCTGCCGAATGGCATCGTCTCGTCAAAGACGAACATGACCGTCGAAATCTGGGCCATACCGGTCTCGGCGAAGAATTGGCAGCGGTTGTTCGACTTCGGCAGCATGAATACCTCAGGCACCGGCGAGATCGGCAATAGCGCCGGTGCTCCAGGAGGCGGGACCAATTCCCGCGACGACCTGATGATCGCCGAATGTCGCGGGACCACCTTCAACGACAAGAAGCTGGTCGCCCGCAATGACGGGGCGGCTGAATTGGGTGCCGACAGCACGCTCGCGACCACGGCCGGCACTCAGTACCACTACGTCGCCACCTTTCAGGCGGGTGTGGGAGCAAATGCCGCCACCGGTGGACGATGGACTTGGTATCGCAATGGCAGCCAAGTCGCCTTCGTCGACACCAACTTCCGCCTCAACGAACTGAACGACGTCAACAACTGGCTGGGGCGTTCGCAGTATTCGGACGATTCGAATTCGAACATCACCTACAACGAAGTCCGTCTCTACGACTACGCACTGAGCCAAGCGCAGATCTCGGCCAACACGGCAGCAGGACCCGACGCGAATTTTCCCGCGCCCTCCGTGACTGCGGATGTGGTGACGATGCTTTACGGAAAGAAGGCCAAGCTGAACGTATTGGCCAACGACTCCGGCGAGATCGTCCGGTCCTCGCTCATCGTGGAAAGCCCTCCGGCCTCCGGCACGGCAACGGTTTCCCCTGATGGAACCATCCTCTACACCCACACCACCGGGACCCCGGCCGGCGACAGCTTCACCTACCGTATTTCCAATAGCACCGGGCAAACATCCACCGGCACGGTCACGATCACGTTCTCGAGCTCGCTGAAGATCGCGAATGCAGCGTTGAATGTCCCGGCTTCACCGCCAGCCACCGCCTACTCGCTACCGAATGCGCTGGGCACGCTCACCTTCAGCCAGCCGCTCTGTCTGGTCACCCCGCCGGGTGAGACGCAGCGGCTGTTCGTCTGCGAAAAGGGCGGGCAGCTGAAGGTGGTTCCGAATGTCACGGCAGCGTCCCCGACTTCCAGCGTCTTCCTGGATCTGTCCGGCTACCTCACCACCAAGAGCGAAACCATCGAGACCAGTTCCGAGTGCGGCCTGTTAGGCCTGGCCTTTCATCCCAACTACGCGACCAACCGCTTCTTCTTCATCTCCTATTCGGTGATCAAGAGCGGCCTGCGCTACCAGCGGGTCTCGCGGTTCACCACCCAGGCGGGAAATCCCAACGCCGCTGACACGACCACCGAGCGCATCCTCATCGAGCAGCGCGACGAGTTTGATAACCACAATGGCGGCGACCTTCACTTCGGGCCTCAGGATGGCTACCTCTACATTTCCGTCGGAGACGAAGGAAATGGCAACGACGATCCCACCTTCAACAGCCAGCTCATCAACAAGGATCTCTTTTCCGGTATCCTCCGTATCGACGTGGACCGAAACATGGCGAACAGCGTCGAGCCTACCACCCATGCTTCGATTCCGCTCTACTCGGGCGTAGCCGCCTTCGCCATTCCGAAGACCAATCCCTTCGTGACGGTGGCACTCGGCGGCGACTGGAACGGAACTTACAATGGCAGCACGGTGACCGGCACCGTGCGCCGCGAGTTCTGGGCCACTGGCCTGCGGAATCCCTGGCGCATGGGCTTCGATCCCGCGACTGGGGCCCTGTGGTGCGGTGATGTCGGACAGAGCGCGCGCGAGGAAGTGGACATCATCACCCGCGGTGGGAACTACGGCTGGGTCTATCGCGAAGGAACGATCGCGGGGCCGCGCACCACGAACCCGACCATGCCCGCCAATTTCCTCACCGCCTATCACACCGGCCCGGTTTACGACTACGGGCGGGACGGTGACTTCGGAGGGAGGGCCGTCACCGGCGGGCGAGTCTATCGCGGCACCCGCATCGGCGCGCTAACCGGGAAGTACATCTTCGGCGACCATGAATCCGGAAACATCTGGGCGATGGACCTGAATGGCACAAACGTCCAGCGCCTTGCCGGTGAAGGCAACATCGCGGCCTTCGGCTACGATCCGTCGAATCAGGACATCTTGCTCGCCGACATCGGCGACGGCATCGTCCGGCGGCTAACGACCTCTACGGTCGCGAATACCTATCCCGCGACACTTTCCGCCACCGGCCTGTTCGCGGATCTCAGCGACCTTTCGCCATCGCCGGGCCTGGTCCCCTACGACGTGAATCTGCCATTCTGGAGCGATAACGCCATCAAGCGGCGTTGGATGGTGATCCCGAACGGCACCTCGCAGTTTGTCTGGTCCAAGGATGGCCTATGGACGCTACCGACCGGCACGATTTGGGTGAAGCATTTCGACATGGAGATGCAGCGCGGCGTGCCTGCCAGCAAGAAGCGCATCGAAACGCGCCTCATCGTGAAGAACGCCAGTGGTGCTTACGGCGTGAGCTATCGCTGGAACGATGCCGGCACCGAAGCCACGCTGGTCGAGGACGGCGGTATCGATTTCGCGCTCAACATCACCGACAATGGCAATACGGTTCCTCAGACCTGGCACATTCCCAGCCGCGCGGAGTGCATGATCTGCCACACCTCGCAGGCAGGCCATGCGCTCTCCTTCAACACCCGCCAGCTCAATCTGAGCAGCGACATGCTCGGCTTCACCGGCAACCAGCTCACCACGCTCCAGCAGCAAGGCTACTTCACAAACAACCCCGGCTCGCCGAACCTGCTGCCGCGCCATCTGCGACCGACGGAAACCGCCTATTCGCTGGAAGCCCGCGTGCGATCCTATCTAGCCGTAAACTGTTCCTACTGCCACAAGAGCGGCGGCACCGGTCCCCCGTCCTGGGACGGCCGTCCGGAGCTGACGCTGGCCCAGACACTGCTGGTGAACGGCAGCGCCGCCAATAGCGGCAGCGATCCATTGAACAAGCTGGTCGTTCCCGGTGACACCGCGCATTCGATCGTCCTCCATCGCATGGCCGTCACCGGCGGCTTCACCCGCATGCCGCCGCTTGCGAGCAATGTCATCGACTCCGCCAACGTCACGCTCGTAACCAACTGGATCAACGGCGAACTCGCTGCCCGCCAAACCTACGATGCCTGGCGTAATTCGAACTTCGAACCCGACAATGATCCGTCCGGCGATCCCGCCGCCGATGCTGATGGTGACGGACTCAATAATCGCGACGAGTTCCTTGCGGGCACCGATCCTCACAATGGCACGAGCGCCTTCCGACCCGTCACCTCCTCGCCTCCCTCAAAGCTGAGCTTCACCCTGCCAGTGAACCGCTCGTTCCGCATCGACACCTCCGACAATCTTGGAAGCTGGATGCCATGGGACGTGCCGCAGAACCAAGGCCTGCCTGTCGCCGGCGGGTTGGTTGAAATTGCCTTTCCCGCCGCTGATCCGAAGAAGTTCTTCCGAGTCGAGCTGCTGGAAAACTGACCCGTTCCCGCAAAGAAAGAGGCCCGGCAGGATTTCCCGCCGGGCCTTCTTGAAAGTAGCTGGTGATCAGCCTTGGCGTCCCTTGCGGAACATGGAGGCAGTGCCAACCCCACCCAGAGCGAAGGCGGCAAGGCCAACCGGGAACAGCACACGGTCATCATCCGAACCGTCCACGATGAACGCTTCCTCCGGTTGATCCGCGAGCATCTTCACCTTCACGGTGTCCGCTGTGATGGTTTCACCGCTGGAGATGGATTCAAAGAAATCACCCGTGACCTTGAATTCCTTGGACGTCGCGTTGGGTGGGCCGCCGGCAGGATACGTGACGGTGATCCTGTGGGTCTTGCCGCCCTTGCGACCAGTCTCGATTCGGCCGCCCGTGGGTATTCCCGCGACTTCCACGCCGTCCTTTTCGATCTTCCCGATGCGTTGCCTTTCCTTGAAGCCTACGAAGGCAAGACAAGGACCAATGACGAGAGCGAGGATAGCTGCAATCTTAAGTCGAGACATGACCGCCTCTTAGGCGGCCAGTTGTCTTCCCATCAAGGATAAACAGTCTCTACATAAATATTTCACAATCGGGACCAGCGGTGCTCGATCGTCCGCTTAGTAGCCCTTCTTCCGGATCATTTCAGAAAGTTGCTTCTGGAAGTCGATGACATCCTCCTGCGTCGGACGATAGCCCGGCGTGTCGGGATCGAGACCGGGACGGCCTTGATGATCGAGCATCCAAATGGCGGACTCGCCGTCGGAAAAAACCACCTTGCCTGAAACCAGCGCACCGGGCAGCGCAAGGCCGTCCATGGTCACTTCCACGGTCCCGGTCGGCACTGGCTTGGGCGCCTCGTCTTCCGGTTTCTTTTCCTCCTTCGGTGCTTCCAAGAGTTCGATGCCAAGATCAAGCACCAGGAAGCGGGCATCCATGTAAGTGATGCCGATGTCGAACTCGTCCTTCAGGTGCTTCTGGAGGTCGGCGATGCTGGCGCCATCGGCGGCCCAGCGGTGCAGGGCGGACTTCTGTTCCTCGGAAAGCTTGCTGGCGCTAAACATGCCGTGATTGAGCCCGACGAGAGGGTGTTCTTCCAAGCCCAAATCCCGGAATGTGGCTCACGCCGATCGATCAATGCCCACCGCGATGAATCTTCGTGGGGAAAAAGCACCTTCGGGAAGAAGAAGGTGGCGAGGACTGGAGGAGTGGAGCATAGCGGATTCGAACCGCTGACCCCTTGCATGCCATGCAAGTGCTCTACCAACTGAGCTAATGCCCCTCGTGTCCTGTCGCCTCGCCAACGGCGAGGTGGCGCGCTTGGTAGGGGTTACCTCCGAGCCGTGCAAGAGGTTTTTTTCATGAGCCTGATAATCTTTCGATCAGAGTCACCAAAGCGCGTGTTGCGGCGGCATGAACCGCCGCATCCGGGGCCGTGTCATCGGCTTCGTCCGCCTTCACCACCCGCCGGGTAGAAACCCGGGCGGTGGGCAGGCCGAACTCGAACAAGGTGGAGGACAAATCGAAGTCATCCTCCAGGCAGATCGATTCCGCCCCCACGACCTCGCCGAGACCTGTCGCTTGGCGGAGTGCCGCATTCCCGGCATCACGCGAGCTGATCATGAGCTTCTCCGCCGCGCCCATGGCCTCGACGACAAGCACGGTGCCCGCTTTGCCGATCTGCTCGGCCAGTTCCCCCTGAAGTTCCATGACCGGGGCCTCCGCATCGTAGGCATGGGGCACAAAGGCGAAATGGACGGTCAGCTTCGGCGAGGCATTTGCGAGGGCATGGGCAGCGGCCATCACGCTGACGACGCCGCTGGCATTTGCCTCCGCACCGGGGGAGCCCGGGCGTGCATCATAAGGAGCCACGATCCACAGCGGCGCGGCCTTGGAATCACTGCCACGCAGGGTGGCGATGAGGATGGGCCAGCGAGTCTCCCCGATCTCCGGGCCCGAGATCTTCTCGACCTTGTAGCCCGCATTCGCCGGGCCGAGCGAGCCCTCGATCATAGCCTCCGCGCGGGTGAGTCCCTGGACTCCGGCGGGGGTGGAAACATGGCGCTCACCGACAAACCCGAGCATCTTGCCCATGTCATCCTGCAGTAGCTTTCCGTCGATGGCCGTGGTGAAGCGCACCTGCTCGGCTTGCTCCGCCGCGGCCTTGCCCTTGAAATGCAGCCACAGGCCCATGCCACTGGTGAAAACAAGCCCCAGCGGCACCAGCCACAGGAGAAGTGCGATGCGTCGTTGCAGCGTCGGCGGGGATTGGGATTCCTCGGTCACGAGCCATCCGTCCGCGATGCGGCCCCTCCGTGCAAGAGCCGAGATTCCTCTCAGGGCAACTCAACCACCGCCGAGGGGATAGCCTTGGACACGGTGAACTCCTGATGCTTCTCCCCCATCTCGAGCTGATAGTACCCGGGAAACCCGCGCCAGCGGGCAATTCCTTTTTCCCCGGTGGTCAGCGTGACACGGGTGGTCCAGCGGCGGCCGAGCCATTCCTCCAGCACTTCCCCGCGCTTGCGGATCGACCAGTCGCGGTTCCAGGAGGCGGCCTCCGGTTTCCAATGACGGCCCTCCCAGAATCCCCACAGCAGGAACCCAGTGTAGGCGGGATGGCTGAAGCAGGCGATCAAGGTATCGCGCGTGTAGTCGGCGGCCAGTTCTTCGTCCTCCTGCGTGACGATGTCATACTCGGTGACCTCCTGGCACGGGACTACCGCCGCAAAGCGATCCGTCACGGCGAGAAGCTGCTCGGGTGAAGGCAGGAAGCTCTCGTCGAAATGCGCCTGATTGCCGAGTCCATCGACGCGGAAGCCATCGCGCTTGAGCGCTTCAAGGTAGGCGAACGTTTCATCCGCCTGACGACCCGGACGAAAGATTTGGTCCTCATTGACGAAGAACGGAAGCGAGGTCGCCCGCGAGGCCAAGCCGAAGATCTCGCGATCGAGCTTTTCCAATCCCGGCCGTTTCGAGAGCAAGTCCGCACCGCTCCATGCGACCGGGTGATTGACGACATCCCATTCGCAAACCCGGCCGCTGGCGAAGTCGATGCGCTCCTGGGCCGTATCGAGAAAATGGCGGCGAATCGCCTCCGCATCTGTCATCTCCGTGAGGTTCGGCGGCACGGCGACTTGCATCAGGTAGTGGCCACGCACCGCGATCTTCCGTCGTCCGAGCCAGCCGAACGCCTGGTCGATTTGTTGCTTGTGCTCGTCTTTTCCCTCGGCGCCGGTTTCCCAGCCGAAGTCCTTGAGATCGTTCTCGAAGACCACGCGACTGAACAACCGGTCGACGATCTCTCGATAACGCCGCGCATCCTCCGTTTCGGCTGTTAGAAGCTCGGCCGTCACCGCGGAGCCGAAGCCGAACTCATGTCTCCGCAACGTGAGGGTGACCTTGGCACCAATGAGCGGCTTACCATCCGCCCCGCGGACACTGACCGACAAGTCAGCTTTGCGATGTTGCTCGATCCGCTCCAGCGCGGCCTTCCGCCATGGCGCATCCGGCTCGCGGCCGGGATAGGTGCGGCGGATTCGCGGGAAGCCGGAGGTATCGGTGCCGGCCGGATAGCGGAAGACGCGGACCGAATCCACCTCCACCGCCTGCTGCTTCGCCGCACACAGCAGCGTCAGCATCGCATGACCCTTCTCGATCGCATCGGTCACGTGAAAGACCACCGGCAATTCCTTCATCTCGGTGCCCAACTCAAGCGTGCTGCTTGGCGCAGCCGGCGTGTAGGGCGAATCGGCAAGCTGCAGCTTTGCCTCGACCGATGCCGTTCCCGCGGAGGACTTGGCTTTGATCAAGGCCATTACGATCTCCCCCGGTGCGAGCGCGTCGGCGCCGCAATCCATCGAAACCTGCGCCAGGAATGCCTTGGTCTCATCAGGCTGGGCCACATCGACCTTCCATCCCCCACCCTCACGCTTGGTGGCAGTGCCGTGGGCAGGATCCGCATAGGCCTTCAAGGATGCCCCTTCCCCGGCCAAATCACTTCCCCCGGAAGGGACGGTCACCGGCTCTGCGGCAAGCAAGGTCATCCCGAGAATCCCGGGCAGCAGGGAGAAGAGGAATGACGTGAGCTTCATGATCCGCGGGTTGGGCGGCCACGAATTAATCATTTCATGATACGGGCGGCACGCGCAAAGCGTGTCCTGCGGGCAATCCGGATCGAAGCGAGCGGGAGAAGGAGGGAATTCCGCCAAGATCGCGGTTTTGTTTGCCACCACGCCGCCAGCCCGGAAGACTGCGCGCCGCTGTTTGCCGCGTCATGAAAGTCGTTGCTGTCGCCAATCAAAAAGGAGGCGTGGGGAAAACCACCACCGCGCTCAACCTTTCCGCTGCCCTCGCCCTGCGCGGGCAACGCGTGCTATTGATCGACCTCGACCCGCAGGCGAACACCACCAGCGGTCTCGGCATCGAGTGCGATGGCGAAGGCACCGTCTATCCCGCCCTGCTCGGTCAGGCGAATGTCCGCGACAAGATCATCCCCACCGGCCGCGACAATCTCTCGCTGATCCCGTCCCACATGGATCTCGCCGGCGTGGAAATCGAACTCGCCCGCGGCGATGACCACCTCACCCGCCTGCGCATCCACCTTCAGGGACTCAAGCCGAACGACCTGTTCGACGTCTGCATTCTCGATACACCGCCGTCGCTTGGCGTGCTGATGACCTCCGCCCTAGCCGCGGCGGATGAAATCCTCATCCCGCTCCAGTGCGAGTGGTTCGGCCTCGAAGGCTTGGCTAAAATCGTCCACGTCATCGATCAGATCCGCGATTCTGGCGCGAACACGGAGCTGAAGCTGGAAGGCATCGTCATGACGATGTTCGACGGCCGCACCAACCTGGCGAAACAGGTTGTCGATGAAGTCGGCAACTACTTCCCGGAAGCGCTTTACCGCACGGTGATCCCGCGGACCATCCGCCTGGGTGAGGCGCCGAGTTACGCGAAGACCATCTTCGAACACGATCCGACCGGTATCGGTGCCAATGCCTACATGGGCCTTGCCGACGAATTCCTGACCCGCCACGCCGCGGTCGGGCCGGTGTTGGCCTGAGGCTGCAGCCTTCTCACGAACGAGTTGCTGTCAGCTACGGATCCGTGCCATTTCCGGCACCTTCGAGAAGTCATGGATTCCAGAGGCAGCATGTCTTGTGAGAATTGACTTATCAGACGCACCTGTCGCTTGATAAAGGGTATCAAAACCTTTCCGTGACCAAGTCCCTCCGCACGCTCTTTGCCACCGCTGCCCTGATCGCCGCCCTGCTCTGCCAAAGCCGGGCGGCCGATCTAACAGTGACCACCTTGTCCGACGATCTCGACGCACCCGCCGGTGCGACCCTTTCGCTCCGCGAGGCCATCCGGGATGCCGTCGCCGGTGACACGGTGAAGTTCGCTCCGGCACTGAACGGAGGCACCATCCTCCTTAGCCGGGGCACACTTACACTCTCGAAAAACGTGACCATAGACGCCATGTCGCTGGCATCAGGCGTAGTGATCGACGGCAATCTCACCCAGCGGGTGTTCTCGACTCCTTCGATCGTCGTGATGCGTGGCCTCCATGTGACGCGGGGTCGCAATGGCATTCAGAACACCGGCAATCTGACCATGGAGGATTGCACCGTCTCGGCATGTGTTTCATCAAACAGCGGCGCCGGAATCCTCGCTTCAGGGACGGTCACCTTGAAGCAATGCTCCATTCTTTCCAACCGGATGGAAGGCGGCAGCGGTGGCGGGGGGATCTCCGTCTCATCCGGAATTACTAAGCTTATCAACTGCACCGTCGCAGACAACGAAGCTTTGACAGCCGGCGCAGTCAGTTTCAGCTCTCTCACAACGGTCGACCTGATCCACTGCACGGTCCTGAACAACCGGTCAACGTCCTTCCCGGGAGGAGGAGTTTCGGTTTCCGGCAGTGGAGGAACCTTGCGCCTGCAGAACTCCGTCATCTCGGGCAACACAACCACTTCAAGTGGCCGCATCGACCTATACGTGGACGGCGTCAACTTTCAGAAGAGCGGCCAGAACTTCATCTCTTGCAATAACCGGGTTACCACTCAATTCCCCGCCGGCACACTGGTGGGAACGACGGCCGCCCCATTGGATCCTCTCCTTGGAGCCTTGGCGGTCAATGGTGGCCGGACAAGTTCTTGCCTCCCTCTATCAGGTTCGAAGCTGCTCCAGGCAGCGGTGGCGACAGCCGACAGCCCGTCCATCGATCAGCGCGGACTCCCGCGCGTCTCCGGCACCGCCGCCGACTTGGGCTCGGTGGAGGCATCCGCCAGCAGCTTCTTCCCCTCCGATGGCACCACAAATGCGGCGGTGGCACCGGTGCTTGAATGGTCGCACCAACTTTCCGCCTCCCAGTATCAGGTGTATCTCGGCACCGCCCCGGGGACGCTGGCGTTGCAGAGCACGACTTCAACCGGGCGGATGGCATTGCCCATGTTGGATGTCGGGGCGACCTACTACTGGCGGATCGATTCAATCGTTTCCGGCTCCACCATTCCAGGCCCCCTGTTGTCGTTCGTCGTCAGGCAACCGCTGGTTGTGACCAAGGCCGCGGACGAACTCTCGTCAACCTTCCCGGAAGAGGGAGTCTCCTTGCGAGAAGCGATCACCTTGGCCAATTCCAATCCGGGGCTTGATATCATCCGCTTCCACCCGGATCTGACAGGCATCCCCGTCACCGTCACCCGAGGGTCGCTGACAATCTCGTCGGATCTCATCATTGAAGGCGACTCGCTGCCAGGCGGCGCCAGTGTGGTGGGTGCATGCTTGCGAATTGGGGCACCGACGGAGTTGAGGGCACTCGCATTGATGAATGGCGGGGCATCTTCATTTTCCGGCGGAGCCATCAACATCACCAGCACCTTGACGGCGCGGAATTGCACCATTTCCGGAAACCGTGCGGGCAACGGCGGAGGAATCTATCTGCAGAGCGGTTCCTGCAACCTGATTCACTGCACCATCACCGGAAATACCGCGAACCTCCGCGGCGGTGGCATCTACCGGTCCGCCGGCACCTTGACTCTCGAAAACTCCATCATCGCCGGCAACCGCGCCTTGGAAGGATCGCCGGATGTCCGCGTCACGGCTTCCCTGACTTATCTGGGAAGGAACCTGATCGGCGACAATAGCGGTTCCGAAACCATGTTTCCGGCCACGTCATGGGTGGGAACCGCAAGCTCGCCCTTGAATGCCGGTCTGGCTCCTGCCGGCACCTATGTCGCAGGCAAATCCCAACACTGTCCGCCGGTTCCAAGCTCTCCTTCCCTCGCCCAGGCACTCACACTCTCCACCACCCCGGCCGCTGATCAATTGGGAAGACCACGTCCGCTCGATGGGACCGCCGCCCTGGGAGCAGTGGAGCGTGATCCGGCGCTTGTTTTCTCAGTCCCTGCGGCGGGAGCATCCGAAGTGGCTTTGGCTCCGTTGCTCGCTTGGAATGCATCCGGGCAGAGCTTTGAGATCTTCATCGGAACATCCTCTGACAGCCTGACTTCGGTGGGTACGTCAACCCGGGGCAGCTTCCAGCTTCCCACGCTGACAGCGGGCACCTCCTACTATTGGCGGGTGGATGCAACCATCTCCGGCGTCACCACGACGGGCACTGTCTCTTCGTTCACGACTCGCACGGCGATCGTGGTGACCACCCTTGCAGACGAGAATGATCTCGATCCGCCGTCAGGAGCCGGCCTCTCGCTCCGCGAAGCATTGGGAATCGCAGCCGCGCGTCCGGGCCCGGACCGGATCGTCTTCGCGGCAGCCCTCTCCGGTGCCACCATTTCGCTGTCGCAGGCGACCGGACTGAACGTTTCCTCTGAGTGTGAGATCGATGGGTCGGACCTGCCCGGCGGCCTCACCTTGAATCTTGCCGGCAACCGGCAACTCCGCATCGCAGTCGAAGGAGAAGCCACCATCCGGCGGCTCAAGTTCACGGGTGCATCAACCATCAACTTGTCCGGTGGTGCGCTGGGATGCGATGGAGCCGCCACGCTGTCTGGATGCACGTTCCATGGGAACTCCTCAGCGGGCGGTGCGGCGCTTTACAACAATGGCGGACGACTTGTCGTTGAGAACAGTATCTTCACCGGGAACGCCGCAACCTCCAATGGCGGGGCGCTTTATCACACCTCTGGCATCACCCGGGCCACCAATTGCACCTTCACTGAAAACCGGGCTGCCCAAGGAGGGGCCATTTACTGCGCCGGGACTTGCGAGCTTACACACTGCACCATCACCAACAATCTGTCGCAAGACGCCGGAGGATTGTATGTGGGCTTGTCCGGGACGGTCCTCACCAACTCGATTGTCGCTGGCAACAAGACCAACAATACCAACCGGCGGTCAGATGTCTTTGCCAGTTCCGCCTCCTATCTCACCCCGCAAGGCGCCAATCTCATCGGCGTCAATACCGGGGCGGAGACGCTCTTCCCGAGCGGGACGCTTGTCGGCACGGCTTCGGCTCCCCTCGACCCGAAGCTTCTGCTCTTGGCGACCGAGAGCAATCCGGGCGCAATGACCGTTCCCGCATACGGCAGCCCTGCCCTCAATCACGGGATGGTATTGGCATCCCTTCCAGCCGCTGACCAACGTGGCCTTCCCCGAATCGCTGGCGCGCTTCCCGATCTCGGTGCCATTGAGGTGTCCGCAAGCGATGCTTTCTTCTACCCGGCGAATGCGACCACGGGTGTCCTGCCGTCAGAAACCTTGCGATGGAATTTCGAAGGCGGAGCCGATTCCTATCTCATTCTCATCGGAGCTGCCGGCGGGCCTCTGACCGAAATCGGTTCGACTTCGTCGGACAGTTTTGCGGTGAGCTTGGAATCCAGCACTTCTTATCAGTGGCAAGTAATTGCCGTGCGAGGCGAAGTGCACATTCCCTCGCCGGTGATGGCCTTCACCACCCGTTCGCGCTTCACCGTCACCACCCTTGCGGATGAAGATGATGCCAATCCCACTGACGGCTCGGGGCTTTCCTTGCGGGAATGCTTGCATCTCGCCGCCTCGAATCCCGGCCGGGATCAGATTTCCATCAGTCCATCAATTCTTTCCGGTCCGCTCCTCCTGTCCAAGGGCGCTCTCAACTTGGACTCCGATGTCGAGATCGACGGTTCCATTCCGGATGGTCGGTTCGTGATCGATGGCAACGATCAGACTCGCCTGCTCGAATGTGACGATTGGTATGCCAGCGTCTCCCTTTCCAATCTCGTCCTTCAAAAGGGCTACGCATCGAACAACGGCGGAGGGATCACCAACTCCGCATGGATGTCGCTTCGCCGGGTGGAACTCCGCAATTGTTCCAGCGGCTATGAAGGTGGGGCCATCGAAAATGATGACGGCGTGGTGGAAATGGATTCTTGCAGCATCCTCGCCAATCGGGCGGCCATGGACGGGAATGCCGTTTATTCCTTCGGGATATTCCGCGCGCGGAATTCGACCTTTGCATACAATCACTCGGCCCTTTCCGAGGGCGGCACTACTTCTTCCTCTACGATCTGGGCGGAGGATCTGGAGATGACCAACTGCACCGTCGCCTCCAATCGGGGCCGCCGGGCTGCGATTGACATCTTCGTCCGTGGTGATCTGACCCATACGACCGTAAGCGGCAATCAAGCGAACAATTCAGCCGCCGGGATCGAATGGAGCGGTCCTCTCTATCTCAGGAACTGCATCGTGGCAGGCAACCATACGGGTTCCCCCCAAGTCGTCGCGAGCAATTGGGTTTGGAAAAACGATGATCTTCTGGGGGACACCGCCGGGTTGCATGTCGAAGGCACCAACTTGATCGGAAATAACTACCTGTTGGAAACCGTGCTTCCCGCAGGCCCACTTATTGGAACTCCTGCAAATCCGCTCGATCCACGGCTTCTTGATCTTGGCGACCATGGCGGAGCAACCTTCACGATGCCCCCCGGCGGCGCGTCACCAGCCCGGCGTGCCTCCGCGTCGCTCGCCAATCCTCCCTCGGCGGACCAGCGCGGCGTTCAGCGGACCAGCGGAATTGCACCCGATCTTGGCTCTGCAGACCATTCGTCGCTGGAGGCCGCTCTCTTCCCGGTCGGCAATGAAGCCGGTGTCCCGGTGAAACCCCGCCTCACCTGGATCTTCGAGCCCGCGGCGACTTCCTACGAAGTCTTCCTCGGCACCTCACCTGCCGCGATGACGTCGATCGGCACTGTGACGTCGCCGTGGATCGAACCGACTGGCCTGTTGCCCCTCGCCACTTACCATTGGAAGGTGGTCGCGAATGTTTCCGCCTCCGCGATTCACTCATCCACCCAGTCGTTCACTACTCGCGATTTCATCCGCGTCACGAGTGCCGGCGATAGCTTGTCGGGAGGGATGTCTCCTCTGACGCTTCGCCAAGCAGTGGATGAAGCAGAGCTAAATCCGGGTTACGATGAAGTCCGTTTGGGCTCCGGCCTTCCGGCGGAAGGCATCACCTTGGCGGGTGCCACGATCGAACTTTCCGGAGCTCTCGCCATCCGCGCGGAAGGCCGCCTCTTTCCGATTGGAGGCAACTCCCAATCCGGAGTCTTTTATGCGTGGACCGGCTCGAACTTCCGGCTTGAGAATCTGGCCATCCATCACGGACGCCGGGACTCGGGAGGGGCAGGCGTGACCATCGCCCGTGCCTCGGGCACACTCGTGGGTTGCGAGTTGAACGCGAATACAGCCATGACCAACATTGGCTGGGGAGGGGCCGTCCGCATCGCTGGAGGCGATCTCACTGCGGACTCGTGTCTGTTCCAAGGCAACCACGCCGACGGCTACGGTGGAGCCCTCCATTTGGAGGGTCATGCCAGCTTGGCCAACTGCACGTTCTCTGGAAATTCAGCAAAGGAAGGGGGTGCCATCCAAGGATCGGCCACCATCGAATTGGATCACTGCACCTTGGCCTACAATCAGGCCACCGACCGGGGCGGTTGCAGCAATCTGGATGAATGGGATCAAATCAGGATCGCCAACTGCCTTGTTGCCGGAAACCAGGTGACCGGAACCACCTTCGCGACCCCGGGCCACGATTTCTACTTCACCGGTGCCGCCAATTCGACCCGCTATCCGCGGCAGGGAGTCAACTTCGTGGGAAATAACAATTCCTGCGCCGCTCTGTTCCCCGCGGGCCCGAAGGTCGGCACTACCTCTGCGCCCTTGAACCCGGGCCTGGCACCGCTCGGCAATTACGGCGGCATGACCCGCTGCCACATTCCGCTGCCGGGGTCACCTGTCATCGATGCCGCTACCCTGCTCGTCACTTCACCGGGCTCGGACCAGCGGAAACTCCCCCGGCCCATCGGCTCCGCACCAGACATCGGAGCCGTCGAGAGTTTCCCCGTGAACTCGCCTCTCGTCGACAGCGACCTCGATGGCATGGACGATCGCTTGGAAGTGATGTGGGGCTTCTCGGTCGGACCGAACGAAGGATCGGCGGACGCCGATGGCGACGGAGTCACCAACGCTGACGAACTCGACAGCTTCACCAATCCCTTCGATGCGGCAGACCGCCTCAAGATTCTCACCTCACCGTTCACTACTCCTCCAGCAAATGGCGGTGCCGCGGTCATGGGTCTGACTTGGACCAGTTTCCCCGGCGTCCATTACACCGTGGAAATCAGCAGCGACCTGGACTTCGGCGCGGGAGATCTTCGCGAAATCGATGCCGGCACTGCCACAGGATTCACTCGGAGCTCTTTGGTTCCCCTGCAGCCCGGCCGCGATTTCGTGCGGGTGCGGGCGGATTGAATCGGTGGCTCCTTGGATCACCCGCCAAAGCATTCTAGTCCCGCCCGAGGTACTTCACCACAGCCTCCGTCCGTGTGCGGACATGGAGCTTCGTGTAGATCTTGTGGAGATGCGTCCGCACCGTTTCGACCCCGATCCCGAGGTCCCACGCGATCTCCTTGTAGAGCGAGCCCTTCACCAGCAAGTTCAGGATCTGCGTCTCCCTTGGTGTGAGGTCAAGGTTCTCGACTGGAGACTTCTTCTTGAAATGGCGCACCACCTTGCGGGCGATCGCAGCCGACATCGGCGATCCGCCTGCAAGCACCTCGTCCAGCGCTTCCAAGAGTCGCTCGGCAATGTCGCGTTTGAGGAGATAGCCGGATGCTCCGGCGGCGAGTGCATTGTAGATCCACTCGTTGTTGTCGTAGACCGTCAGCATCAGGATCTCCGTGTCCAACTGGCGAGCTGCCAGCTTCTCGACACACTCGATTCCCGACATCCCTGGCAGCTGAATGTCCATCAGCACGACATTCGGCGGGGTGTTCGCGAGCACCTTGAGCGCGGACTCGCCGTCCGAAAATGCGGCGGCGAGCTTCCACCGGGGAGATGTCTCGATCAGATCGATCAAGCTCTCCCTTAGCGCTCCATCATCTTCCACGATCGCGACGGTCACCGGGCTCTCAGTCATCGGGAAGGGCTTTGGGGTTTTTGGGAACCGGGCAGAGGAAGCGAACAAGAGTCCCCTCTCCCGGAGTGGAACGAACCTCGCAAGTGCCGCCTATATCGGCAAGCCTGGACTCGAAGTTCCCGAGACCGTGGCCACCCGGAGCGGCGGTTGCCGTGAAGCCTCGTCCGGTATCCAGGATCGAGATCTCCAGAAGCTTGCCGTCGAAACTCACGGTCATGGTGAGGTCGCATGGGCCCGCGTGCTTCAGGACGTTGTTCAAGGCTTCGCGCACCGCCATCGAAACGTTGTGCCGGAAATCCGATCCCACCGGTAGCGGCGGCAAGGAATCCGGCACGTCATAGCGATAGCGGATTTCGCTATCCTGGAAGATCTCATCGGCATTCTGGGTCAGCCGCGAGGCGAGCTCATCGAGGTTGTCGTGTGAGGGATCGATTGCCCATACCAGTTCATCCATGGCGATCACCAGACTGCGGGAAACAGACTTCATCTTCTCGAGCTGCTTCCGCGCCTTGTCAGGTTCCCTTTCCATCGCACGCCCGGCCAAGGTCGCCGCCAGGTTGAGGACCGTGATGCGGGTGCCGAGGTCATCATGCACGTCACGGGCAATGCGGGTTCGGTCTCTTTCCAACGCGGCTTGGAAGGCGAGTTCGCGCAGCCGTTGCCGGTTGCGCCGGTTGCGTTGCCGGATCAGTGCGACCGCCACCAGCGAGCTGAGGCAAGTCGTGACCGCGGGCCAGAACCATCCCCGCTGCCAGGCATGCGGGCGCACCAGGATGGGCAGCGTGAGTGCCGCCGTTTCAGGGCGGGAATCGTTCGTCATTCCAATCGCGCGGAAGACATACTCTCCCGGCGGAACATTGAGAAAGGTCGCTCGCTGTAAGTTGCCGGTGATCACGTTGTAGGCCTCGCGCCACGTGACGATCAGCGTTCGCCCCGCGGTCTTCGCCGGATCAAGTGCCTGGGTGGCCGTCCACTTTCCACCCATCGACTGGTCGCCATCGATGAGGCTCAGCATGGCAGAGCCATCCTTGTTAGAAACCAGGGCGATGGCTGGTTCTTCCCCACCGCGCGACCAGCCCGTGGGAGCCCGCATCGGCGAAAGCACGTCCGAGCCGATTTCAAACCGGCCGTTGGCCCATAGCGGTTTTTCCGGACTCTCAGGGAGATGGATATCGAGGTTATCGAGGCACAAGCTGCCGCTGGTGTCCTGCGCTCCGGAACTGAGCGTGACGCGCAGGAATCTCGCGTCCTCCGGTGAGTAGAGCGCTCCGCGCCTGATCGTGGTGTTCGAGTCGCCCAATCCCGTCCCCCATCCGGGGCTGCTTCCCGTCATGTTGAACTGGGCTTGGGAAAGTGGCTTCGAGGCTGCATCCAAAAATTCGAAGGTCAGGCTCATTCCCAGCACGCTCTCCTGCCAGTGTTCGTCGAATCCACCGAGTTGGCAGCGCAGTTGCACAGGACGACCGACGAAATTCGACCCTGCCCCGATCTCGAACTCCATCCGGTGCAGGCCCGGGCTGAGACTCAGTGGCGTGCCTGCCGGTGGAATTGCTTGGATTGCTTCGCCGTCCACCGTCACGCCGGTGAAGCCCAGTTGAAAGGTGCCGCCACGTGCGTTCGCTTCCTTTGGAGGGATGGCATAGTCTGATCCGCGCTTCCCGGGAGAAACGAAACAGAAGTCGGTGGGATGCCTCGCCACCGAACTCACCCGCACTTCATCGATCAGCCCGGGGAAAGGCTCCGCCTCGGCATTCCCGGGAAGGTGGTTCCGCGCTTCGTTGCCGATCGCGAAGTCGCCCGTCGTTGTGGCCAGCTTGTGCGAAAGCATGCCGAGACCGATCCGATTGGCTGACTCGCGCGGAGCATCCAGCCGTGTCCAATAGAGCTGCAGGGAGCCCGGCACTCCCGGCCGACCGTCGTAACACACGGCCACATGGAACCAGTCCTTGGTATTGATCGCGTGCGGACCGCGCACTGGAATCGACGCGATGGCGCCGCCCTCTGCGCCGCTGTTGGGAAGAGGAGTGAAGGAAAGGAAGCCCTCCCGCTCCACACGGAAGCTGAAGATCCGGTCGCTCTGTTCACCGTCCATCGTGATGATGGCAAGCGCGATGGACCGGGCTTGGGACGGCAGTTCATCGAACTTCAGCATCGCCTCGAAGGTGAATGCCCCCTTCTCACCCTGAAAACGGAAGCCCTCCGGTGCATTGTCCTCGCTGCCATTCGCGAGAACAGGGGCCACCGTTACGATCGCGCCTGCGAGCGAGGGTTCACCCGGTGTTCCTCCGGCATCATGATGGAATGAAATCGAGCGTCCCAGTCCTAGCAAGCCGGGCTCCCCAGCAGCCGCTCCGTTGTGCATACCTCGCAGATCGCTCCCATCATTGACCGCATCCTTGAATGGAGGTCCCTGCTCATCGAGATGCCACAAGTGAATGGTGTTGCTGTCCACTTCATAGGGTTCGACCTTAGGTTCCGCCGCCAGCAGAGCTCCTGTTAGAGCAAGCAGGCAAACCCACGCGACCCACCGCGACAGCTGGCGTGGCCGCCAGCCGCGAACTGCTTGGGTCGGAGCGTGTGAATGCATGGGTTTGCCCTCTATCCGTGGATAGTTGGGGAACGCTTTCAAGAGGGAATCGCAGGGGGACGCAAGCAGCCACAGGGGCCATCACACGAATGTGTTACGCATCGTCCCATATTGGTGTGACGGAGCCGCATCTCATTGAAAACAAGCGAAAATGCGGGCCTAGCTGGATTGATCGGATTCCTTGAATCCCGCAGACGCACCGTTGTTCCCGGCGGCGTCTCCCGACCCCAAACCCAGACCCAAGATTCACGAGAAATGAAAATCCAGACGAACCCCTTCGTCGGTGCGCTGCTTGTCTCAGGGCTGCTTCTCCCCGCCGCACAAGCGGGAGTGGCCCCCTACACGTCAGCTGATGCCGATACCACCTATCTCTATCATTTCAGCGAGGCGTCGGGAACGAGTTCCGCCGCCAATGCCGGTTCCACCGGTCGGGCAGCCCTCTCGATCGATGGCAATCCGTATGCCGGCGACACCGTCGACCAGGCGCTGATCACCACCGTGCTCGGCAGCACCGGCTTCACTGGATTCGGCAATGCCGCGAGCCTTTTCAGCGACGCCTGTCTCGGCGTCGACGCGGATGGAAACGGAGCCTTCCGCCCCGGCGACAGTGCGCCGGTGGGCCCTGATCAAATGACGGGCCATTCCACCATCTACGGCGTTGGCAATGCCTTCACCTTGGAAGCGATGGTCAACGTCTCATCCATTACCGGCGCGAACCGCGAGATCATCTGCACCGACACCAACGGCGCCGCAGCCGATCGCGGCTTCCAGTTCCGCATCAATACCACCGGCAATCTCGAGTTCAACGCCATCGGCACTACCCCCGCCGCGGCGATCATCCCGATCCCCACCACTGGAGCCCACGCCTTCGTCGCGAATGAATGGTTCCATGTCGCGTTGACTTACGATGGCACCACGCTCCGCTTCTACTGGACCCGTGTCGCGCCCTCGTCCACCACGACCAATGAGATCGGGACCAATACGGTGGAAACCGTGGAGCTCGCCGACGATGCCATCCTGGTGCTGGGAAATGAAGGCCGCAGCACCGGCGGGCTGGGAGGCGAGCCGCTGGGCGGTCTTCTCGACGAGGTGCGCATCAGCAAGGTCGCACGAACGCCGAGCCAGTTCATTTTCTTCAACGAAGGGGACACGGACAACGACAACCTCCAGGACGGATGGGAGGTCACCTACTTCGGCGATCTCACCCAGAACGGATCGGGTGATTTCGACGGCGATGGATTCAACAACCTCGCGGAGCAAACCGCCGGCTCCAATCCTAACAACTCCGAGTCCATCCCGGGTGAGACCGATGCCGACGGCTTGGCAGACTCCTGGGAGATCGCGCACTTCGGCAATCTCAACCAATCCGGTGACGGTGATCCCGACCACGACTTCGCCACCAATAACGACGAGGAAACAGCGGGCACTGATCCCAACAGCAGCACCAGCTTCCCGGACAGCGACACCGACGGCTTGAGCGACGGCTGGGAATTCAACTTCCTGGGCGACCTGAGTTTCACCGCCTCCCAGGATCCCGATCAGGATCTCTACACCAACGCCGAAGAATACACCGCCGGTACCAATCCTCTCGATCAACTCTCCTCACCCGACGGCGATGCGGACGGCCTGGTAGACGGCTGGGAAGTCCTCTACTTCCACGTCAATGGCGACAACAGGACCACCCTGCTGGCAAGACAGGATGGCTCCGGCGACCCGGACGGCGACGGCTATACCAACGAGCAGGAAGAGACCGCAGGCACCAATCCAACCACTGCGGAAAAGCCAACCGACCTCGACACCGATGGATTGATCGACTCGTGGGAGATCGCCAACTTCAATGGTCTCGACGAGGATGCTACCGGTAATCCAGACGGCGATACCGCGAACAATCTGCAGGAGCAGAATGCAGGCTCGGATCCCAACTCAGCGGCTTCCAAGCCCGGCGACATCGACGGCGACGGCATCCTGGACAACTCCGGAGCGTTTCAACCCTATGCAGCGGATAGCCATACCCTTCACCTCTGGCATCTCGATGAGGTGGATCAACCGGCAATGGATGTGGGCAGCAATCCCGTCACGATGGGTGCCCTCAATGGGAACGGCAGGCTTTGGACACCTTCGCTTGCCGGCTTCTCCACGGGCCTCGATACATCACTCGGACGCGGCTCCGCCTCGGGTGGTGCACTCTCTGCGAAGCCTTTGGTGAATGGCCCGGAAGACGATACCACCATGAGCTATGCAGGTGCGGATGGAGCATTCACCTACGAAGCCATCGTCAGGATCGACTTCAATCCCGCGGCCGCCACTTCTCCCACAAACGCGATGCAGATCGTGACTGGCGAGTCGGATGCCAGCGCCAGTCGCATCTGGCAATTCCGTCTCGTTCCGATCAATGGACCGGGGAACACGGGCGGCACCACGCCGCGCTTGGAATTCATCAACATCCACGGAGCTATCGGCACCCAATCGCTCTCAGCGCCGCTGCCGACGAGTGGTGATCCGGACGCCATCGTCCAAGGCAGTTGGTATCACGTCGCCGTCAGCTACAATGGCAGCGAAGCAACGCCGGACAACTTGAAGCTCTATTGGACGCTGCTCGATCCATCGCGCACGCAGGCCAATGAAGTGTTCTCCGGTCAGATGACGAGTGACCTCATCAGTGCCGCTCCGGATTTCACGATCGGGAATGAGGGCAAGGGTGACCCCACCGGCCCTGGTTCCACCGATGGCTTCGCTGGCGTGATCGATGAAGTCCGCATCAGCGACATCGCCCGCACTCCCGGTCAGTTCTTCTTCACCGGTGGCGCTGGTGACACCGATAGCGATCAATTGCCTGACGCCTGGGAAACCACCTGGTTCGGAGACCTGAGCCAGGCGGCGGATGGCGACTTCGATCACGATGGCTCCGACAACCTGACCGAGTATCGCCTCGGCCTGACACCGAACACCGGCACCTCCCGCTTCGCGGCCACCATCGGCACCGGCCATCAGATCCAGTGGCCGAGCGTCACCGGAGTGACCTTCACCATCGAAAGGAGCACCAACCTCGGCTCCGGATCCTGGTCCGTGCTGAATGCGGCCTTCGCCGGTACCGCCGGCACGGCCAGCTTCACCGACCCCTCCCCGCCGGCCGGCAAGGCCTTCTACCGGATCAAGCTCAACCCCTGATTTCGGGAGCAGCCGGGTTATTCACATGCCGGGGATCGCCACGCGCGATTCCCGGTTTCTTTTTGCCGCCGTCGCTCTTTGTAGGACAAGGGATTCCCGCTTGACCCCACGGGGTGCAGATCGCCATAGTCCGCCGCCTTCCCGAATAGTCGGGGAGGGCGAATTTTTGAACCCTTGCAATCGGCGGACGGTACCGCGCCGGGGCTTCTGACGACCGTCATTTTCCTTTTCCAATCCTTTCACCATCAGAATGTTTGCTCGATTATTCGGCAGCTGGTTTTCCAATGACATCGGCATCGACCTCGGCACCGCCAATACCCTCGTCAACGTCAAAGATCAGGGCATCGTCCTGCGCGAACCGTCCGTTGTGGCCGTCAGGGCGGGCACCAATGAAGTGCTGGCTGTAGGCGACGATGCCAAACGCATGCTAGGCCGCACGCCCGGCAATATCGTGGCCATCCGCCCGCTCAAGGACGGCGTGATCGCCGACTTCGAGGTCACCGAGGCGATGCTCCGCCATTTCATCCGCAAGGCGAATAACCGCCGGCGGAACAACCCGCGGGTGGTCATCGCGGTTCCCTCCGGCATCACCGAAGTGGAACGCCGCGCGGTGAGCGAGTCAGCCGAGCAGGCAGGCGCGCGTGAAGTCCACATCGTGGAAGAGCCGATGGCCGCCGCAATCGGCGTGGGCCTCCCGGTCATGGACGCCTCTGGCAACATGATCGTCGACATCGGCGGCGGCACCACGGAAGTGGCGCTCATCTCGCTGGGTGGCATCGTTTTCGCCCGCTCCGTCCGGACAGCTGGCGACGAACTGGATGAGGCGATCGTTTCCTACATGAAGCGCGCCTACAATCTGATGATCGGCGAGCGCACCGCGGAGGATATCAAGATTCGACTCGGCTCCGCGGCTCCGCTGACGAAGGAGATCACCATGGATGTGAAGGGCCGTGACCTCGTGGCCGGCCTGCCGAAAACCATCACCATCACCTCGCAGGAAATCCGCGAGGCCATGGCCGACCCGCTTTCCACCATCGTCGATGCCGTGCGCACGACGTTGGAGCGTTGCCCGCCAGAACTTGCCGCCGACCTCGTGGACCGCGGCATCGTGCTGGCAGGCGGTGGAGCCCTCCTGCGGGGCTTGGACCGACTTCTCCGTGAAGAAACGGGCCTGCCGGTCCATGTCGCCGAGGATCCCCTCAGTGCCGTGGCGGAAGGCACCGGCAAGATGCTTCAGGAGATCGAGGTACTGAAGCGGGTCACCACTTCTTCCCACTACTGACCGGCTGACGCCAAGCGCTCCTCGCCATGAGGCCGCTCAATCTCCTCGCATTCCTTCTCTTTCTGGCCGGGGCCGTGTGGGCCCTGACCCGGAGCGAGCGCGCCGTCAGGGAAATCCAAGCCACCTACTATCAGTGGCTGACTCCCTTCCTAAGCGCCGGCTCCTCGATGGAGGTCAAGGCCCGCAGCTTCGTCGACGAGGTGCACCACTCGAAAGAGCTGGAGGCCAAACTCGAGACCATGAGCAGCGAGTATGACCGGCTGCGCCTGATCGAGTCCCACGCCCAGGATCTGGAAGAAGAAAACGCCCGGCTGCGTCGCGACCTGGAATTCCAGAAGCGCATGGATTTCAAGGCCACCGCCGCCCACGTGATCCGCCGCCAGCCCACGACCTGGTGGCAGACGGTGGACATCGACCGTGGCGAAGAGAGCGGAGTCGCCCTTCACCAGCCGGTGGTCGCCAATGGCGGTCTCGTCGGCAAGGTGGACCGGGTTGGCAAGACCGGAGTCTCGTCGGTGATCCTGCTGACGGACGAGGCATGCCAGGTTTCCGTGCAGGTCGAGGGCACCGTCGAAAAGGGCATCCTCAGCGGCCAGCGTGGCCAATACGAGGGCGGGCCGCGGCTCCGCCTGCGATTCCTTTCCCGAAATTCCCGGCTCAGCCCGGGCACGAAAGTTTACACCACCGGGCGCGGCGGGCTTTTCCCCGCGAACATCCTGGTGGGCACCATCGAGTCGGTCATTCCCGGACCGCTCGACTCCGAGGCTTTGGTCCGTCCGTCAGTTGATTTCACGGATCTGAGCACGGTATTCCTTTTGCCTGCCGTGACCCCGTGATCCGCTACGCCTTGAGCCTGTTCGTCCTCGTCCTGCTGGCGCTCGCCGCGCAGCAATTCATTCCGGCGCTGACGGGACTCTACAATGCACGGCTGCTGCTGGTGACGCTGGTCTTCCTTTGTGCGTCGGTGACGGTCGGCCCCCCGGTCATGCTGGCGTTGGCATTCACCTGTGGCTTCCTCTGGGATGCCCAGTGTGCGCTGGGGCCACCCGGTGGCGATCCGGAGATCTACCGGTATCACGTGGAGCCCCTCCGCTTCGGCTACTCGATCCTGCTCTATGGGGTGATCGGGTATCTGATGCAGGGCATCCAACCGCTCTTCCGCGAGGGCAAGTGGCAGTTCTCCACCGCACTCGTCGGAATCTCCATCTTCGTCTATCTGACCGCGGAATATCTCATCATCAATTTCATCCGCGGCGGCTTCGTTTTCACGGAAGCCACGCTATTCCAGATCGCCGCCACCTCCACCCTCACCATGCTGTTCTCGCCGCTGGTGTTCTGGGTTTTGTTCTCCATTGCCGGGAAATTCGGCCACGAGATCCGCTTTGAAGGATTGAAGAAAAAGCAACGGTCCCGCTACCGCTCCATCGCGTGACACCATGATCGAACCCCGCTACCGGCTTCGCGTTTACATCCTGACCGCCCTCGTGCTGTTTGGCTTCGGGGTGCTATTGTCGCGGCTGTATGAGTTCCAGATCATCGAGCAAAAGGCTTTCAAGGACCAGATTCCGGGCAACCGCCAGATCACGGTCCGCGAACCGGGAATCCGCGGGGAAATCAAGGACCGGAACGGCATCGTGCTTGCCCGCAACAAGCGGCAGTTCGAGGTATCCTTCAATCTCGAGGAAATCCATCAGGCCTACCGCCTCCAGCGGGAGGAGGCGACCAAGAATGACATCGGAGATGAGAAGGGCATGCCGCGCTCGGTCAAGGTGACCGACATCGTCGAAATCGTGAAGGAGAGGGTCATCGGCCCGCTCGCCGATCTCGGTCTGGCCCGGGATTTCAATGCCGACGCGATGCGGGTCCACTACAAGACACACGGCGGCCTCGTGCCCTTTGTTTACACCACGGACGTCACTTACGACGACTTTGCCAAGTTCGCAGAGCACTCGCTCGATATCCCCGGCGTCTATCTCAATGTCCGCCCCCTGCGCGAGTATCCCTACAAGGCCTTGTCCTGCCATGCCCTGGGCTACCTTCGCCAGTGGTCGAAGGGCACCATCCCCGAGGCCGCGCGGCGCGAGTATGGCTATCAGTACATCGGCGACGATGCGGGCATTGCCGGCGTTGAGGCCACCCTCGATGACATGCTGCGTGGCACCGAGGGATGGAAGAAGATCGTAAAGAACGAGAAGGGCAAGATCCTCGGTGAAGGTGCCTACGATGTGCTGGACCCAGGTGTCGGCGCGGAGGTCACGCTGACCATCGATGCCGAGGCCCAGTATCTCGTTTCGAATGTCATCCGCCGCGCGGGCGATGCATCCGGCATCGTGATGGACGTGCGCACTGGAGAGATCCTGGCGATGGCCTCGATCCCGGACTACGATCCGAACGACTACATCCCTAGTATTTCCGAGGCGAAGGCCAAGGAATACGACAGCAATCCGCTCCACCCGTGGATGGACCGCAACATCAACGCGTTTGCCCCGGGCTCCACCTTCAAGATTCCCACGGCTCTGGTCGGAGCCACGCGTGGCCTCGCGACCCGGGTTTTCAACTGCAGCGGCGGGGTCAATTACGGCACCCAGCGTGTCCGCTGCTGGATTGAGAAGCAGAAAGGCGGCAGCCACGGCCCCCTCACCCTTCCGAAGGCGATCCAGCAATCATGCAACCCCTACTTCATGCAGCTCGCGAATGCCATCGGAGCCCCGGGGATGCCGGACGGTTTCCGCATGCTCGGCTTCGGCGAAAAAACCGGCATTCCCCTTCCCGGCGAGCAAACCGGCACGGTCATCGGCAGCCGCGAATGGCTGCGCAGGAACCCGAACGAACGCTCGACTCCGATCAACATGGGTTTCGCCGCCATCGGCCAGGGGAACTCGATGGCCACGCCCTTGCAGCTTTGCGCGATGATCTCCTGCGTCGCCAACGGCGGTCGCTACTATCAGCCGCGGCTGATCAAGAAGGCCGAACGACGCGAAGGCGAAAAGATGGTAACCATCGTCAAGGATGAGCCTCGCCTGAAGGTGGACCTGCTCAAGGAAGGCGTGAAGAAGTCCGACATCGACCTCATCCATCTCGGCATGTGGAAGGCGGTCAACGAGCAGGGCGGCACCGCCGGACGAGTGAAGATTCCGCCTTACGAAGTCGATGGTGTGAAACTCCCCGGCTACGAGGTCGCTGCCAAAACCGGCACCGCCCAGGCAGAAACCGCCATCGTGGATGGCAAGCCCTACCAGCGCCACAATTCGTGGACCATGGCCTTCGCGCCTTACAACGAGCCGCGCTACGCCGTGGTTGTCTTTGTTCACGACGGGAAGTCCGGCGGCAAGGTTTGCGGGCCGCTGGTGCATCTTATCCTGCGCGGTCTGCTCGCCCGCGATGAAGGGATGAGGCTGCCGCTCCATCCTCTGGATCCGGTCGCGGGCAAGCTCGAACCGATCGAAGAGATCGCCCTGCCCGCGGATGTCCTCGAAGCGATTGATCTCACTCAGAACGACGGCGACACCGGTGATGAATCCGCCGAGGCCGCCGCCGCGTCGGGCATCGTCCCCGAAAACCCCAACGCCACTCAACCCATCACCCCGAAACCCACCATCACCCGCAAGGCCGATGCTGAAGGCACCGTGGTCAAACCGCGCAAGAAGCCTCCGGCGCGCTCTCACTAACCTCTTTCCAATACTTCCTCTCCATCAAATCCATGATCCAGAAAATCAAACGCTTCCTCGGCATCGGGCGACCGAATCCGAAGGAAGGCAATACGGTCATTGTCAATGTTGAACGCCTTGAACGGCGCGTCGCTCTCCTCGATAACGGTGTCCTCGAAGAATACACCGTCGAGCGTGAAGGCGAGCAGAACATTGTCGGCGGCATCTTCAAGGGCCGCGTAAAGAACATCGAGCAGGGCTTGAAAGCCATGTTCGTGGACATCGGCCTGGACAAGAACGCCTTCCTTCACTTCTGGGATGCCATCCCTGCCGCCCTTGATGCCGGACTCGAAGAAATCGAGCGCGCCGGTTCCCACAAGAAAAAGCAACAGCAGAAGATCACCTCGAAGGACATCCCGAGCATCTATCCGATCGGCTCGGAAATCATGATCCAGGTCTCGAAAGGACCGATCGGCACCAAGGGCCCGCGTGTCACCACCAACATCTCGTTGGCCGGCCGCTACCTCGTGCTGATGCCCTACACCGAGCAGTTCGGTATTTCCCGCAAGATCGAAGACCCGAAGGAGCGTCAGCGCCTGCGGAAGATCATGCAGAAGCTCAGCGTGCCGGAAGGCATGGGCATCATCATGCGCACGGTGGCGCACGGTACTCGTGCCCGTCACTTCGTGCGCGATCTCGCGATGTTGCTCGAGCAATGGCACGGCGTGGAAGACAAGCGTGACTCAGGCCCGGCACCGCTCTGCGTCTTCCAGGAGCCCGGCTTGATCGAGCGCACTGCCCGTGACTTCCTCACAGATGAAGTCGATCAAGTCCTCTGCGACGACGCCCAGACGACCGAACTCATCCGCGAGATCGCCGGCAAGGTGTCCCGCCGCGCGAAGCGCCGTATTCATCACCTGCCAAACAATCAGCCGATCTTCGAAGCCGTCGGCATCCAGAAGCAGATCGACGAGGCATTCTCGCGCCAGGTCTGGTTGCCCTGCGGCGGCTACATCGTCATCGATGAAACCGAGGCACTCATCTCCATCGACGTCAATACCGGCCGCAACCGTGGCTCGAAGGACGTGGACAAGATGATTCTCGAAACCAACGTCGAGTCTGCCCAGGAAGTCGCCCGCCAGCTCCGCCTCCGCAATATTGGCGGTCTGGTCGTCGTCGACTTCATCGACATGCGCCATCGCAAGGACCAGCAGACGGTCTACAAGGCGATGAAGGATCGCCTCAAGAAGGACAAGGCGAAGACACAGGTCCTGCAGATCTCCGCGATCGGCCTGATGGAGATGACCCGCCAGCGCCTCAATGAGTCGCTGCGCGACACCATGTTCGAACCCTGCCCCTATTGTCAGGGCCGCGGTCGCGTGAAGACGCCCATGACCATGAGCGTGGAAATCCAGCGCCGCATCGTGACCGTCATCAACAAGCACCGCGACCAGGCAGGTGACCTCGTCGTCGTTGTGAATCCTGACGTGCTCAATCGATTCCGGACCGAGGACAGCAAGCACCTCGTGGAGCTGGAGCGCCAGCACTCCGGCCGCCTGATCTTCCGCTCGGATCCATCGCTTCACCGCGAGCGCTTCGTGATCGTCGATGCCGCTACGGAGAAGACGATCGACCAAGCTTGATACCGCTTCCCTCACAAACGCCGCCCTCGCAAGGGGCGGCGTTTTTCATTTCGGGTGATCACCTTTCCAGCAGGATCTCTCCGCCTAACACGACCAGGTCGATGCTCCCCTTGAGGGTCTGATCAAGGAAAGGAGTGTTGCGGCTCTTCGACTTCATGAACTCGACCGAGAAGGTCGTGCTGCCTTCGGGATCGAAGAGAATGAACTCCGCCGGCTTTCCTTTCGCGACCGGCACAGGCTCGAGGCCCATCAAGCGGCGAGGTTCGGCGGAGTAACGTTTCACCAGGATGTCCCAAGTCAGCGCACCGGTGGTGACGTAGCGGTCGAACATCGAGACCAACGCCGTTTCCAGACCGGTGATCCCGTTCGGTGCGCTGGTGAAATCCTGGGCCTTCTCGAAAGGCGTGTGCGGCGCGTGGTCGGTGGCGAGCAGATCGAAGACGCCGGATTTCAACCCCTCTAACAATGCTGCATTATCCTCCGCCGTGCGCAGGGGCGGGTTCATCTTGTAGTGAGCATCGTAGTTGCCGATGTCCTCGTCGCGGAACATCAGGTGATGCGGAGCCACCTCGGCGGTGACCTTGACATCACCGCGTTCCTTCCACCAGCGGATGGTCTCCATGCCGAGCTTGCTGGACACGTGCTGGATGTGGATGTGTGCACCCGTGGCATGGGCCAGCCGGATATCACGATCGATCATGATTTCCTCGGCGCAGGCCGGGCTGCCCTTGATGCCGAGTTTGTAGGCCATCGGGCCGTCGTTAAGCGCGCGCGGGCCGGCGAGTTCGTGGACTTCGCAGTGGCTGGCGAAGAACATGCCGAACTCGCTGGCATACTGCATCGCACGATAGAGCACGGCTGGATCGGATACACCATCACCGTCATCGGTGAGCATTTTCACCCCCAGTGAGCGCATCCCGTCGATCGCCGCGAGCTCCTTGCCCTCGCGGTTCTTGGTGATGCAGCCGGAGGTATAGACGGGGATTCGGGAAACCGCTTTCGCCTTGTCGAAGAGCATCTTCACCACCGTGGCCGAATCGATGGCTGGCGAAGTATTCGGCATCATGACGACGCCTGTGATTCCCCCGTTGATGGCGGCCTCAGTGCCACTGGCAATGTCCTCCTTGGCCTCGAAACCCGGCTCACGGAAATGCACGTGGGCGTCGAACATCGCCGGCATCAGCAGACGATTCTTACCTTCGATCACCTTTGCCCCGTCCGGCACCGTCAGGCCGGGTGCCACGGCGGTGATAATCCCCTGCTCCACCCGCACGTCAGCCTCGACGAAGGCGGGCGAATCTTCGGAAACCACACGGACTTGGCGGATGATCAGCACATCGGACATGCGCGCTTCATGACATCCCGCCCCCGCGTCGTCCAGCGCAGGGAACGGGATCGGTGACAGCAGCGGAACTCACTCAATCTCCGAGGCCAGCCGCACGAAGATCTTCGTTTTTCCGCCAATCGGGATTTTCACGGTGATCGTGTCGAGGTCGCTGCCATTTTCCGTGATCGTCAGCGAGGACCCGTCCGCGGCGGTCCAATCGGCCGAAGAAACCCCCAGATCAGTCCAGGTCACGAAATCCGTGGTGTATTGGAGGTAAGTGTCCAATTCAGCCTCGCTGTCGTCGCTACGTGGGAACGTGACCGTCAGGAAACCTCCATCCCGGGCGACGGCGAGTTGCTTGCTGCCCGCGTCGTTCGCAGTCGGATTCCCACCAAGCAGCCATTCTAGGACATTGGCCAAGCCATCTTGGTCGGGATCGGCGCCTTCTTGGGCATTGGCTCCAGTCAGTCCATTAGTGGCGGTCCAGTTTTCAAAGGCGGTCGGTCCTTGCGTAACCACAAGGATGCCCGTGCCCGTGATCCGGTAGGTCTTGTGATCGGCATTGGAGGACAGGCTGCCCCAAGTGCCCTGGACCTGGCGGACGCCACCGATGAAGAGCTCTCCGATCGCGTCGTAACCAGTAAAGAAGAGATCCAGCTTGGCATTGCTGGCGATTGAAACGTCCGCACCATCGTCCAGGCTGGCGGAGGCCATCCGGAGCGTGCCATCTTGGACAATGGTATTGCCGGTCCTGGTGTGAGTGCCAGTGATCTGGAGTTCGCCGGCCCCGGACACCGTCAGGTCACCGCTACCACTGATGGTCCCCGTGAGATTGGCGCTGTCGCTGCTGGCCCCCATCGTGGCGCCACCACTGGCAATGACGAAGTTCGCCGAGCTGTAGGTCGTCTGGTTGAACATGAGTTTCCCGTTGTCCACGGTTGCCGTCACGTTCCTGAATCCATTCAGCGAAACGGAGCCACCGCCAAAGATGGAGACCGTGCTGTCGTCATTACCATAGATGAAGCCGCTCGCGGCAACCGTGGTGCCTGCTCCGCTGATGTTGAGCGTCCCGGTGCCTCCACCGCTGATGCCGAGCTGGATATCTGCGGTGGAGAGGCCCGCGCCATCCGTCAAAGTGAGGATTCCTGTCGTCGTCGCCGAACCGACGTAGAATTTGTTCACGGATAGGGACGCCGTGCCACCACTGGCATGAAGGATGCCGCCCTGCTCCACCCTGACTTCAACGGCTGAAGCGGTCCCGCCGAGCACGAGCTTGCCCGCGCCCGATTTTGTCAGAACCGAAGAAGCCGTCAGATTTCCCGTGATCTGGAGGTTCGCATTCAGCGACGTGGCGATTTCACCCGATCCCTGGAAACTCACCGGGCTGCCGATGCTGTGAACGATGGTTCCCGCCGAAGGATCAGCAGTCACGAGGGAGCCTCCCTCTGCCAGAATGAAGGAGCCACCGCTGAAGTTGTAGGCCGAGTTGCCCGAAAGACTCAGGCCGGCGATGCTCCGCTCTGCTCCAAGTCCAATCGAGAGTGGTGCAGCCCCGGTGAAGTTCACCACGTCGCCCGATGCTGGCACGGCATTGTCCAGCCAGTTCGCTGCCGTCGCCCAATCGCCAGTGCCAGCGCTACCATCCCACTGGACGGAATCTGCGACTGAAGTCACCTGGACATTTACCGTCACCGCGCTGCTGGACGCCAGCGATCCATCCCACGCCTTCACGGTGAAGGCGGCGAGTGTGCCATTTTCATTTGCCCCCGGCGTCCACACCACGGATTCGCCGGTGGAAATCAAGGCGCTGCCCGCACTGACAGGATTGCCATTCTTCGTCAGCGTTCCGGACAGCACGGACTCGATCCGGAAGCTGATCGTGTCGCCATTGGCGTCTGCTTCATCCGCGGCGGCAGCGAGGCTCGCATAGGAGATGGTGAATGCGGTGTCCTCGGTCGCACCCACAAGAGCCGAAATGGTCGTCAGCGTTGGCGCGGTCGGTGGGGTTCCAAGATTATAGCTGGTGGTCGCAGTCTGCGAAACGGTTGGTGTCACCACGCCCGTCGTGTCGTAGGTCGCCAGCGCGGTGCGTTGCACGCGACCTTGCTCGGTGCCACTGGTTCTGAGAGCCGTGTGGGTGTTCGACTTGGTGTTGGCGTTGCTCACGGTCAATCCAGTCGCCTTGTTCGTCCATGTCGTGCCATTGGTCGACGCGTCCACCGAGTAGGTGCCGCCCTCCACGGCATTCCAGGTCATCGTGACACTGGTGCCGCTGACCGACGGCGTATTCACCGTCAGCGGACGGCTGGGGCCACCCACGAACTGGCTCGTGACCGTCTCGGTGATGCTGTTCACCTTGCCGCCGGTGGGCGTGCCGTAGAACCAGCGATTGCACATGTAGGGAAACTGCGGCGTGCCGGTGCTGGAAATGTTCACGAAGTAAGCCCAAGTGCCGCTCGGGAATTCCGGCGTCACGCAGTAGCGGACATTGTATTCATTCAGGTCGAAGTCGACGCCCTGCTGGTAGTTTACGCCCGCGCTCTTCTGCAGGTCGCCAAGGTAGGCCCAATCCTGGATATAGCGGCCCATCGGATAGGTCGCATTCACCGCAGGACCGGCAGCACTGGTGTTGCCATTGTTGCGCAGCATCCACGCTGGCAGCGTCCGGCCTGCGGTGGTGATATTATCGACTCCGGTAGTGGTCCCGTCACGCTTCACAAAGCCCCCCACCATGCGGCGCACGCCGCTGTTCGCATCCATCGCGGTGCCGTAGCCATAGGGGCCATAAACTGGCAGTCCATCGATCATCCACGCCACGATCGGCGAGTGGGCCGTGGGGCTCATGGTCTCGGCATACTTCTTCGTGCTGCTGTTGAAACTGACCGCGTCGCCGAGCTGATAGCGCAACGCCAGCGGGTTCGCATGATTGTGGTAGAAACCGGTGTTCTGCTGGTGCGCCATCGAGTAGTCGAAGGTGATGCTCTCGTTGACGTAGGCGTCGCGATGCCACTGTCCGGTGCCGGGAGAAGTCTCGCTGCCACCGCTGTAGCTGAAGCCGTCGGTCGGATCATACATCGCCACCCCGTCGACATAGTATCCCGCGCCCGGCTGCATCACCCCGCCGACGTTCAGGCCATTGATCTGCGTCTTGGTGGCTGGGATGACGGGCGCGGCACGCGGGATGCGGATGATGAGCCCTTGGTTCTTCGGGACGTTGATGAAGAGCTGGGTCTTGGCCGCGTTGTCGTACCAAGGGCCCATGGTGTAGGTACCCAGGGACGGCGTTCGCACATAGACCCAGTTCGTGCTGTAGTCGATCTGGGTCGGTCCCGCATACGCGGGGGTTGTCTGCGCCAGCGTGAATGGCCCGGAGGTGCGAGTCCACGTCGTCTTCGAAGTGCCCGCGACCGCCTCGGCATCGGTTTCCTGGATCCGGGCGTATTTGCCCGCTTGAGCCGTATACCAGCTCGTAAGCTTGGGATCAGCGTGAGCGGTGCCGAGAAGCAGAGGGAGTAAGAGGAGGAGCCGTGTCATGCTCCTGTCCTAACAAACCCATCATGAACCCGAGGTGAATGACGGCATTTCCAAAAGAAATTCGCTGCCTTCTCCATCCACGCTTTTCACCGAGAGGGTG
Source organism: Luteolibacter sp. Y139 (assembly GCF_038066715.1). Lineage (NCBI taxonomy): Bacteria > Pseudomonadati > Verrucomicrobiota > Verrucomicrobiia > Verrucomicrobiales > Verrucomicrobiaceae > Neoluteolibacter > Neoluteolibacter soli. The sequence continues at coordinate 543,658 of NZ_JBBUKT010000002.1, read as the reverse complement.
CCGCCGTGCGCATCGGCAATGCGCTTGCAGATGGCCAGCCCCAGCCCGGTGCCGCCGGTGGCGCTGCTGCGCGAACGATCCGTGCGATAGAAGCGCTCGAACAAATGCGGCTGATGCTCTGCCGCAATACCGGGGCCATTGTCCTGCACGGAAAGGTAGGCCTTCCCATCGAGGCTCCCGGTAGTGACGCGTATCTCCGAGCCCGCTGGCGAGAACTTCACGGCATTGGCCACGAGATTCGTGAGGATCTGCCCGACCTGCTCGGCATTCATGCAACATGCCGCCGGCTGAAGGTCCGCACGGAGAGTCGTGTTCTTTTCCTCGGCCAGCACCCGGAGGGCTGGAAGATGTTCCTGGCATTCACTTGCCAAGTCGCCGGGGTTCAGGTCAGACGCGCCGGCCGCTGCGTCGAGCACGGCAAGCTGTAGCAGCGACTCGATCATCCCTTGCATCCGCTTGGCAGCTCGTTGGGCTGTCTCGATGGTTTCACGGTAATAGGCGTTGTCACGTTCCCGCGATAGCGCGAGCTGCGATTGGGCAAGAATGATCGAAACCGGAGTGCGCAGTTCGTGGGCGGCATCCGAAGTAAAGCGCGCCTGTTCATCAAACGCAGCATCGAGACGCTGGAAGGTTTGATCTAACAAAGACGCCAGCCTCCCGAGCTCGCTTTCCGTCTCGGGCGTATGAATGCGTTCCTTCAGATTGCCTTCCGAAATTCGGCTCGCAGCCGCGCTGATGGCAGAGATGGGTCGCAGCGCCCGCGATGAAATCCACCAGCCCACGGCAAGCCCGACGACCCATAGCCCGCCCCCAATCCCAGCAGTCTTCCAGGCAAACTCGCGCATCGCCTTGTCCACCGATGCCGCTGATCTCCCCACCAGAATGCATTCTCCGGGTGGAGTGAAAAGATAGACCTCGCGGTAGCCAGCCCTCAGACGTGACTTGGGATCCATGGTCCCGCCTACAGGCAGAGGAATCCACCCGGGAACAGTGGCTGATTTTGTCAGGGGGCCACCATCGCGGGTCCAGACATGAAAATAGTAAGGGTCGGGATCGGCCTGCGAGAAAGCAGTGGCGATCTCGGGTGCCTGAAATCCCGGTGGCGGCCCGCGGCGTTGACCTCGAGGTGGTGGCCGCTCGTCTTCATTGTCGGGACGGCCTCCTCTCGGTCCTCCACCGCCGAAGCCGCCTCCCCCATCAGGACCGCCTCCATCAGGGCCGCCTCCGCCGGATCGCGGCGGCCCGCCGTTCTCCAAGACGGCAGTCAACAGGCCGATATGCCCTTTCAAATCATCGTCCAAGCGCCGGAAGGCATTGGTCTGCTCCAACCGGTAAGCAGTGACGCCGAAAGCGACCGTCATCGCCAGCAGCAGCAGGCCATGCCAAGCTTGGATTCGCCAGCGGATGGACTTGCGAAAGATCATGCGTCGATGCTGTAGCCTTGGCCGCGGTAGGTGGTGATGAAGGAGGAGCCAAGCTTCTTGCGGAGATTGGAAACCTGCACATCGATGATGTTGGAGAGCGGCGTGTCGTTCTCGTCGTAGAGGTGGTCGTAGATCTCCGTGCGGGTGACGGTTTTCCCACGACGGCGGGCAAGGTATTCTAGCAACGGATACTCGCCGCCGGTGAGAGTGACCGCTTCGCCGCCCTTGGTCGCCCGCCGGGCCGCCGTATCGATGGTGACATCACCGATCGTGATTAAGGAACTCGCGTCGCCTTGCCCGCGCCGGATGATCGCCCGGACCCGGGCAGCCAGCTCGATGAGGTCCACGGGCTTGGAAACGTAGTCGTCCGCCCCGGCGTCAAGACCGTGGACGCGATCGTTCACCTTGGTCCGAGCGGTCAGCATCAGCACCGGCGTCTTCTTGATTTTGCGAAGACGGCTGAGCACCTCAAAGCCGTCAAGTCCCGGCATCATCACGTCGAGGATGACTGCGTCGTAATCCCACTCGGTCGCCTTGTAGAGCGCCTCGGTGCCATCGATGGCCTCGTCCACGGCATGGCCTTCCTCACGCATCGCCTCGCAGAGGGCTCGGAGCAGGTCGGGTTCATCGTCGGCAATCAGCAGTCGCATCGGCGGACAGGAAACTAGCATCCGCTTCATGAATCCACGATGAATCTCGCATTCATTCATGGTCCATTCATGATGATTCTGGCAGGATGCCGCCAATGACCGCCCGGCTCCCCGCTCTCCTCCTGCTGGCCATCTCGTCCGTGCTCCACGCCGGACAGCGGCTGGACATCGAGGTGCGGCCGACGTTTGGCGCCAAGCCACTGGCCTTCGACACCCTCTCGCTGGAGACCCAAAACAGCCAGCGGGTCTCGCTGACCCGCTGCGACCTGATCCTCTCCAGGGCCGAGCTCATGGCCGCCGATGGCAACTGGCTCAGCGCCGAATCGTGGGCTGCCTTCGTCAGCCTGCGCGAGGGCCGGACACGATTCGCACTCTCGGACATCCCGGCCGGTAAGTTCACCCGCCTCCGCTTTCACATCGGCGTGCCCCCTGAGACCAACAAAGGCGACCCGGCTGCTTACCCCGCAGGCCACCCGCTCAATCCCTCGGTCAATGGCATGCACTGGGGCTGGCAGGGCGGCTATATTTTCGCCGCGGTCGAGGGCATGTGGCGCGGCAAGGACGGCGGCCTCAGCGGCTATTCCTTCCATGTCGCCAATGATGAGAACCTCATGACGGTGGAGCTCCCTCTGGAACTCGATCTCCAGCGCGACCAAACGCTTCATCTCGGCTTCGACGCCTCCGAAATCTTCGCCAAGTTAACGATCACCGCCGAGGCCTCGACCACCCACTCGCGCCCGGGCGACTCGTTGGCGGCGACCTTGAAGGCGAATCTGCCAAAGGCCTTCCGCGTCGAGAGCGTGCAACCTACCCCCACCCGACAGGAAGCCGCAGCCAAGGCCAACGCCTTGATCGCCCCCGATGCCACCCCCTATCGCTTCCGCTTTTCCGCCAGCTTCCCCCGCCCTGCTTTACCCTTGGATAATCCGCTCACCGAGGAGGGTGTGATCCTCGGCGAGCGGCTCTTTCATGACCGCGACCTCAGCGGCAATGGCACGCAGTCCTGCGCCGATTGTCATGATCGCCGCCATTTCTTCAGCGACGCACGGACCTTCAGCCCCGGTGCCTTGGGCGACATCGGCACGCGGCAGTCGATGCCACTCTACAATCTCGCGTGGAAGTCATCGTACTTCTGGGACGGCCGTGCTCCGACTCTGCGCGCGCAAGTCCTTGAGCCGATCCAAAATCCGGTCGAGATGCACGCGACGCTGCCTGAAGTCGTGAAGGCCATCGAGAGTGGCGAGCATTACCACGAGATGTTCGAAGACGCGTTTGGTTCACCGGAAATCAATGCCGACCGGCTGTCTCGAGCGCTCGAACAGTTCCTGCTGACTTTGGTCTCAGACGACTCGAAATTCGACCGCGCGATGCGCGGCCAAGCGCCGCTCACGTCCCAAGAGCAACGCGGAGCCGAACTCTTCAACACCGAGTTCGATCCCGCCCGCGGCCAACGCGGCGCCGACTGCTTCCATTGCCACGGCGGCCCGATGTTCCAAAGCGCCGCCTTCGCGAACAATGGCCTGTCGCTCAGCAAGGACGCCGGCCGCTTCGATGCCACCAAGCTCGAAGGTGACCGCGGCAAGTTCGCCGTGCCTTCCCTCCGCAATGTCGCGCGCACCGCGCCCTATATGCACGACGGCCGCTTCACTACGTTGGAGGAAGTGATCGATCATTACGACCATGGCCTGACCCGGAGCCCTACCCTCGATCCGAATCTCGCAAAGCATCCCACCGAAGGCCTGCAACTCAGCGACGAAGACAAAGCCGCACTAGTCGCCTTCCTCAAGACCCTGACTGACCACGAATTCATCCGCCCCGGTCCGCCGCCAATCCCACGGCGATAGCTCGTCACGCAGGCACGCCTTCCTCCGCCTTGTCACGACGCTTCGGCCAAAGCAGCAAAATCCAAGACGCGATTGCGGTTCCGAGAACCAACCATGGGGTCAGCCAGCCAAGGCGGGTGTAGAAGGTAAGTCCCGACTCCCGCCGCATCGAGCCGGTGAGGACACCTTCCACCATCGCGCCGAGGCGGCCATGGACCATCCCGCTCGGATCGATCACCTGGGACACGCCTGAGGTGGTGCAAACAAACATCCACCGGCCATTCTCACAGGCGCGGATCCGCATCAGCTCCGCATGCTGATCGTGCTGGCGAGCGGTCCATCGTTTCGCATCCATCACGGGAACGACGAACATCTCTGCTCCAGCTGCAGTCATGTGCCGGACAACGCCCTCGTAGTCACAATCGAAACAGACTGGCGTCCCCACCTTTCCATGGCGAGTCTCAATCGGCAGCGCCGTCGTGCCGGCGACTCCGTCATTGAAAAAATGCACGGGATGAACCTTGTTGTGTTCACCACGCGCTCCACTGGGATCGACAGTGAGCGCAATATTGCGCCACACCTCGCCGCCCGCCTCATGACGCTGGGTGCCGAAGGTAAGCGTGATATCGCGGTCACGACAGAGTTGCTGGACGAGATTCCATTCCTTCACGTTCGCACGGATGTCGTAGGGCACCGCATACTCAGGCCACACCACGTAGTGAAGCCCCTCAGGCAGCAGCGTTCTGGTCGCAGCCAGGAGGTCCTGAAGCGTGCCCTCTTCCCCCTGAATCCCGCCGAGCTTCACCGTGGCCGGATCGTCGTCACGTGGCTCCGCATGACGAGACACAACCAGACAAGCACCCAGCACAAGCGCAAACGACGCCCCTCCACCCTTCCAATGCCGCAGCGAGATTAACGCGGTCCCGAAGACGACGAGGGCACCCACACCATAGACTCCTATCCACGGCAGCCAGCCATTCGGTCCGATGGCCGATCCCACACTCAACCACGGGAACTTGAGCCAAAAGAGTTCCGAGCGAATATATTCCCAGCTCCCCCAGTTGGCCGCGGTGAAGGCCGCGAAGTGCCACCCCTTGACGCCGCGCTGTGAGGCAAGCCCTTGGAAATGGGCAAACATCGAGGGAAAGACCGCCAAGACGACCCATAGAAAGAACGCCCACACCGCGAAGAGTTCGTAAAGCCACGACAGTCCGACGGCGAAGACCGCCAAGCCATGGAGGAAGCCAATCGCAAGAGCCTTTGACCCGCGCTGTCCTTGGAGAGCGATCAACAGTCCTAACACACCCGGCAACACCAGCCAGCGCCAACCAACCGGTGGATAGGCTAAGGCATAAATGCCTCCGGACGCCACCGCCAAGAGAAGGCGAAGAGCAAAAGGCGTACGAGCAGGCAGCAACTCCATCAGAGTAGCTTGCTATCTATCTCCGGGAAGCGCTGCAAGTACGCAGTCGCCGGCTGCACGCTCAGGCTGAAAGCTCCATCTCGATGACGTTAGACGCTTCCCCGCGGCCTTGCCGGACTTCGGATGCAAGCTCCGCCATGAACTCTTGATGGCGGATCAGCTCAAGCCGTCCATCGTGATGCTCCACGATTGCGGTCAGGCTCTCCACCCAGTCGCCGGAATTCAGATAGCGGATCTCGCCGACTTGCTTGTCCTCCGGCGTGTGGATGTGGCCGCAGATGATACCGTCGCAATGCTTCTTCCGCGCGAGGTCTTGAAGCTGGATCTCATACTCACCGACGAAGTTCACCGCCGATTTGACCTTGGCTTTGATCGCCTTGCTTACCGAATAGTATTCCTTGCCTCGCCACGCACGATACTGGTTGTAGACGCGATTCGCCTTGAGCAGCAGATCATAGCCGACCGCCCCGATCACGGCGATCCACTTGTGGTTGGTCGAGACGCTGTCGAAGCCATCGCCGTGTACCACCAGGTAGCGTTTCCCATCCACCCCCTGGTGGATGTGTTCCTTCACGAATCGCATCTTTCCAAAGGCCAGCGGGAGAAAGCGGTCGAGAATGTCATCGTGATTGCCCCGCAGGTAGATCACTTCCGTTTCATCCTTCTCCATCTTCTTGAGCACGGTGCGAATGAACCGGCTGTGACGCTTGCGCCATCTTCCACCCCGCTTGAGAGCCCAGCCGTCGATGATGTCGCCATTCAGCACCAGCTTCTCGCAGCGAGTGTGCTTGAGGAAATCGATGACCTCATGGACTTTCGCATCCTCGGTGCCGAGGTGGACGTCGGAGATGAAGATCGTGCGGAAGTTCCGCTTAGGGCGCTTGCTCTTTTCCTTGAGCGTGAGCGTCACTGGTCCGCGGGATTCGCAAGCCTCCTGCAAGTGATTCTCGAATGACTCCACCACCTGGTCCCAGCCCAGGCTTTCCGTGGTCAGGCGGGCCTCGGTGCGAAAGGCATCATCGCTCCATCGATGCAGGGCAGCGAAGCACTCGCCGAGGTATGCCTCGCGGTCGCCCTTCGGTGCCTTGAGTCCGTTGCGGTCCTGAGCGACGTGGCGGCCGGAGGCAGCGTAGTCATGACTCACCGTCACCAGACCGCTGGCCATTCCTTCTAACAAAACATTGCCAAACGTTTCGGTCTCGCTCGGGAAGAGCAGGATATCAGCCGAGGCATAGTGACGGGCGAGGTCCTCGCCGGTCTGCACACCCGCGAAATGGACGAAGGAATGCTCAGCTTGGAGCTTCTCCCGCAGCGGGCCGTCCCCGACGACCACGCACGCCAGATCCGGCAAACGCTCGCGCATCTTGCGGAAGCATTCCATGGCAAACGGCAGGTTCTTCTCCGCAGCCACCCGGCCCACGATGATCGCCACCGGTGAGCCCTCGCGAGCCCCCCAAGAAGCACGCAGGGCGCTGTCGCGCTTCGCAGGATGGAAGAGCTCAGTGTCCACGCCACGACCGAGCAGGCGGACATTCTGGAAGCCCTCGCGCTCAAGCATGTCCACCACGTCACGAGTGGGAGCCATGGTCAGATTCGCCCGGCTGTGGACCTTCTTCAGATAGGCCATCGCCGCCGGTTGGAGGCCACCGAGGCGATACTGCTCCATGTACTGGTGGAAATTCGTGTGAAAGCCCGTGGCCACCGGGATCTCCAGCGCATTGGCAGTCTTGAGCGCCGAAATGCCGAGTGGACTCTCGGTGGCGACATAGATCGCGTCCGGGCGGCGCTTCATCCAGCGTTTGCGGAGCTTGAAGGGGCCGGGCAGGCCGATCCGCACTTCCTTATACAGCGGCAGTGCCACCGAGGCCGCGATCGTTTCGCCCCGTCCCCCACCTTCACCAGTCCGAATCACATGAACGAGATGCCCGCGCCGGCGAAGGCCGTCGCAGAGCCGACCGAGCGTCATGGCCACGCCATTCACGTCGGGAGCAAAGGTGTCGGTGACAATGTCAATTCTCATGGATAGTCAGGAGTTTCAAACAATCCGCACCGTCGGTGTAGCATGCCGCAGATGTCACACGAATGAGCTTTCGGGTGGCGAATTCGCCACACACCGCCGTTTTCTCGCTTGGCCAACGGCAAATGCGGTTTAGGGAACACGCGTGCCCCGCAAGGCGGATGACCAGGACGACTGGCTGCAGCGGGCAATCGGGCAGCCGGATTTCAGGCAGCGCCTGGCCCTCGCGGCCTCGGGTGCGGGAGGTGTCGTGTTTGATCACACCGACGAAGCAGCCCACGCCTGGCTCGCGGCTGTGGTTTGCCGGCATCTAACAGACTCCGGAAAGAAGCGTCTGTGGCTGGTCTGCGACGCGCCACGCCAGCGCGAGCGGCTCGCCGCGGAGCTTGAACTCTGGGGTATTGACGCGGCGGATCTGCCGGAAATGCCGGTGGAGTTGGAAGGAGGCCAACTTTCGGACCCCGAAGCAGCAGCGGTGCGGCTGGAAGTCCTGGACATGGCCGCCCAACGCGATGCCTGCGTGATCCTCTGCGGTGCCGAGGCGTTTTCCCAAGGAGCGCCTGCTCCCAACGAGCTGGCCGGAAGCCGGATCGTGGTGAAGCAAGGTGCTGGCGCTGATCCGTTGGACCTTGCGGCCAAGCTCTCCGCCCACGGCTATGACCGCGTCACCACGGTCCAAGGCCGCGGCCAATTTGCCGTTCGAGGTGGCATCGTGGATGTCTTTCCGTGGCAAGGTGGGCGACCGCTGCGGATCGAATTTTTCGGCGACGAGGTCGATTCGCTTCGCGAGTTTGACGTCGATACGCAGGCATCGGTCGGAAAGCTCGCTCAAGCCGAATTGCTGCTCGCCGAGCCGGAGTTGGAAGCCACGGTCGCCGAGTATGTGAGAAAGGGTGATGTCCGGATTGCCTTCGAGGACGCGGATATCGAGGCCGAGGTTCGGGTCATTTCGGGGGCCCTTGAAGGAGCCGGCGAGGAAGACTTCACCACCGCTTGCTTCGGCAGTCCGCTCGGCAGCTTCGAAGCCGGCGACTTCGTGCTCGAACAAAGCCGCCGCCAGCGATTCTTCGACCAGATCGATGAGTGGCGCTCGCAAAACTGGCGGGTCGGCATGGTCTTCTCTAACAAGGGCGAGGAAGACCGTTTCATCGAGCTCGCCGGCCACGAGGCCGTGGCAGATGTCGTGCGGCTGCGCGGCGAGCTGATCCAGGGCTTCACCGTTCCCGCTGCGCAGATGGCGGTGCTTTCCTCCAGCGAACTCTTCGGCCGCTATCGCACGCCTGGCACCATCAAGCGCAGTCGCCAGGAAGCACGCCGTATTCTCACCGCCCGTGCCTCACTTGATGACATCGAGGAGGGCGACCTGGTGGTGCACTACGAATACGGCATCGGTCGCTTTCGTGGCATCGCGCCGGGAGAAAGCGGCGAGGAAATCTCCATTGAATACAAGGATGGCGGCCTGCTCGCCGTCCCGATCGACCAAGCCCATCTCGTCGCCAAGTATGTCGGCCTCGGCGGCAAGACACCCGAACTCAACAAGCTCGGCGGCGCGGCGTGGAAGAACATCCGCAAGAGCGCCGAGAAATCGATTCTCGACTACGCCGCCCAGCTCTTGCGCGTGCAGGCCGAGCGCCAAGCCGAGCCCGGCATCCCCCACCCACCCGATTCGCGCTGGATGTGGGAGTTCGAGAATTCCTTCCACTACACCGAGACGCCGGACCAGCGCCGCGCGATCGAGCAATCGAAGCGCGACATGGAGTCGGCCAAACCGATGGACCGCCTCATCTGCGGCGACGTCGGCTTTGGCAAGACCGAGGTCGCCATCCGCGCGGCCTTCAAGGCGGCCACCGGCGGGATGCAGGTCGCCATTCTGGTGCCGACCACCGTGCTCGCCGAGCAGCACTGGCGGACTTTCCGCGAGCGCATGAGCGACTACCCCGTCCGCATCGACTTGCTCAATCGTTTCCGAACGCCCAGCGAAGTGCGCGAAACCATTCAAGGACTTGCCGATGGTTCCGTGGACATCGTGATCGGCACCCACCGCCTGATTTCAGGCGACGTGCATTTCAAGAACCTGGGCCTAGCGGTGGTCGATGAAGAGCAACGTTTCGGCGTGAAGCATAAGGAGAAGTTCAAGGAGCTGTTCCGCAGCATCGACGTGATGACCCTCTCCGCCACGCCGATCCCGCGGACGCTCTATATGGCGCTGATGGGCGCGCGCGACATGTCCACCATCGACACGCCGCCGCCGAACCGGGTGCCCGTCCACACCAGCGTGGTGCAATACGACGAGCGGATCATCCGCGACGCCATCCTGCGGGAAATGAAGCGAGGTGGTCAGGTTTTCTTCCTGCACAACCGGGTCAAGAGCATCGAGATGATGCGGAAGAAGCTTCAAGAACTCGTTCCCGAAGCGCGCATCCTCGTCGGCCACGGCCAGATGGAAAAGGACGAGCTGGAAGTGGTGATGCGGAACTTCGTCCACGGCGAAGCCGACATCCTGCTCGCCACCACCATCATCGAGACCGGCATCGACATCCCGAACGCGAATACGATCCTGATCGACCGTGCCGACCGCTTCGGTCTCGCCGATCTCTATCAGCTCCGTGGTCGCGTCGGACGCGCCGGGGAAAAGGCCTACGCCATCCTCCTTCTTCCGCGCGACTTCATCACCGCCGGTGACGCCCGGAAGCGCATCCACGCCATCAAGCAGTACACGGCCCTCGGCTCCGGTTTCAAAATCGCCATGCGCGACCTCGAGATCCGCGGCGCGGGCAATCTTTTAGGCACCAAGCAGAGCGGTCACATCGCCGCCGTCGGCTTCGATCTCTATTGCCAACTCCTCCGGCAGTCGGTGGACCGACTCCAAGGAAAGACGCCAAAAGTCCGGGTTGAAGCCACCTTCCGCAGCGACTTCGTGGCCTTCTCCGAAGCAGAGTTTGCCCGTGGCTCCGGCGATGGCCCCCTGCTTCCCGCATACCTGCCGAGCGGCTGGCTAGATGAGACTCAGCTCCGCGTTAGCGCCTACCGGGAGCTGGCCGAGAGCATGATCGAAAAGGACCTCGACCAAATGGAAGCCCGCTGGCGCGACCGCTTCGGCCGATTGCCGGAACCCGCGGAGAATTTGATCACCGTCGGCCGCATCCGTCTGGTCGCCGCTGGAAAGGGCGTCGCCTCGGTCGAGATCAAGGGCCAACGTCTGATGCTCCAGCGCGGCGGCGACTACATCATGCTTGAGGGAACACGTTTCCCTCGCCTCGCATCAACCGGCACGCGCGAGAAGCTCCACGAGGCACTGGAGATGCTGCGGACACTTTGATATGGCAGCCCCCATCCATTTCTACAGCGTCGGCGATCCCTACGGCGAATTCTCCAACTTCGCCGCCTACCCGATCACCCTCGGCAAGAAGAAGTGGCCGACTTCCGAGCACTACTTCCAGGCTCAGAAATTTGAGAACCCCGCCGACCGGGAAGAAGTCCGCAAAGCCAACTCGCCGATGCTGGCAGCCAGACTCGGCCGCGACCGGAAGAAGAAGCTTCGCAAGGATTGGGAAGCCGTGAAGGTCGGCATCATGCGCCAAGCACTTGAAGCCAAGTTCACCCAGCATGCGGAGCTGAAGGAACTGCTTCTCTCCACCGGCACCGCCAAACTCATCGAACATACCGCCAATGATTCCTACTGGGGCGATGGTGGCGACGGCACCGGCAAGAACGTGCTCGGCCTGCTACTGATGAAACTTCGGGAAAAGCTCTCAGCCAGCTCACGGTAATCGGAACGAAGCCTAACAGCAGACTTCACTCCCCCAGCGCCACCGCATTCGCCGCAGCGTAGTGGTGTGCATGCGTCAGGCTGATCTTCACCTCAGCGATCCCTTTTCCCTCCGCATACGCCTTCCCCATTCCGCTCAGCACCAATCCAGGTTCTCCGCTATCCTTGCGGACGATCTCCATGTCCAGCCAGCCAAGCTCCTTGCCGATTCCCGTACCAAACGCCTTCGCCACCGCTTCCTTTGCCGCAAAGCGGGCCGCGTAGTGAATCGCCGGACGTCTCTGGGAGTCGCAATAAGCGCGCTCTGCTGCGGTGAAAATTTTCGTCGCGAAGCGTTCGCCGAACTCCGCCATCGAGGACTCGATGCGCTCGACCTCCACCACATCAATGCCGATTCCGAACAGCTTCATGCTTCCGGGTAGGCGGCCATGAGTTCCTTCATCTCGCGCACGGCTTCGGTGAAACCCACCCGCATCGCCCGGGAGACAATCGTGTGCCCGATATTGAGCTCGGCCAAATAAGGTACCGTGAAGAGGCGGAAGATATTCGAGTAGTTGATGCCGTGCCCCGCATTCACCTGAATGCCCGCGGCGTGGCCAGCCTTCGCACCTTCGATCAGGCGACCGATCTCGCGCTCCAGTTCGGAGTCAACTGCATTGGCAAAGCAGCCGGTATGCAGCTCGATCATCTCCGCACCGCAATGCGAAGCGGCTTCGATCTGATGCAGATCCGGATCGATGAAAAGCGAAACGCGGATCCCGTGGTCCTGAAGGGTCTTCACGCAGGCCTTTACCTCGGCAAGCCGGCCGGCAACATCGAGACCACCCTCGGTGGTGACCTCCTCGCGGGTCTCTGGGACCAGACAGGCAAACTCCGGCTTCAACTCCAGGGCGAGCTTGGTCATCTCGGCCGTCACGCCCATTTCCAAGTTCAGCGGCAGCGGACAACCCTTCCGGATCTCAAACGCATCCCGGTCCTGCATATGCCGGCGGTCGGCCCGGACGTGAATGGTGATGGAGTCGGCTCCGCCATCCTGCGCATCGAGCGCCGCCTGCAGGGGCGACGGCTCGGCATTCGGCGAATCCGGCAGCAGGGCGTAGCGGGCCTGCCGCAGGGTGGCCACGTGGTCGATATTGACGCCGAGAAGCATGGGCACGGGATAGTCCGGTGGCGGGGCACCCGCACCTGAAAAATCACCGCCGGGGCAAATCGGGCATGTCCGGTGCTCCTACCGGTCGGCGCATGGCCCCGAAAACCCCTGCTATTTCCCCGGCCAAGCTGCCTGCGCTCCTGGTGCTGGTCGCGGGGCTATGTCTGGCAGTGCTGCTCGCCGTGGAGACAAAGCGCAGCCAGCAGGAAGCCCTGGAGCGAGAACTTCGCAAGCTCGCGCAAGATCGGGCAGAGCTGATCCGCGGCCAAGTCCTGCGCTCCATGGAGGTGCTGCACGCGCTCGCCGGGCTCTATCGAACTGATTCCGACGTCACTAGAAACGAGTTCCGCACCTTCGTTGAGCCGACGCTTTCCCGCCAACCAGAGCTCCAGGCGCTGGCTTGGGATCCGCGGGTGAAGGCGGCGGATCGCGGAAATTGGGAGGCCAAGGCCCGGGCCGAGGGCTTCGCGGACTTCACCTTCACCGAGGAATCATCCGGGGTGCACTTCGCTCCGGCGAGCCCTCGCGACGAGTATTTCCCTGTCTTCTATCTGGAAAGTCTGGCAAGAAACGCTCCGGCGCTGGGGTTTGACGTCGGCTCGGAACCGATCCGGCGCGCAGCCTTGGAGAAAGCCCGCGACACCGGCGAACCCACCGCCACTGCGCCAGTTCGGCTGGCCCAGGAGCCAGGCTCACAGACGGGGTTCGTGGTTTTCTTGCCTCTCTACCAGAGTCCTGCAACGACTGTCGAACAACGACGGGAGAACTTGTCCGGATTCGCGACCGCCGTCTTCCGCATTGGCGACCTGATCGAGTCAACCCTCCGCCCGGTGGGTAACAATGGCGTCCTGCTCACCATTGAGGATCCCGCGGCTGGCGGCACCATCTACCGGCAGTCCGGCGAGCGCTGGGAAGGCGCGCTTTCATGGACGACTCCGGTTGAGTTCGCGGGGCGTCACTGGAACCTCCACTTCGAACCCGACCCTCTGTTGCGCCGCCGGGACGCGGCCGCCTTGCCATGGATCGTCGGCTTGACCGGGGCGGCCATCACCGGGCTGCTGGCCGCCTACCTGTGGCTGGAGGCGCGCCGGTCGGCGCAGCTGAAAGCATCTCATGAGGCCCTGTTAGGCGAGATTCTCGTTCGGAAGGAAGCTGAAGCTTCGGCCGAGTCGGCGAACAAGGCGAAGTCGGAGTTTCTCGCCAGCATGAGCCACGAGATCCGCACGCCGATGAATTCCATCCTCGGCTACTCGCAGATCCTTGCCCGCGACACCGCGCTGCCGCCCTTCCATCGCGACATGATCGCGACCATCCTCAGCAGCGGAAATCACCTGCTGCATCTGATTGATGAGATCCTCGATCTTTCCAAGATCGATGCCGGTCGGATGGACGTCACGCGTGCCGACTTCGACCTGAACGCGCTGGCCAATGAGCTGATCGCGATCTTCCAAAACCCGTCAGAGGAGAAACAGCTCGGCCTCCGGCTCGATGCTCCCGCATTGGGCCGCCCGTTGTTAGTCCACGGTGACGAGGGCAAGCTGCGCCAGATCCTGATCAATCTGTTAGGCAACGCGGTGAAGTTCACCAAGCGAGGCCGCGTCACGCTGAGGATTCTTCAGGAGGGCGAGCCTTGGGTATTCGAGGTGGAGGACACCGGGCCCGGCATCGAGCCAGGCTTGCAGGAGCGAATCTTCGAGCCCTTCCAGCAAGGCCCGGGCCGCCACGCGGAGACCGGCACCGGTCTTGGTCTCGCCATCTCGAAGCGCCAAGCCGGAATCCTCGGCGGCAAGCTCACACTCGATTCAGAACCGGGCCACGGCTCGACCTTCCGGCTCACACTGAAGCTCCCGCCGGTCGGCGAGTCCACTAAGCCGGTCATCCTTCAGCGACAGACGCGACATCTGGCCGAGGGGCACCGGGTGAAGGCACTGGTGGTCGACGACATTGCGGAAAACCGCGACGTGCTGGCCACCATGCTTACGCAGGTGGGCTGCGAAGTCGTGCTGGCCGAGCATGGCAGGCAAGCCGTGGAGGTGACCGGGGTGTCACGTCCGCAGATCGTTTTCATGGACGTCCGGATGCCGGAATTCGATGGCATTGAGGCCACGCGACGGATTGTCCAGCAGTTCGGCACCACCGGAATCAAGGTGATCGCCACCTCAGCCTCGGCCTTGGTGCATCAGCGCGAGCAATGCCTCAAGGCTGGCTGCGATGACTTCGTGGCGAAGCCGTTCCAAGCGGAGCGCATTTACTCGGTTCTGCACCAACATCTCGGTGTTGAGTTCGTCAGCGATCCGGTGCCAGCGTCCGTGGAGAGGACGGAGAGCATCGATTTCAGTGCGCTTGTTCTCCCCGAGGAACTCGCCACGCGAATGATGATGGCGGCTGAACTCCATAGCGCCACGGTTCTCAAGAACTGCCTCGGCGAGGTCGAAGCGCTCGGCCCGCCAGGAGAGCGACTGGCCCAGCATTTGCGGGAATTCGTCGCCAGCTACGACATGAAAACGATCCAGCGCGTGCTGGCCCAAATCCAAGTCACATGACCGAAGGCCGCATCCTCGTCGCCGATGACACCCCGGCAAACCTATCCCTTATCAGCCACGTATTGGAGAAGGAAGGACACGAGATCTTCGCCGTCTCGAATGCCGTGGATGCCCTGCGCATCGCAGCAAAGGCCAAGCCCGACCTGATCCTGCTCGATGTGATGATGCCCGGTCACGACGGCTATTACGTTTGCCGCGAACTGAAGGCCGAGCCGGAGACTCGCGACATCCCGGTCATCTTCATCACCAGCCGCAACGAAACCGAGAGCATCCTGAAAGGCTTCCGGGTGGGAGCAGTGGACTACATCCACAAGCCCTTCCACGCCGAGGAAGTTGTCACGCGAGTGGCGACTCATCTCAAGATCAGCCGCCTCACCCGCGAACTCAAGGAGCGTAATACCGAACTCGAAGCCGAAGTAACCCGCCGCCGTGACGCCGAACAGGCCCGCGACACCGCCAACCAGCGGCTTCACACGCTGACGAGAAAAGAAGCCGAGCGCTGGGGCATCGGCGGCTTCGTGGGCCACAGCAAGCACCTGAAGCACATCCTTGACGACATCGAGCGCCTCCAGCAGTTCGGAAAGACCAGCGTGCTGATCACTGGCGAAAGCGGCACCGGCAAGGAGCTCGTGGCCCGGGCGATCCATCACCATAGCCCACGCTCCGAGGCAGCCTTCATTCCCGTGAACTGTGTCGCCATCCCCTCGGAGCTGATGGAGTCGCTGTTCTTCGGTCACATGAAGGGCTCGTTCACCGGCGCCACTTCCGATCGCAAGGGCTACTTCGAACTCGCCGATGGCGGCACCCTGTTCCTCGACGAGATCGGCGACATGCCGGCCACGCTTCAGGCGAAGCTGCTGCGAGTCTTGGAAGATGGCGAGGTCACTCCGGTCGGTGCAACAAAGCCTCGCCGCGTCGACGTCCGCGTCCTGAGTGCTACCAACGCCGATCTCCAGTCAAAGATCACGAGCGGTGATTTTCGGCAGGATCTCTTCTTCCGCCTCGCTCGCTACACGGTGGATCTGCCGCCACTTCGCGATCGGCCCGAAGATCTGCCAATATTGGCCCGCCACTTCCTTGAGCTCTTCTCCTCGGAAATGGGCTGCCCTGTTCCCGCGATCTCGCCAGACGCATTGGGCGTCCTCGCCACCCACGATTTCCCCGGCAATATCCGCGAGCTCAAGAACGTGATGGAGCGGGCATTGATCCTCTCCGGCGGCAAGCCCGTGCAGCCCGAGCACCTGCAGCTTTTCGATTCACGGCCCAAGCCTGCCGCTGCATCCAGAGCCGAAAGCTTCGACCTCGAATCCGCCGAGCACTCGGCTATCCAACGCGCCCTCGAGCAAACCCAAGGCAACGTCGCCGAAGCCGCGCGGTTGCTGAAGATCCATCGCAGCCGGATCTACCGGAAGTTCCCCCACCTCGCGGGCGGATCACAATAAGTGTCGCACCTGTTGCACGCTGGAACACTTGCGACAGCTTCGCCGCCACGCCCCGTTCGCCATAAGCTCACAAATCACTAGAAATCAGCGACCAACTCTCTTTCTCACGCATGGCATGCGCGGTGCCAATAGGAATTCCGCCATGATGAAGTCTCTTGCCTCTCGTGCCTTTCCCCTCCTCGTCCTCGCCGCCAGCAGCGCCTCCCCGCTGCTGGCCGGCGAAGCGGAGTCTACCCCTGCCGCCATCGCTCCTGCAGCGACACCGTCAAAGGTCAATGTGCTGTTCCAGCTCGATGTCTCCGACCACTACATCACACCCCGCGGACTGAATGTTGAAAACGACGGAGTCATCTTCCAGCCGCTACTTCTCGCCTTCGTAAATCTCTACTCCAGCGATACCGGATTCGTCGACAATGTCTCGCTGACCGCCGGCATGTGGAGCTCGATCCACAGTGAAAAATCGGGCGCGGATCCGGGCCGCTGGAACGAGTTCGACCCCATCCTCGGCTTCACGGTCAAATTCGCGGACATCTTCAAGTTCGACACCACCTACACCGCCTTCGACAGCATGGTGGATTCCTACCCCACCTCGCACCACCTGGAGCTGAAGCTGAGCATGGATGACTCGAAGTGGCTCGGACCGTGGGCTCTCAATCCCTACATCGCCTACTGGCAGGAGCTCGAAAACAAGGCCACGGTCGTCTTCAATCCCCTCACCTCCGAGGAGTCATTCTACTTCACCGTCGGCATCAATCCGACCGCGAAGATCGGCCCGGTGAAGCTCGAGTTCCCGACCTTCATGAACATCGTCGATGACGATTTCTACCAGCAATTCAATGGCACCGGCGGCGGCTCCGGCATTGCCGTGGTCTCCACCGGCATCAAGGCCAGCGTCCCGCTCACCTTCATTCCGGAAGGCTACGGCCATTGGACCTGGTACGCCGGGGTCAAATACTATCACCTTAGTAACGATGGCCTCGAAGACGGCAATCTGGTGCTCACGCCCAATGGCGACCACGACGAGAACGACCTGTTCCAGTTCCACACCGGCATCACCGCCTTCTTTTGATCTGAAACCCGCCGCCCCGCGTCCATGAGCGATCTCCTCCCCATCCCCGCCGAACCCTACCCGTTCGAACTTTCACCAGGGAAATGCGCACTGCTGATCATCGACATGCAGCGTGACTTCCTCGAACCGGGCGGATTCGGCGAGATGCTCGGCAATGACGTGTCGCAACTCCGGCGCACGATCGAGCCGAACCGGATCCTCCTGGACGCGTGGCGAGCTGCAGGCCTGACCGTCCTCCATACCCGCGAGGGCCATCGGCCGGACCTCGCCGACTTGCCCCCGGCAAAGAAGGTCCGCGGCAAGTCCGCCAAGACCATCGGCGACCCCGGCCCCATGGGCCGCATCCTCATCCGCGGCGAAGCGGGTCATGACATCATCCCTGAGCTCTACCCGCTCCCAAGTGAACCGGTCATCGACAAGCCGGGCAAGGGAGCCTTCTTCGCCACCGATCTCCACGCCATCCTGCAAAACCTCGGCATCACCCAACTCGTCGTCACCGGCGTCACCACCGAGGTCTGCGTCAATACCACCGTCCGCGAGGCCAACGATCGCGGCTACGAGTGCCTGGTCCCCTCCGATTGCGTCGGCTCCTACTTTCCGGAATTCCAGGAAATGGGGCTGAAGATGATCAAGGCACAGGGCGGCATCTTCGGCTGGGTCACCGACTCAGGCTCGATCCTCGCTTCCCTGAGCTGACTGCCAAACACCCTTTCCCATCCCGTCTAACAGAACGAACCAACGGACATGAACACCGGCTTCAAACCAAAACTCTGGGTTCCGGGCGACTGGAACGCCTTCTTCGGGTTCGGCACGAATATCCTCGTGAACCTGCTCACCCTCACCGGCCTGCTGCTCTTCGTCCTGAAGATGCCGGCCGATATCGTCTTCGGCCGCATCCTGCCCGCGACCGGATTGATGCTGTGCCTGAGCACCGGTTACTACGCCTGGCTCGCCTACAAGCTGGCGAAGAAAACCGGACGCACCGACGTTTGTGCGCTACCCTCGGGAACGAGCGTGCCGCACATGTTCGTGGTGGTCTTCGTGATCATGCTGCCCATCACCTTGCAAACCGGCGATCCTATCAAAGGCTGGGAAGCCGGCCTAACATGGGTCTTCATCCAGAGCTTCGTGCTGATGATCGGCGGCTTCGTCGGCCCATGGATCCGCAAGGTCACCCCACGCGCTGCGCTGCTCGGCACGTTGGCCGGCGTCTCGGTCACCTTCATTTCAATGAAGCCGGCGGTGGAAATGTTCATGACTCCTGTCATCGGCATCACCTGTTTCGCGGTGATCCTGCTGAGCTGGTTTGGCGGCGTGAAATACAAGGGCGTCCCGGCCGGTCTCGTCGCGATCGCGGTGGGCACCCTCATCGCGTGGGGCTCGAACCTCTTCGGCCTGAACTACGGCGGCATGACCGGCACGGCATTGTCCGAGGCGTTGAAGGGCTTCGGCTTCAGTGTCCCCTTGCCGGCCTTCGGTCATGTCTTCGGCGGCTTCCAGTTCCTCGGCATCCTGCTGGTCACGGCGATCCCCTTTGGCATCTATGACCTCGTGGAAGCCCTCGACAATGTCGAGAGCGCCGAGGTGGCCGGAGATGCATTCCCCACCACTCGCGTGCTCACCGCCGACGGCGTCATCAGCCTGATTGGCTGCATCATGGGAAACCCCTTCATCAACGCCGTTTACATCGGCCATCCCGGTTGGAAGGCGATGGGCGGCCGCATCGGTTACTCGGCTGCCACCGGCATCGCAGTAATCATTCTCACATGGCTGGGCATCGTCTCCGTGATGCTCGCTCTCATCCCGACGGTCGCGATCCTGCCAATCCTCCTCTACATCGGGATGTTGATCGGCGCGCAGGCCTTCCAAGAAACGCCAAAGCGCCATGCCCCTGCCATCGTGCTTTCCCTGGCACCTCACCTCGCGCACTGGGTGGTCACCATGATGACAGGTGCACTTGCTGGTGCAGGCACGATCCTCGCCTCGCTCGGGCCCGAGAAGAAAGCAGAACTTCTCAAGGCGATGAATAACGAAGGCGTGCTCTTCCATGGCCTCGAAGTCCTCGGTGGAGGCTCCATCCTCGGCGGCCTGATTCTCGGTTCCATCGCGGTCTTCATCATCGACCGGAACTTCCTCAAGGCCGGCCTCTTCTCGATGACTGGAGCGGGACTGACCTTCTTCGGATTCATGCACGGAGACCGGCTTGGCATTGCCCAGAGCCCGACCGTGGCTGCGAGCTACCTGATCGTCGGCTGCGTGATGGTCGCCGCCTCGAAGCTGGTCACTGCTTCATCCCCAGTGATCGTCCATGAGGAAGACGAAGAGGAGGAGCCAGAACCCGAAGCTGCCGGAGTCCTCGCCAAATCCTGACACCACCTTTCCCATCAAGAATCTCGGTTAATACGGAATGGTTCCACGGATCTCACCGGCAACGGCATGAAGGCAAGCGCATCTTGGCCTGCATTCCGCTCCGTGGGGTCCGTGGCTTTCGTTTCCACCCCGCCTATTCACCATGCCCCACGTTGCAGCCGATCCCTACCTGTGGCCGTATGACGGCGACCTCCGACCGGAAAATACCGCGTTTCTGGTCATCGACATGCAGATCGATTTCTGCGGCCCCGGCGGCTATGTCGACCAAATGGGCTACGATATCTCGCTGACCCGCGCGCCCATCGAGCCGATCAAGAAGGTCTTCGAGGCCACCCGGTCGAAGGGCTATCACGTGATGCACACCCGTGAAGGTCACCGCCCTGATCTCGCCGACCTTCCCGCCAACAAGCGCTGGCGCAGCCGGCAAATCGGCGCGGGCATCGGCGACGTCGGGCCCTGCGGCCGCGTGCTCGTTCGCGGCGAGCCCGGCTGGAACATCATCGACGAACTCGCGCCGCTGCCGGGAGAGGTCATCATCGACAAGCCAGGCAAAGGATCTTTCTATGGCACCGACCTCGACATGGTCCTGCGGCAGGCTGGCATCCGGAACATCATCCTCGCTGGCATTACCACCGACGTTTGCGTTCATACGACGATGCGCGAGGCAAATGACCGCGGCTTCGAGTGCCTGCTGCTCTCCGACTGCACGGCGGCCACCGACCACGGAAACCACCTCGCCGCCCTGAAGATGGTCAAGATGCAAGGCGGGGTCTTCGGCGCAGTTGCCGATTCTGACGCATTGGTCCATGCTCTCGGCTGAACTTGTGAGCGACCCGGACCACGCGCCCTTCGAGCATTTCGAAATCCAAGACCTCTTCCACCTCGCTAAGAATCCCGATTCCATCGATTGGGAGTCTTTCCGAGACGGTGTGGAGATTCATCGTCTGTATGGCGATGGAATTTCCGGTCCCACTGCCGCTCTGCTGAGATTCCGACAGGAGGCCAAGGTTCCGCTGCACGTGCACGAGGGCTACGAGCATCTGCTCATCCTCGCCGGCACCCAGCGGGATGCGAATGGCATCTTGAAACCCGGGACGCTGAGAATTCACCCTCCGGGCACGCAGCACAGTGCGACCAGTGAAGCAGGCTGCATCGTGCTCGCGATCTACGAGAAGCCGGTGAGGTTTGTCGAATGACTCGCCCAGGTTCGGCTCTTGAATTGACACACTCTGTCGCTTCCGGTCAGGACTTCCCATAGAGTCTGCGTCTTCCGGAGTGTTAGATGTCCGGTTTTCGAACAGACGAAGAAGCACTCCTCGCCAGAAGATCGCATGCTATTACAAACCGGTGACATCAAGGCAGCTTGGAAGGCGAGCCTTCGCGACTCGGAACTTCTGACGTATCCCACATTTGACTACGCCATCGGCAGAGCCACGGAAGTGTCCAGGCTGCTGACTTGTGCTCCATTGCGCAGCGTAGCGGAAGGCTACCAAAAGGGCGCGACAATCACTCTCGATCTCAGAGGATTCCTCAATCACCTGCAGCATGCCAAGCAGCTGCTTGAAGAGAATATCCAGCTTCTCCAATGGGACTATTTCGCCTCGTTCCCGGCTGTCGGTCGGGAGCAATTTACTAGGGATGGCGGGCGGATTGGACCACGCCTTGCTCGAATCGATTGCCGGCCACACGGCCATGCGATCCTAACTGAAGTCCATATCCGCGAGGATGGTCGCGGCCAAAACTGTGGGTTTCGGGATTTAAGATTATGCGAGACGGTCGTCACGGACGACAAGGGACCGATCAAGCTACACCGCCGGCGCGCCACCACCGGTATTCTCGATCAGCTCTCGAAGCTTCAGTCACTCTTGGAGGGCAGGAGCGACAAGGAGTTGCAACTAATCCCGAACCCCGAGGAGAGCCAAGCTGCTGGAGCCGTCAAAATCGCTTGATACGAGAAGCTCAGACCGGTTTTCCCTTCTCCCGCAAGAATCCCGCCAAAGCCGCGAGACGCTTGCGAGTCTCGTATCGCAGGGCCACCAACATGACCGGATGGAGCAGGCAGCGCAGGAAGCGAGGCCGCGCCGAGAAGTTGAGCTTGTAAGTCAGCCGTGATCCCTCCGGCGCATCCTCATGGCGAATGCTTGCCGCGAAGTGTTCGAAGAATGGCGAGCGATTGATCATCTCCACCGCTGCTATCGAACCCGGAACGAAGGTGAGATAGCGAGTCTCAATCCCAATCCATCCGAAGAACGGCTTCCCCACGCATAGTGAGGTAGCCCCTTTCTCCGCGACGGTGTGCCCCCGAGTGAGCCGAGCCTCCCTCAACAGCGTATCCCATTCCAACCGCCGGTCGTAGTCGTGCAATAGCTCGAAGACGACCGCCGATGAACAAGGCATCGGGTAGCTGACTGTGGCACTCGGCATCTGGATAGGCGGGACCGGCCCGCTCGACCTTAATGGCGGAAGTGACGGTGACCCGTGAAGATCATCGCCAGACCCGCGGCGTCCGCGGCTTCGATGACTTCCTGGTCACGCATCGAGCCACCGGGCTGGATGCAGGCGGTGGCTCCGGCTTCGATGGCGGCTTGCAGGCCGTCGGCGAAAGGGAACATGGCGTCCGAGGCGATGACCGAGCCTTTCAGTTCGAGACCGGCTTCCTTCGCCTTCCACACCGCGATGCGCGAGCTGTCCACGCGGCTCATCTGACCGGCGCCGATGCCGAGCGTGCGGTCGGACTTCGCGTAAACGATCGCGTTCGACTTCACGTGCTTCACCACGCGCCAGGCGAAGCGCATCGCACGCATTTCCTCTTCGGTCGGTGGACGCTTGGTCACCA
Organism: Luteolibacter sp. Y139; assembly: GCF_038066715.1. Classification (NCBI taxonomy): domain Bacteria; kingdom Pseudomonadati; phylum Verrucomicrobiota; class Verrucomicrobiia; order Verrucomicrobiales; family Verrucomicrobiaceae; genus Neoluteolibacter; species Neoluteolibacter soli. Next base: position 521,142 of record NZ_JBBUKT010000002.1, on the reverse strand, counting down.
CCTTGCTTTCGAGATTGTCGAGACCGAGCGCGGTGTGATCGCGGTCCATGACCATGAGGCCTCCCGGGCAGGAGCGGATGACCGGAGCCTTCTTCGCGGAGAGGTAGGCGTCATTCATCTTCATGATGCGCAGGTTCTTCTTCTTCTGAAGGACGGCGCGAGCTTCGGGCTCGTAGTCCGGCGCGATGATCACGTCGGTGAAGATCTCGGAAATGATGCGGGCCACGCCTTCGGTCAGCGGGCGGTTGCAGACGATCACGCCGCCAAATGGAGCCTGGCGGTCGGTCTCGAAGGCCTTCTGCCATGCGATGCGCAGGTCCTCGTCATCCTGGCCAACACCGCACGGATTCGTGTGCTTGAGAATGCCGATCGTCGGACGGACGAAGTCGAGGATGAGATCCGCCGCAGCCTCGATGTCGAGGATGTTGGTGTAGCTGAGTTCCTTGCCCTGGAGCTGGGAGAAGCAGCTCCTGAAGTCGCCGTAGAGCGCGGACTTCTGGTGCGGATTGTCGCCGTAGCGCAGCTCCATTTCGAGCGGCAGGCTGACGCTGAAATTACTGCGGGTCCCCTGCTTGCACTGGCCGAGGAAGTTCGAGATCGCGGCGTCATACTGCGAAGTGCGAAGGAAAACCTTCACGGCGAGCTGCTCGCGGAAGCCGAGCGTGGTGTTGCCACCGTGCTCCTTCATTTCCTCGATCACTTTCTCATAGTCGGCCGGATCGGTGACCACCGTGACGGAGGCGTAGTTCTTGGACGCGCTGCGCAGCATCGAGGGCCCGCCGATATCGATGTTCTCGATCGCATCCTCCAGCGTCACCCCTTCCTTGGCCACGGTCTGCTCGAAGGGGTAAAGATTCACCACCACGAGATCGATCGGAGGAATCCCGTGCTCCTTGGCCTGGGCGAGATGCTCCTTGTCATCGCGCTTGTGGAGCAGGCCGCCGTGGACCTTCGGGTGCAGCGTTTTCACGCGACCTTCGAAAAGCTCCGGTGCTCCCGTGAATTCCGACACGTCCATCACCGGCAGGCCCGCCTCACGCAGGGCCTTCGCAGTGCCACCGGTGGAAAGCAGTTCGACGCCCAGCTCATGGAGCTGCTTGGCAAAATCGGCGAGTCCGGTCTTGTCAGAGACGGAAAGGAGAGCGCGGGCGATGGGCATCGGGTGCGGGATGGTTGTAGGTAGTGGAGGCGAGCCGCCCCGCGTAATCGCCGCCCCGGCGGGGGGCAAGCGCGGAGTGCGGCGGAGAATACGGGGGTCAGAGGCTGGCGACGATGCGTTGCTTCATTTCGCCGATCCCCTCGATGCCGAGTTCGACGCAGTCACCGGGAGACAGGTAGCGCGGGGGCTTCATCCCCATACCGACGCCGGACGGAGTGCCGGTCGCGATCACGTCGCCGGGCAGCAGGGTCATGAAGCGGCTGATGTAGCTGACCAGATGGCGGACGCCGAACATCATGTCGCCGGTCCAGCCATTCTGGCGGAGCTCATTGTTCACCTTGCACCACAGGCGCAGGCCCTGCGGGTCGGAAATCTGCGAAGCCGGCACCAGCCACGGGCCCATGGGGCCGAAGGTGTCGTGGCTTTTCCCCTTGGTCCATTGGCCGCCCATTTCTTTCTGCCACGCCCGCTCCGAGTAGTCGCAGAAGACGGAATAACCGGCGACGTGATCGAGGGCGTGCTCCTCCTTCACGTGGGTGGCGGTCTTGCCGACGACCACCGCGAGCTCCACCTCGTAGTCCAGTTTGGTCGAGCCGGGCGGATTGATGACGTCGTCAAAGGGGCCGGACCAGCAGGTGGAGGCCTTCATGAAGAGCACCGGCTCGGTCGGTATCCCCTCCCCGAATTCCTTGGCGTGCTCCAGGTAGTTCTTCCCCACGCAGACGATCTTCGACGGCCGGTCGACCGGGGGGCCGAGGCGGGCGTCCTGCGGGATTTCCTCGGCGTCCGGGCACCCGTCATCCACCCACGCCTGCAGGGCTTCCAAGCCACCGAGGGCGAAAAATCCCTCGTCGTAGTCGGTAAACTGCCCTCCGACATCCAGCCGGCGGCCGTCTTCCAAGATGACTCCCGGCTCCTCACGCCCCGGTTCGCCGTAACGGATCAGTTTCATGACCCGACTCCTAACAATGGTCGCCACCGCTGGCAATGCAGGCCGCGGCGTTTATTCCCGGAATCGTCGCAAGCGGTTGAAAATGCTACTTTTTGCACGAAGACCTCAGTTTTCTTGGCAATTAGGCTCACTAAATACTTTCCAATTCCCGATATTTGAGGCAATCTCCGACCGCGCTGAACTGCTTCGGCAGGTTAGCGCTTGGCCGTCGCCGGGCCGCGAATTCCTACTGACGGAATTGACCTCTGGGGGGAGATCAAACCGACTGAATCCGCGGCGGAGGCTCCGGTCATTTCGGAAAGGGCGCGAATTTTGACTCCGGGGGGAATCTGGTTCGCGCCCTTTCTCCGTCTTTGTTAGATGCCGCGGCGGCGTGTCCTCACGGAAAGATTGCCCACCGGCGGATTTGCCCGTAAATCGCGCGCCCCGATGTTTCAGGTTTTAGCGCGCGATCCCTCCTGCCAGGCCCGGCGTGGCCTCATGGAGCTGGCCCACGGCACGGTGGAAACCCCGATTTTCATGCCGGTGGGCACGCAGGGCACGGTGAAAACCCTGCACCCGGACGAGTTGGAACTGCTCGGAGCCCAGATCATCCTCGGCAATACCTACCACCTGTGGCTGCGGCCCGGACCGGAGACGATCAAGGAATTCGGCGGCCTGCACAAGTTCGCCACCTGGGACCGGCCGATGCTGACCGATTCCGGCGGCTTCCAAGTCTGGTCGCTCGCCAAGCTGCGCAAGATCACCGAGGAGGGCGTGCGTTTCCAGAATCACCTCGATGGCTCCCGGATGATGCTCACCCCGGAGCTGAGCATGGAAATCCAGGCTGCGCTCGGCTCGGACATCGCGATGCTTTTCGACGAGTGCCCACCCTACCCCTGCGAGCGGAAATATGCCGAGACCTCGCTCGGCCTGACCACCCGCTGGGCGAAGCGCTGCAAGGACTGGATCGAGAAGAACCAACCGACCAGCGGCACCGGCATCCAGCGGCACTTCGGCATCGTCCAAGGCTCGATCTGGGCTGACCTCCGGGAAAAGTCCGCCCGCGAGCTCGTGGAACTGGATTTCGACGGCTACGCAATCGGCGGCGTCTCGGTCGGCGAACCAGAGGAGGAAATGATGCGGGCCGTGGAACACAGCGTCCCTTTCCTTCCGGAAAACAAGCCCCGCTACGCCATGGGCCTCGGCACCCCGCCGCAGATTCTGGAGATGATCGGCCGCGGGGTGGACATGTTCGACTGCGTGATGCCGACCCGGGTCGCCCGGCACGGCCAGGCCTTCACTCTCGACGGTCCCATCCACATCAAAAACCTGGCCTTCGAGCGCGATCCGCGCCCCCTCTGCGAGAGTTCCCACCCCCACGTCGCGAGGTTCTCCCGGGCCTACATCCGGCACCTTTTCCGGGCCGGGGAAATCCTCGCTTTGCGGTTGCTTTCCTTTCACAACCTGCATTTCTTCCTGCGCCTTGCCGCCAACGCGCGGGAGGCCATCAGTGAGGGGAAATTCCCTGAATTCAAGGAGTCCTTCATCCGCCGCTACACCCAGTCGAAATCCGAATGATGTCTTTTTTCCACCTGCTGCTCGCCGAAGCCGAGTCCGGCCAAAGCCAGAATCCGCTGGGCATGCTGATGACGGTCCTGCCGCTGTTCGTGATCATGTATTTCCTCTTCATCCGGCCTCAGCAGCAGCAGCGGAAGGACTTGGAGAAGCGCCTCTCCGCCCTGCAAAAGGGTGACGAAGTGGTTACCACCGCCGGCATCCACGCCATCGTTCACAACATCAAGGACCGCACCGTAGTTCTCAAGGTGGCCGAAGGTGTGATGATGGAGTTCGACAAGCCCTCCGTGGCCTCGGTCATCAAAAAGGAATCATCCTCGGCTGCCTGATCCTATCCTGATTTCGTCCGCGCCCTTCGCGCCACTCCTTCCCTTTTCCCGTCATGCTCCCGTCCGCGCTGTTCGCCACGCCGTTCCTGAAGGATCCGATGATCCTTTTCCTGTCCGGCCTTGCCCTGCTGGTCCTCTTCTTCTGGTACTTCGCCACCGATTACGAAGTCCGTAAGCGCAATATCGGCACCGTGCTCGTCCTGGGTGTCTCGGCGCTCTGCGTGCTGGCCCTCTATCCACCGAAGGAAAACCTGAAGCTCGGCATCGACCTCGCCGGTGGATCCTCGTTCACCCTGCTGGTGAAACCGAAGATCAACGAAACCACCGGTGAAGTGATCCCGCTCACGGCGGATGACGTGAAGCAGGCCAAGTCGACCGTGGAAAAGCGACTGAACGCCTACGGCAACATCGAAATGAGCTCCGTGGTGCAGGGGAACGACAAGATCCTGCTCCAGATGCCCGGCATGTCTCCGGAAACCGCAGCTGACATCAAGGTCCAGCTCCAGAAGGTGGCTCGTCTTGAGGTCCGCAAGGTGAACCTGGACGGCGGGCACCCCGGCCCCAATGGCAAGACCCTGGCCGAGCGAATCGACGCAGGCGAGGAGCCGCGCATGCCCGGCTACAAGGTCTTCCAGCACCAGTACGAACGCGAAGGCACCAAGCATACCGAGTATCTCCTTCTCAGCAATCGTGTCGCATGGACCGGCAAGGACGTCCAGAACGCCTATCCCGAGTCGATGGGTGGCGGCGTCAGCGTGGGCATCACGCTCACCAGCGCTGGCGGTGACAAGATGATGAACCTCACCAAGGATCTCGTACCCGGCCGCGACCGTATCGCGGTGGTATTGGATGGTCAGGTCCTGACGGCACCCGGCCTCAAGCAAGTCCCGCTCGGCAAGAACTTCCAAATCGACGGTCAGGAGAGCGTCGAGGAAGCCCGCTCGCTGGCCAACGCGCTGAAGAACCCCTTGGAAAACCCGCTCGAAATCATCGACCAGCGCACCGTCACCCCGACCCTCGGCGCGGCAGTGGTCAAGCAAGGCCTGATGGCCGGCATCGTGGGTCTCAGCATCACCGCACTGTTCGTGCTGGTCTACTACCGCACCGCCGGTCTGGTCGCTCTCTTCGGTCTGGTCGTGAATACGCTGATGATCTTCGGCGGCATGGCCATGTTCGACTTCACGTTCACCCTGCCGAGTATCGCGGGTATGATTCTCTCGATCGGTATGGCGGTCGATGCGAACGTGCTCATCTACGAACGCTTGCGTGAGGAAATCGCCGCCGGCAAGTCGCTCAAGATCGCGATCAGCACTTCCTACGACAAGGCCTTCTCCGCGATCTTCGACTCGAACCTCACCTCGCTGATCACTGCCGCGATCCTGCTCTTCATGGGCAGCGGCACCATCAAGGGCTTCGCCATTACCCTCGTCATCGGTATCGCGGCCTCGATGTTCTCCGGCATCCTCGTCACCCGCGTGCTGTTCCGGTGGGCGAATGACCTGAACCTCCTGAAGAAGCTGAGCTTCCTCAACCTGATCAAGGCGACCAACATCGACTTCCTCTCCAAGACCAAGATCTCCTACATCGTCTCCGGTCTCCTGATCCTCGCCAGCATCGGCGCGGTCGCGATGAGAAAGGACCGCAGCCTCGGCGTCGACTTCACCGGTGGCACCCTGATCGAATTCCAGATGGGCGAGAAGCACATCAGCCAACAGGAAGTCGACCAAGCACTGGAAGGTGCCGAGACCGCCAAACGCCCGACTGCCCAGGTCGAGAAATCGATCACCGGCGAGCTGTTGACCGTACGTTGTGCGACCGGCGACGAAGGCAAGGTCGAGGCGCATCTCCGGACCACCTTCCCTTCACTGGCGGAGAAGAATGCTGACGGCAAGCCGGTGATCCAGACCAGCACGCAAGCCGTGTCTGCGGCGCTCGGCCAGGACTACCTCTTGGAGTCCGGCATCGCCCTGGTGCTCGGATTGCTCGGCATCCTTCTCTACATCACGATTCGCTTCGAGTTCTCGTTCGCGCTCGGTGGCTTCGTCGCGCTGCTCCACGATGTGGTGCTGTCCGCCGGCATGGTGATCCTCTTCGGTGGCGAGCTTTCGCTGATCCACGTCGGCGCGCTGCTCACCATCGCCGGTTACTCGATCAACGACACCATCGTTATCTTCGACCGTATCCGCGACTCGCTGAAGCATGGCGAAGGCGATGTGAAGGAACTGATGAATGAGGCCGTCAATGCCACGCTCTCCCGCACGGTGCTGACCTCGCTCACCACCATCGCAACCGTGGCCATCCTCTCGTTCTTCGGTGGCTCTGCGCTGCAGGACTTCTCCTTCATGATCCTCATCGGTCTGGTGATCGGCACCTACTCCTCGATCTTCATCGCCTCGCCGGTGGTGCTCTGGTGGAGCGAGCGCAAGGGCGGCCTGCGGAAGGAAATCCTTCACGCTTCGCTGGCCGAATCCGACATCCAGCCCACGCCGTAATCCTGATCTCCTGCCCGGAATGAAACGCCTCTTCCTCGGTCTCGCGCTGCTCGGCCCCGCCCACGCAGAGAGCGAGGCCGGGAATGGTCCGGTCACGACCAGCGCGGACGACAAGGATCGCCTGCCAATCGGGATCGAGGTAGTGACGGGCTACCGCACGGACTATGTCCACCGCGGCTTCCAGCTTGCCGGCAGCCTCATCGACATCCAGGCCCAGGCGGAAATCGCGCTGAGCAACGAGTGGCTGCTCGATATCGGCGGCTACTATGGCACCGCCACGGGCGACGGCGATTTCTCGGAAGCCGCGGCCTTCTTCGACTTCCGCTACGAAACGGAGAAGTGGACCGCCGCCTTCGGCACCACGTGGCGCGACTATCAGGACAGCTTCTTTGAGGACGGCTTTGATCTGGAGCCGTCATTCACCTGGCATCTCACCAAGGACTGGGACATTGGCACCGGGATCGCCTACGACACTGGCAACGGTGGCTGGTATGGCCACCTCGAAGCCGCATGGTCTCATCCAACCAGCGAGAATTCGTTCGTCTCGACCAAGGCTGGCACCTCGTGGACCGAGGACTACTACGGCACCAATGGCTGGCACGATCTCTATGCCCAAGCCGGCTGGACCTACGCTTTCAACCGCACTGTGTCGGTGACCCCCTTCGTGGGCACTTCAATCCCGATGGACAGCAGCCCCGAGCGCAATCGCCTGTTCGGCGGCGTGTGGTTCGAGGTGAATTTCTGAGGTTGGGAGCGCGGAATTCATTCCGCTTGGACGGTTGGTTCGCAGGACCTGTGAAGCGGATGGTGCCTCACACTTCAGGAAGCTCCCATCGAATCAAGGTCCCACCGGTGCCCCGTTCCCCTTCGGTGCCTCGGGCTTTGGCTCATCGTCCTTGGGCCCCTCTGGCGGAGGCGGGAAGTCAGCAGCATCGATCTTGAGATCCTTGTTGTGATCCATTTCCTCGAAGCGGTCTTCCTGCTCGTCTTCGCTCAGATCCTTGATGAAGCCCGCCTTGCGGAATTCTTCGAAACTGAGTGCTCCGTCGCCATTTTGATCCAACTTCCGGACCAACTCCATGGGATGAGGTCCACGACCGCCCCTGCCGCCTTCCGGCTTGCCGTCCTTGTCCTTCCTTCCATCCCAGTGGGGCGGCGGTCCCTCAGGGCGGTCCTTCGGGGTCAGAGCGCCATCGCCGTCCCGGTCCATGCGATTGAACATCTTCAGTTGCCGCTCCTCCGGGAGCTTCGCAACGAAGCCGAGATTCTTGAACTCCGAGAAAACAATCTTGCCGTCCTTGTTGGCGTCAACCTCTTCGAGAGGCGGCATGCCACCCTGGGGACGCCGCGGCAATTCCTTCAAGTCGATGCGGCCGTCGCCGTCCTTGTCGAGCCGCTTGAAGATCTCGTCGCGCTTCTCCGCAGGAAGTTGCCCGATACGCTCCATGGAAGCGAATTCGGCCGCGGAGATAAAGCCGTCACCATCGGTGTCCGCCTTCATCCACAGTTCCAGCATGCGCCCGCCGCGCTCCTTGTCCTTGCCAGGACCGCCTGGGCCCGGACGATCCTTGTCCCTATCCTTGCCACCTTCGCCGCGCGGCGGGGGTGCAGGCTGATCGTCCGTCTTCGGTGGCTCCTGCGCGATGGCAGTGCCGACGAGAAGCAGGGCGATCCAAGCGGAGTGAGAGGAGTTCATGGGCCGGAGCGAGGGTAGCGGGGACCTTTACGGTCTGCGAGGTGGAAAACTCCCGGGATTCCGCGAAGTTGCGACAGCACCGGTTTTTTGCTCCCCACAGCGCCCCGCCGCGACCCATGCTGCCGCCGTCTTCCAGCGCATGCATATCCGCGACATCCTGGCCAATCGCCGCCCGACCTTTTCCTTCGAGTTCTTCCCGCCGAAGTCCGCCGCCGCCGTGGAGGACCTCTATAAGACCATCGTCGAACTCGAGGCCTATCAGCCGTCATTCGTCTCCGTGACCTACGGGGCGGGTGGCAGCACGCGGGAAATGACCCACGAGCTGGTGGTGAAGATCAAGCAGACCACCTCCGTCCCCCCGGTCCCTCACCTGACCTGCGTCGGCCACAGCGAACCGCAGATCGAGGAGATCCTGCGCCGCTACGCCGCGGCCGGGGTCAGCAATATCCTGGCATTGCGCGGAGACCCGCCGCGCGATTGGCCGAACTACGATTGGTCGGACTGTGACTTCCGCCATGCGGCGGATCTGGTCCGCTTCATCCGCAAGTTCAATGAATCCGGCGCACACCCTGACCCGCGCGGGTTCGGCATCGGCGTCGCCGGTTTTCCCGAAGGTCATCCTACCACGCCGAACCGCCTGCTGGAACTCGACCATCTGAAGGCGAAGGTCGATGAAGGCGCGGACTACATCTGCACGCAGCTGTTCTTCGACAACCACGACTTCTTCGACTTCCGCGACCGATGCCGCCTCCACGGCATCAACGTGCCAATCATCGCAGGCATCATGCCTGTAACCTCGCTGGCCGGCATGGCGAGGATGGCAGAACTCGCGGCCGGTGCACGCTACCCCGCAAAGCTCCTGCGGGCGCTGGACCGCGCCAAGGCCGATCCCGCGGCCGTGGAAAAGGTCGGCATTCACTATGCCGCGCAGCAATGCGCCGAGCTGCTCGATCACGACGTGGACGGCATCCACTTCTACACGCTCAACAAGAGCAAGGCGACTCGCGAGATCTACGCCAGCCTTGGCCTCGCGGCCTCGGCGAGCTGATCGCCGGAGATCGTTTTTGATAAGTCGGCCCGATCCACCAAAGTCAGGCGGATTCGGCTTGTCTCATCAGCGACCCTCGCGCTTTTCGATGAGCTTGTTGATCTCATCCGCCTGACGGCGGGTCAGCTCGAAGAGGGTGCCATCGAGCGGAACGTCCAAGGCAATCCGGCCGCTGCCGGGATCGACCGGAAAAGTCTCCCGCAAGGTGAGATTCCGGTCAAAGGCGTCGCCGGGGATGGAGATGCGCACACCACCGCTGCAGCGGAGCGATTGGGAGCGGCGGATCATGTCCTCTTGCCTGAGCTGGTCATTGAGGCGCTCCTGGGCGCGGCGGTCGAAAATCTCCGTGCCCTTCCCGTTCGCTGAGGAAGCCTTGCCCGCCTTCGAGAGCGAGAGATCATCCCCCTTGTTGTTCTCGGTGGTGGCCTTGGGATCAAAGACCGGCGCAAACTTGGCAGGAAGATTCGTGCCCTCGGGTCCGGATAGCTCCTGGTCGGTCGGATAGCGCACGTCCATCCGGCCCTGCATGGTCATCAGATCGGAGGCCATGAGATCGACGCTGGTCAGTTTCATTGATCCCCCACCCGTCTTGACGTGGAAACTGCCGCGGTTGAAGTCGATCTTGCGATAGCTGTGGAAGCGGTCCGCCAGGGCCAGTGATTTGAAGAGTTCGATCCGTTCCTCCCGCAGGCTGATCATCGAGCCTTCCGTTAACGTAAGGTCGCCTTCGAACTGAATCCCATCCACCGTGTTGGTCGATCCGGATGCGCCAAGTTCGCCGGAAATCGTCCCTTCCACGATTCGCGTCGCCGCTTCCGGGAGCAGCGAGGAAAGGGCCACTTTCGTGAATTCCACCTTACCGGACACCTGTGGCTTTTCGCCGCCAGCCACCGCGAGATCCCTGAAGGCCACGGTGCCTTCGCCGCACTTGAACTTGCCGTCCTTGATGTGAATTCCGCTGCGGCTCAGTTCGACGGTCAGGCTCTCAATCGCAAGATCCCGCAGCCAGTTCTGGGAAAACCGGCCACCGGTGAAAACCAAGTGCCATCCGTCCGGCGAGCGGGTCGCGATCATGCGGCTCTTTTCGATGCGGCCGGCCGTGCGCTGGGAATACCCCCAGCGGATCGACGACTCGTCCACTTCCACCGACGAGAAATCGAAGGCCTCCCAATCCCGGAACACGGAGTCGCCAAGAACCTTTGCCTGATCCGCCGAATCCGCCCCCCCCTTCACTTCCATCTCCAGCCACTTCGCCTGCAAGGTTCCGGCTTTCCACTGTCCGGCCAGGCCTGCCATGAGGGGCATTTTGAAACGGATATTCCCGGCATCCAGGCTGCGGAAGTAGCTCTTGTCCCCGCCCTCGACGACAATCCGGCGGATCTGGGCGTCGCCCTGCGTGCGGCGGAGTTCGACGATCTGTGCCTCGCTGGCGGAAAGGCCCTTGGCCAAGCCGTTATTGAGTGACGTCACGAAATGCGCGGAATCCACCCGCTTGATCAGCCACATCCCGAAAACAGCCGCCGCGACCAGCAGGGCAATCAGGATTTTGAACGCCAACCGCGTGAGATGGTTGAAAGTCATGGCCCAGCCCCCCCCACCCGACATCGAGTGCCGGAGCTGGAACCAGAACCCTTGGCTCGCGATCCACTGGCTCAGCTTCTGATTGAACGATTGCGTTTGATCCGCCTCCATGATGCTGCCCCGGGGGAGCGCCGGATTACAATGGTGGAGCCTTGTGCAGGCGAGCGCAAATTTCCCCTCGCCCGTTGTGGTGGGATCCCCTACCTGTCCGGCCGTGGAAGGCGCCGACTACAAGGTCAAACTGGATATTTTCGAGGGTCCTCTGGACCTGCTTCTTTACCTCATCAAGAAGGATGAGGTGGACATCCACAATATTTCGATCTCCCGCATCACCAGCCAGTATCTCGATTACATCGACACTTTCCGGCTCCTGAACATCGATCTCGCCGCGGAATTCATCGTGATGGCGGCGAACCTGATGTATCTGAAAAGCCGCACCCTCCTGCCGCGCCAGGACCAACCGCCGGAAGAAGACGCCGAAGAGGATGATCCGCGCTGGGAGCTGATCCGCCAGCTCATCGAGTACAAGAAATTCAAGGATGCGGCCGGTTTCCTCAGCCTCAAGGAAGTCGAGCAAGAGGGTTCGTTCGCCTATCAGTCGGAAAAGCCGGACCTGCCGGAGGAGCCGGTCAGTCTCGCCGAGGTGTCGATCTTCGACCTGATCCGGGCGTTCCAAAACGTCCTCAAGCGCTTCGAGGAATCGCACGATCTCGGCGACATCGTGGACGACCGCTACACGGTGGCCGATAAGATCGAGATGCTCCTCTTCCGCTTCGCCCCCGGCCAAGCGGCCCGCTTCGACTCGCTGTTCGAGACCGCCACCACCAAGGCCGAGGTCATCGTCACCTTCCTGGCCGTGCTGGAACTGATGAAGATGAACCAGTTCGTCCTGCGCCAGACCCACCTGTTAGGAGAGATCGAGATCGAGCGGCGCCTCCACACCGCGGCGGCTCACATCGAGGAAGAGGAGTTTGAGGAATCGGAAGCCTGAATTTCTCAGCTTTCCACCACGCGCACTTCCTCCGCTTGGACGATCCGGCGGATGCCTTCGGACGTGCGGACCAGCAACTCGCCACCGTCGCCGATACCGGCGGCTTCGCCGACGAGAACTCCATCCGCAGCGGTCAGGCGGACGCGCTCGCCTGTCAGGGCGCAGCGCTCGCGGAAGCGACGTAATAGTTCATCGAAGTCCGCACCGATCTTCGCCTGCCACACCGGCAGGCGCTCTAACATCGAAGCAAGCACCAGCGGCAGTTCCGGAGCTTCGCCACATTCCAGCGCCAGCGAAGTGGCGCTGTCTTCCAGCGCTTGGGGGAACTCGGTCACGCCGACATTGATCCCGATGCCGACGACCACGAAATCCTCGCCCGCTTCGACCAGAATTCCGGCGATCTTCTTGCCATTGATCCAGACATCGTTCGGCCACTTCACCTCCGCGGCCACTCCGTGACGGTCGAGCCCTTCAGCGACGGCAAGCCCCGCTGCCAAGGACAGCCGGGGCCACAACGCCTTCGGTTCTGTTAGGCGCAGCAGGACTGAAAACGCCAGCCCCTCACCGGGCGGGCAGACCCACGCCGCACCCCGGCGACCCCTGCCCGATTGCTGACGCCCGGCTACGACCACCAGTCCGGCTGGGGCGCCCGCACGCGCGGCTTCACGGACATCATCATTGGTCGAGCCGGTCGTCTCCCGGAAATCCAAGCGGAAGCCGGCGGGCAACTCCACGTCTTGCCAGATGCAACTCATTCCTTCTTCACAAAGTCCAAGGCCAAGTCCAGAGCCCGCACCGAGTGCGTGATGGCGCCCACCGAAATGAAATCGACACCGGTCGCGGCGATGCCGCCCACCGTGTCGATGGTCACGCCACCACTCGCTTCTAACAGCGGGGACGCCCTGTCGCCGCGCAACTCGACGGCCTGCCGCAGCTCGCCGAGCGTCATGTTATCGAGCAACAGATGATCGACACCTTCCAGCCCGAGGAAGGCTTCGACTTGCTCCAGACTGTCCGCCTCGAGTTCCACTTCCACCCCGGGGTGCTCGGCCTTGAGATTCGAAATCGCCTCCTGAAGTTCTTCCAAGCGGCCTTCAGCGACGAGGTGATTGTCCTTCACCATCACGCGATCATAGAGCCCCATGCGATGGTTCACGCCGCCGCCATGCGTCACCGCCAGCTTGTCCAGATAGCGCCAGCCGGGGATGGTCTTGCGGGTGTCGAGGATGCTGGCGTTGGTGCCCTTCACCGCCTCCACATACTGCCAGGTCGCGCTGGCAACCCCGCTCATGCGCTGGAGGAAATTGAGGGCCGTGCGCTCGGCGGTAAGCACCGAACGGGCCGGACCTTCGAGCTTGATCAGAAATGCACCTTCGGCGATCCGGCTGCCATCCTCGACAAGCAGCGTGGCCTCCACCGACGGATCGATCCGGTGGAAGACTTCGACGGCGACTTCCCCGCCGGAAAGCACGCCGGATTCGCGGGCCACGATGAAGCCAGTCGCGCGGCGGTCTCCGGGGACAAAGTATTGCGACGTCAGGTCTCCCGACCCGATGTCCTCTGCGAGGGCTGCTTGAATCAATCGCTCGACGCTTTCGTGCACGGCGCGGATGTTTCTATGCCACGTGTTTTCACGCAACCTCCATTCGCCGGGCGCGGGTTGCCGAAATTCCCCGCCGTCATTCTCGCTTGCCCCGGGGCTTGTGGTGGAGCGACCCTAGCTATTGTGGCAATATCGTTTCAGCCATCTCTCCTTGCAGATTGGATTACCGGCGGGTTGCGGGGAATCGTCCCGTCGCCGTGGCTGGAAATTCTTCTCGCCCTCGCGGCCGTGATCTCCGGCGCGCTGATCGGCGCGGAACGGGAGCGTCATGAAAAGCCGGCAGGACTTCGCACCCTCATGCTCGTCTGTCTCGGGTCGGCGGCCTTCACGATGATCTCCTACGCTTTCACCTCGACCACCGGGGATTCCGGGCGCGTCGCCGCGCAGATCGTCACTGGTATCGGCTTCCTAGGCGCAGGAGCGATTCTCCATGATCGCTCCAATATCTCGGGAATGACCACTGCCGCCACCATCTGGGCGACCGCAGCCGTGGGAATGGCCGCGGGGGCTGGGCATCTGGTGGGAGCGCTCGCGCTCAGCCTGCTGATGAGGACCGTCCTTACTGCCGTGCAGGGCTGGGAAATCCGTCACCTCGGCGGGATGCGCGCGGTCTCCATCGAGCTGCTCTTCGAGCCCGACCATGGCAAGACCCGGATCCGCATCGAGCGTCTGCGCGAGGTATTTCACGCCACAGCCCGCCAGATGCAGATCGAGTCGCTTGAGGACGGACAAGTCCGAGCCAGCATCGAGGTGCACCTGCCGCGTCGGCATCTGCGCGAACTCCTCAATTCCCTCGCCGACCTCCCCGCAGTGAAGGAGATCCACACGTCGAACATCGGAGGGGAACCTTGAATCCCTTTCTCACAGCGCCCTCACATAGCGCAGCTCTCGGACCGGACAGCCGGAAATGTCTTCGGTCTTTTCCACGCCATCCGGCGAAAAACCGATACTCTCACAGAAGCGCTTCGCCCGGTCGTTCGCACCAATCACCCACTGGGTGACGCGCGAGTAGCCCCGGCGCTTGGCTTGGTCCAGGGCCTCCTCCGCCAACTCGTGACCCGCGCCGCGTCCCCAGGCGAGCGGATCGACGAAGAACGAACCGATCTCCGCGGTCGTCGGACCGGCATCCGGATCCTGTGATTGGGAGAAGGTGCAGAATCCGGCCATCCGGGTGCCTTTCATCGCGACCAGAATCGTCTGCTCACAGGGCGTTCCCAGCACGTCCTTCCACTCTACGGCACGGCGGGATGCATCCAACTGGCGAAGCTTCGTCTCAGGCACCAAGCCCTTGCAGGCAGCTTGGCACGAGCGAACTTGGATTCCGGCGATTCGAGGGGCGTCGCGGCCGGTAGCGTGACGGATCAAGAAGCTGGCGAGGGTTTTCACGGTGCATCACTTTGCATGCGCTCCCTGCCCCATGCAACTCGACAACTGAATCCGGATACCGTGGTTCTTCGTAAGTTATTAGACGGTTAATTCCGTCGGGCCTCGTCGATCTGGTCAATCAAGTCGTTTCTCTGCTGCATAAATGATTTTTCAGCATCACGGTAACCTGTCGCTTTGCTGGTGCCGTTGATGATCGAGTAGATCGCGAGTCCGATGAAGACGAGGCCGAACAATGGCAAAGGACCTCCAAGGTTTGCTCCCACCGCCGTGGCCGCAATTCCCATGACGAGCATGATGCCGCCACCGATCAAACTGCCCGCCTCGGTGGGAACCGAGCGGTGACCATTCTTGCTGGTCACCATGAAACCCTGGCGGCGGTTCTCCCACTCCCGGTCGAGGCGCTCCAGGTCATTCTGGAGTTCGATCACCCGGAGATTCCCGGCCATCTTCTCGGTGGTGCGTCCGATGTCTTCCAACAGCCGCGTATGGGTCACCGTTGGATCATGGATGATCTCTAGCCGCGCGTGGCAATAGTTGCAGGTGGCAAAGCGGATCGACTCATCGACCTGCAAATCCGCCCCGCAGCCTTGGCAGCACACCTTGGTTACCTTCATGTCGCGGAGCATGAAGGGAATAAGCTGCTTTCCGCACGTGGAATTTCAGGACTCGTGTGGAGTGCTGCAACGGATTGCAGCACTCCCGACAGCGAACGTCGAAAGGCGACGGATTACTTCTTCTTGGCTTGGCCCATCGCCTGGCTGAACCAGTCGTTGTTTCCCCCGCCCTGCTGCGGGCGATTGTCGCGACGCTGATCCGGGCGCGGGCCGCGGTCGTTGCCGCCACCGCCACCTGCCGGAGCACGGCGGGGCTCCATGTCCGGCTTGGACTTCATGGAAAGGGAAATGCGGTTCCGCGGAAGATCGACTTCCATGACGGTGACGTCGACCCGTTGGCCGACCTTCACAACTTCACTGGCATCCCGGATGAAGTGGTCGGCGAGCTGGCTGACGTGGACGAGGCCATCCTGGTGGACGCCCACGTCGACGAAGGCACCGAAGGCGGCGACGTTGGTGACGATGCCGGGAAGCTTCATGCCGACCTTGAGGTCGCCTGGCTTCTCAACGCCCTCGGCGAAGGAGAAATGCTCGAACTGCTTGCGCGGGTCACGGCCCGGCTTGGAAAGCTCGGCGAAGATGTCCTGCAAGGTAGGCAGGCCGACATCGCCGGAGACGTATTTCTTGAGATCGATCTTCTTGCGGGAAACTTCGTTGGTCAGCAGGTCGCCAACCTCGCAACCCACATCCGCAGCCATGCGCTCGACCAGCGGGTAGCGCTCGGGGTGAACAGCGGAGCTATCGAGCGGGTGCTTGCTGTCGCGGATGCGAAGGAAGCCAGCCGCTTGCTCGAAGGCTTTCTCGCCAAGACGCGGGACCTTTTTCAACTCATCCCGCGAGGTGAAGCCGCCGTGCTCAGTGCGGAAGGCGACAATGTTTTCAGCAAGCGAAGCATTGAGGCCGGAGACGTAGGCGAGGAGCTGTTTGGAGGCGGTGTTGAGTTCGACGCCGACGGCGTTCACGGCGCTCTCCACGGTATCATCGAGCGACGTCTTGAGCGCGCGCTGGTCGACATCGTGCTGATACTGGCCAACGCCGATCGACTTGGCGTCGATCTTCACCAACTCGGCAAGCGGATCCATCAGGCGGCGCCCAATCGAGACCGCACCACGAACGGTGACGTCCTCATTTGGAAACTCTTCGCGGGCGACTTCGGAGGCGGAGTAAATGGACGCGCCGGACTCATTCACCATGATCACGGGAATCCCGGACGGCAGCTTGAGCTTCTTCACGAAGGCTTCGGTCTCACGGCTGGCGGTGCCATTGCCGATTGCGATGGCCTCGATCTTGAACTTCGTGATCATGCCGGTGAGCTCGACGGCGGCCTCGTAGAGCTGGTTGTTAGAACCGGCAGTGGCGTAGAGCACCGTGTGGTGGAGCAGCGCGCCTTGGGCATCGAGCGCGACGGTCTTGCAGCCGGTGCGGAAGCCGGGGTCGATGGCGAGCGTGCGCTTGCGGCCGAGCGGCGAGGCGAGAAGCAGCTCGCGGAGGTTGTCGGCGAAAACGCGGATGGCGGTTTCGTCGGCGGCCTTCTTTCCGGCGAGACGCATCTCTGTCTCCATTGAGGGCATCAGCAAGCGCTTGCAACCATCTTCCACCGCTTGCTTCACCTGATCGGCAGCAGGGCCGCGACCGGTGACCCACTCGGGCTCGGCGAGGCGGCTGATCCGCTCAAGCGGCACCTCGATCCGCATGATCAGGAAGCTCTCCTTTTCACCGCGGCGGATCGCCAGCATGCGGTGGGACGGGATGTTTTTGAAGGGCTCGCTCCACTCGAAGTAGTCGCGATACTTCGCGGCTTCGGCGTCGGTGTCCTTTCCATACATCACCTTGGAAGCGACCGTGGCCTCTTCCTCGTAAATCTTACGGGCGCGACCACGCAGCGCGGCGTCATCCGCCACGCGCTCGGCGATGATATCGCGGGCTCCGGCGAGCGCCTCGTTGACATCGGCAACCTTCTTCTCGGCATCCGTTTCCGTATCGGCATTGACGAACTTCGCCGCCTCTTCGGCTGGATCGGCTCCTTGATTCGCAAGCAGCCAGTCGGCAAGTGGTTCCAGGCCCTTTTCCTTCGCCTTGGTGGCGCGGGTTTGGCGCTTCGGGCGGAAGGGGGCGAAGATGTCCTCCAGCACGGCCATGGTCCCGGCGGCATCGATCTTCTTCTTCAGCTCCGGAGAGAGCAGGTTCCGCTCTTCCAGCGACTTGATGATGGAGACACGGCGGCCATCGAGTTCCACGAGCTGCACCATCCGGTCGCGCACGGCTTGGATCTGCACCTCATCCAGCGAGCCGGTGGCCTCCTTGCGGTAGCGGGAAATGAACGGCACCGTGCCGCCCTCGGCCAGCAGCTTGGCGGTCGCCGCGACCGAGGTCACATTGATGCCGGTTTCCTTGGCGATGGTGATGATGTGCTGCGCGGCGGCTTCGTTCGGGACGTCACTCATGGATGTGGGGGGCAAAGGTAGGGCTCCGCCGTCCGCCGTGGCAAGCGGGGGAAAATTACAAGGCCAAAGACGCTCGCAACTCCGATGCTTTTTTCCGTGCCGGGTGGATTGTGTCATGCTTTGTAAGGCCCGTGGCCTACCTCGAAATCCGCGACCTGCAGACCCACTTCAAAAAGCGCACCGGCTCGGTCTTTTCCTCGAGCGTTGAAACGATCCGCGCGGTGGACGGGGTGAATCTCTCGATCGAAAAGGGCGAGATCCTCGGGTTGGTCGGCGAGTCCGGTTGCGGAAAATCCACACTTTCCCGCACGGTCATGCAGCTTCTGCGGCCGACCGCGGGCTCCATCATCCTCAACGGTGAGGATCTCGCGCAGTTGGCGCCGTCCGAGGTCCGCAAGCGCCGCTTGGATTTCCAGATGGTCTTCCAAGACCCCTACGCCTCGCTGAATCCCCGGATGACCGTTTTTTCAACGCTCGCCGAGGCCATCAGGCAGCGACATCCCGGCGTCGGCGGGGCCGAACTCTCGGCCCGCGTGGCCAAGCTGATGGAAACCGTGGGCCTCGACCCGCGCTTCCAAAAGAAATACCCGCACGAATTCTCCGGCGGCCAGCGCCAGCGCATCGCCATTGCCCGGGCCCTCGCGCCGGAGCCGAAGCTGGTGATCGCGGATGAGCCGGTGTCAGCGCTCGACGTGTCGATCCAGTCGCAGATCCTGAATCTTCTCAAGAAGCTGCGGTCCGAACTGGGGCTCACGATGATCTTCATCACCCACGACCTCGGCGTGGTGCGCTATCTGGCGGACCGGATCGTCGTGATGTACAAGGGGAAAATCGTAGAGGAGGGCGAGGCGGATGCCCTGTTCGCCAATCCGCAGAACGCCTACACAAAGAAGCTCTTGGCAGCGATTCCAAAGCTGGCAGCGACGGCGTAGGAAACGCCACTAGGTTTGGCGCTGTTACGAAAGTAGTATATCTACCGGGAGGTTTCCCTTGCCCGGACTCGCTGCCCGGCCAGACTTCCGGGCATGGATCCTTTCCTCCTCAAAACGCTACATATTGCGGCTGCCCTCGGGGTCTTCGCTGGTGTCGGAGCCATCGTGACCGCGGCGGATGACAAGAGCCGCAAGCTGGGCGGAATGCTGCACGGCATTTTCCTCCTCGTGCTTCTGCTGATGGGCTTCGCCATGCTGAGAAAGCCGCCGATGGACCAGCACTGGTGGCAAGCCAAGCTGGCAATCTGGCTGGTGATCGGCGCCGCTCCCGCCTTGGCGAAGCGGAAAGTCCTGCCGCCCGCGGCGATCCTGGGTATCTGCGTCGTACTGGGAGCCGGAGCCGCTTATCTGGCCATGGCCAAACCGTTCTAATCCTCCCGATTCGCTTTTTTCACTCCTGATCCTGCGGCTCGGGGAGTCTCCCCTTGCATCACCACAGCACGAATTCTAAGCCTGTCGCGCGCCGGTCTCAAAACCACCGCCTCATGAACGCCTCCGCCTGCTCGTTCCCGATTGTCTGCCGCGTTTGGAAATCTTCCATCGGCCGGAAACTCATCGTCGCCCTGACCGGCCTCGTGCTCGTCCTCTTCCTCGCCGGTCACTTGGCGGGCAACCTGGTGGTGTTCCTGGGTCCGAAGCCCTTCAACGACTACGCGGAATTCCTCCACCACTTCCTCCACGGAGCCGGCGTGTGGGGTGCCCGACTCGGCCTCCTCGCCGCAGTCGCCCTCCATATCGCCGCCACGGTGTCCCTGACGGCCGAAAACAAGGCCGCCCGCACCGCCTACGCCAAGGAGACGAACATTCAGGCCAGCACCTCCGGCCGCATCATGATCTGGAGTGGCATCACGATCCTCGCGTTCGTGATCTACCACCTGATGCACTTCACCCTGCACCTCGGGAATGCCTACGGTGGCTATCAGGATGAACTCGGTCGCCATGATGCTTGGAAGATGGTCATTGATGGCTTCTCGGTCTGGTATGTCTCGGCCTTCTACATCCTCGCGATGACCCTGCTCTGCTCGCACCTCAGCCACGGCGTCGGCGCGATGTTCCAGACCCTCGGCCTCCGCTCCAAGAAGTCAGCGCCGCTCGTCACCGCGATCTCGAAAGGCTACGCGCTCTTTATCTGGCTCGGCTTCATCTCGATCCCCGTCGCCATCAACTTCTTCGGATTCGGCCGCTGATTTCTCCGCCTCGCCTCCCTCATCCTTTTCCCGTCATGGCTCTCGACAGCAAAATCCCGTCCGGTCCGATCGATCAGAAGTGGTCCAAGCACAAGATGGACTCCAAGCTGATCAATCCGGCGAACAAGCGGAAGTTCACCATTCTCGTCGTCGGTTCCGGCCTTGCCGGCGGTGCCGCCGCTGCCACGCTCGCCGAGCTTGGCTACAAGGTGAAGTGCTTCTGCTATCAGGATAGCCCGCGCCGCGCCCACTCGATCGCCGCACAGGGCGGGATCAATGCCGCGAAGAACTACCAGAACGACGGCGACTCGGTGCAGCGCCTCTTCTACGACACGGTGAAGGGCGGCGATTTCCGCGCTCGTGAGGCCAATGTTCACCGCCTCGCCGAGGTGTCCGTGAACATCATCGACCAATGCGTTGCCCAGGGTGTTCCCTTCGCCCGCGAATACGGCGGCCTGCTCGACAACCGCTCCTTCGGTGGCGCGCAAGTTTCCCGAACCTTCTACGCCCGCGGTCAGACCGGACAGCAGCTGCTCATCGGTTGCTATCAGGCGCTGGAGAAGGAAATCCACAAGGGCGGCGTGACGATGTATCCCCGCACCGAGATGCTGGATGTGGTCCTCGTCGACGGCCACGCCAAGGGCATCGTGGTCCGTGACATGGTGACCGGTAAGATCAGCTCCCACGCTGGCGACGCCGTCATTCTCGCCACCGGTGGCTACGGCAATGTCTTCTTCCTCTCGACCAATGCAATGGGCTGCAACGTCACTGCTGCCTGGCGTGCAGCAAAGCGTGGTGCCCTCTTCGCCAATCCCTGCTATACGCAGATCCACCCGACCTGCATCCCGGTCAGCGGCGACTACCAGTCGAAGCTCACCCTGATGTCCGAGTCGCTGCGCAACGACGGCCGTGTCTGGGCACCGAAGACCCGCGAAATCGCCGCAAAAATCCGCGAGGGCAAGCTCGTTCCTTCCGACGTCGCCGAAGACGACCGCGACTACTATCTTGAGCGCAAGTATCCATCCTTCGGCAACCTCGCCCCGCGCGACATTTCCTCGCGCGCTGCGAAGGAAGCCTGCGATGACGGTCGCGGCATCGCCAAGACCGGCCTCGGCGTCTATCTCGACTTCCGTGACGCCACCGCGCGTCTCGGTGAGGACACCATCCGCGCGCGCTACGGCAACCTGTTCCAGATGTACGACAAGATCGCCGGACAGGATCCCTACAAGCAGCCGATGATGATCTATCCCGCGGTGCACTACACCATGGGCGGCCTCTGGGTGGACTATAATCTGATGTCGAACGTCCCCGGCCTGCACGTGCTGGGTGAAGCGAATTTCTCCGATCACGGCGCGAACCGCCTCGGTGCCTCTGCTCTCATGCAGGGCTTGGCCGATGGCTACTTCGTCATTCCCGCGACCATCGCGAATTACCTCGCGACGCAGAAGCCGGGGACGATCAAGCCCGATCAGGCCGAGTTCAAGGAAGTCGAGGCCCAGGTCACCCAGCGCACCAACAAGCTGCTTTCCATCAATGGCAAGCGCACCGTGGACAGCTTCCACAAGGAACTCGGCGGCGTCATGTGGGAAAAGTGCGGCATGGCCCGCTCCCGCGAAGGCCTCACCGAGGCCATCGCCAAGATCCCGCAAATCCGCGAGGAGTTCTGGAATAACGTCCGCATCCCCGGCTCCGGCGCCCAGGCGAACATGGAACTGGAGAAGGCCGGCCGCGTCGCCGACTTCCTCGAGTTCGGCGAGATGATGTGCTACGACGCCCGCGACCGCGAGGAAAGCTGCGGCGGCCACTTCCGCACCGAGCATCAGTTCACGGAAGCCGACCCCGAAGTCCAGGCCGGCAAAACCCAGCCCGGCGAAGCCAAGCGCCACGACGACAAGTTCTGCCACGTCTCCGCGTGGGAGTACAAGGGCAACGGCGTCGAGCCTGAGCTGCACAAGGAGCCACTGACCTTCGAGGCGGTGCATCTCTCGATCCGCAGCTACGCGTAAGGAGTGTCGACCTCCTGTCGACACGGCGTGGGCGGAATGCCCACGCCTTTTTTCCTTATGCCTTGAGCCACTCCGAAGCGCGCTTGGCGTAGTAGGTGAGGATCATGTCCGCGCCTGCTCGCTTGATGCCCATCAGGCTCTCCAGCGCGACAGCCTTGCCATCGACCCAGCCCGCAGCAGCAGCACTCTCAATCATGAGATACTCGCCGCTGACCTGATAGGCAGCCACGGGTAGCGTAGTGCTTTCACGCACTCGGGCGATGATGTCGAGATACGGACCGGCCGGTTTCACCATGACCATGTCCGCGCCCTCAGCTTCATCCAGCATCACCTCACGGATCGCCTCGCGGGCATTGCCGCAGTCCATCTGGTAGGTCTTCTTGTCGCCCTCCTTCGGCGCGGAATCGAGCGCACCACGGAACGGACCGTAGAAGGCCGAGGCATACTTCGCCGAGTAGCTGAGAATCGAAACCTGGTCGAAGCCGTCCGCATCCAGCGCCGAGCGCAGGGCGGCAACCCGGCCATCCATCATGTCGCTGGGCGAGACGATATCGGCTCCCGCCCGGGCGTGGCAGAGAGCTTGTTGGCAGAGAATCTCCACGGTCTCGTCATTGAGAATCTGCAGCTCGCCCCGTTCGTCGCGCTGCACCACGCCGTCGTGGCCGTCCGAATTGTAGGGATCGAGCGCCACGTCCGTGATCACGCAGAGCGTCGGGTGCGCCGCCTTAAGCGCGCGGATCGCTCGCGGGACCAGACCGTCATCGTTGTGACATTCCTCGGCCAGTGGGGTCTTGAGGC
Organism: Luteolibacter sp. Y139; assembly: GCF_038066715.1. Classification (NCBI taxonomy): domain Bacteria; kingdom Pseudomonadati; phylum Verrucomicrobiota; class Verrucomicrobiia; order Verrucomicrobiales; family Verrucomicrobiaceae; genus Neoluteolibacter; species Neoluteolibacter soli. Next base: position 498,307 of record NZ_JBBUKT010000002.1, on the reverse strand, counting down.
CCTCCTCGATCTTCGGAAACAGCACCACCGCCGGGACGCCCAGCGCATGCGCTTCCCCCGCCTCCTTCACCAATCCCTCCAGCGACCAGCGCGTCACGCCCGGCATCGAGGCGATGGGCGTGTTCACTGCGTCCTCATGGAGGAACAGCGGCAGGATGAAGTCCGCCGGGGTGAGAACATTCTCGCGAACCAGCGAGCGGATCGCCGGGGTGCGACGGTTGCGGCGAGGACGGATGTGCATCGTGGTGCGTCGGTAAAGGTGGTCGGGCGAACCCGCCCCATGTTTCCCGCCCCTGCCGGACTTGCAAAGGGCATTTCGCGCCCGGACACTGGCCATCTCACTGCGGGCGTGCTCTCTTCCGCCGCCCGCCGGGCCCGATGCTCCTCTATCTCCACATTCCCTTCTGCCACCGGGTCTGCCCGTATTGCTCGTTTTACAAGCACACGCCGGGCGACACGCCCATCGGCGCGTTCGTTGATTCGTTGTTAGATGAAGCCCGAGGAAGGATCGCCAGCTTGGAGGAAAAGCCGCGCACGCTCTACCTCGGCGGCGGGACGCCCTCCATGCTCTCCCCCACCCATCTCCGGAAGCTCTTCGGGGGGCTGGGCGAAATCCTGGACCTCCGGTCGCTAGATGAAGTGACCATGGAGGCGAATCCCGCCACCTTCGATGTGGCGAAGGCGCGACTTTTCCGCGAGCTAGGAGTGACCCGCGTCTCGCTCGGCATCCAGTCATTCGCGCCGCACGTGTTGGAAACACTCGGACGTGAGCACGATCCTGCGCAGGCCTCAGAGTCGGTGAAGGTGCTCCGCGAAGCAGGGATGCCCGCCGTGAATATCGACCTGATGTTCTCCATCCCCGGCCTCTCCCATGACGACTGGCGGCGGACCGTGGAAACCGCGATCTCCCTGAAGCCGGACCATATTTCCGCCTACAATCTCACCTACGAGGAAGACACCGCCTTCTTCGAGGGCTTGAAGCGTGGCGACATGGACGCCGACGAGGATCGCGACGCCACGCAGTTCTTCCTCGCCCACGATCTGCTGAGCGCTGCTGGCTTCGAGCATTACGAGACTTCAAACTACGCCCAGCCGGGTTTCCACTCCTCGCATAATCGCGGCTATTGGCGCGGCGAAGACTACCTTGGCCTCGGCCCCTCAGCCGTTTCGACACTGGGCGGAATCCGGACGAAGAACCTCTCCGATACTGCGGGCTACGTTCGCATGATCAGCTCACTCGGCAATGCCGTGGTGGAAAGCGAATCGCTGGATGCTGAACAACGCCGCTTGGAACGCATCGCGCTGATGCTGCGCACCGTGGAAGGCGTGCCGCTGAAGTTGGTAGACAACGCGGCGGTCGAGCGTCTGTTAGATCACGGTCTGGCGGAGGTGCGCGGCGATTCCTTGGTGTTGACCCGCGAGGGCTCACCCCTCGTGGATCCCATCGCCGGTGAGCTGGCATAGGCGCCAAGCCCCGGGAAGCCCTAGCAGCTAGCGTTCCGGAGCTGGCGCAGGTTCCGGTGTCCCCGAAGGTGCCGGCACAGGGGGCGGGGCCGAATTCCCCGCAGGCGTTGGCGCAGGATTGGGAGTCGGCGGTGTAAGGTCAGGCAAAAGATTCTCCCAGCGATACAGTTCCACCCCTTCACCCAGCCCTCCGCAATCCTTCAGCAGTTCCTCGCAGCGAGTGCGCCATTTCTCATAGTCCGGCGGACCCTTGGCCTCGTCGCGGGATCCCGGAAACACCAGATACGTCACCGTGAGATCGGACTCAGGCCGGCTGTAGGATGAGGACCGGGCATTGATCTGCTTCGCGATCCTCAACGAAGCCTCCCCCACCTTGAAGGTCGGACCACCGTCGCCCACAATTGCCGGGTAGAGCTTCTCCCCGTGCACCACCACGGCGTAATCGCCCACCTTCGGCGAGAACGGCTCCCGCCCGGAAAGGAGGGAGGTAGGGATGACGATGAACGGGTCATACTCCGCGATCAGGAAGCTGCGCGCCTTCATATCGTCGATACCCCGCTTGAGCTCGGCAATCCGGGTGCGCAGCCAGGCCTTGCGGTCGGCGGCGGTCGAAGAACCGGCGAGCTCCTTGTTGGCATTCGCGATCCGCCTTTCGAAGCCTGCGATCATCGGGTTCGCCGTGGTCGTCTTCTTCGGCCAGCCGTAGCTCGTGTAGGGCTGGTAGTTGGGGGAATTGACAATCTCATCCGGCATCGTCGGCAGCCGGTCGCCATCGGAGCCATCGGAGACCACATCCATTTCTGCCTGGAGCAGGAAGATCTTTCGTCCGCTCTGCGGATGCGTCAGATTGAGCATCGTCTCGCAGTCGTAGTAGTTGTGCTTGGTCAGGAGTTCGTTGAGCTTCGTGGCGTCCTCCCGAAGGCTTCGCGTCTTCCGATCATAAAGATCATAGAACCAACGGGAAACTTCTGATTTTTCCATCATTCCCGGAAGCCCGGGCAGGAGCTTGGAGAGATGCGGATTGACGGTCTGCAGTTGCTCCAGCGTCTTCGAGGGCTCGGGCACGCGGATGGTGAGCTTGTATTCGGCAGTGTAGGAGTTGTCGTCCTTGCGCTCGATCGAAGCGATGCCGCCTTTGTCGACCTTCACCTCGGACTTGAAGGGAATGCCGGAGCGCAGCGTGCGGACATCGCCACCATTCTGCGCGGTGTGGGCGGAGAGCGGGGCCTCCGGAGCATTGGCTCGACGCTCGGCGTCCTCTGCCTGCTTCTTCAGGCTGGCGAGGTCCCGTTGATAATTCGCTTCCAGCTCTTCCATCTGCTGGCGGTGCTTGGCCTCCACATCGCGGATACGGTCCTGGGTATCATCCACCTTGTTCTCCACCACGGTCGCGGGCGGCGGCGGTGACTGGACCAAATGCTTCACGCCGCGGAGGATCTTCTGGCCGGGCGGCGTGAACGGAAGAATCGCACCGGCGACCACGATGATGAACGCCGACGCCCGCAGCCACGGAAAGCCCCCCTTCGACGGTGGGCGGCGCAGGCCTTCGATGTGATTCGGATCGCCGGAACTCATGGCCGGATACTACGAGCGGCCGGCGCAAACTTCCAAGCGGAGACAGGGCAAAAAGAAACTGACTCCAAATCAAGTCAATGCCGCCAAGCTCGCCGCGGCGACCGCTTGTCCGTGGCGCTTGGTCTTTTCGTCCGGCACCACCAGCTGGATGCTCAGCTGGGGAAACTCCGTGGCCAGCACCTTCTCGGCTTCCTCGATGATGATCGAACCGCCCTCACCCGAGGTCACACGGCCAAGGATCAGCAGGCTGCCGATCTCATAAAAGTCCGCATAGTGCGCGATGGCATACCCGAAGCAGGTGCCGATCGTCTGATAGATCTTCCGCGCCCGGTCATCCCCCGCCTTCATCGCCGTCTGCACCTCCACGAGTTGCTCGGGAAAAGGCATGGTTCCGAAGTCAAAGCCAGCAGCCTTGGCGAGCCGAGCCACACCCTGCTGCGAAAAGAATTGCACGCCGCAACCTTCATCGCCGCTCCACTCGTCGCGCGGACCATTTTCACGATAGTCCACCGGCGCGAAAGCGAGCTCATTCAGCCACGGGCGGATCGAGCCGCCGGGATCCACATAGCCGGCTGCCTCGCTGGTGCCCATGGCCACGCCCAGCACGGCATTCTGTTGGAGTGCCATCGAGCCGGCGAGCGCGGTGACCTCGCCGTCGTTCACGACCTCGAAAGGAATACCACTCCACCGATCCTTCAGCTCCAGGAACATACCCTTGATCCGGCTCTCGAAGTCCGCCTCGCTCACGCCCCGGAATAGCGAAGCGGCGCGCACCTCATTGTTCACATACACGCCAGCCGAGCTGCCACCGATCGCATCCACCCGCGGCAGATGCGCGGCGGCGCGTTGCAGCGAGTCCTGCACGCCCTCGATGTGATACGCCGGGTCGCTCTGGAAATAGGGATCCCAAACGATCTCCTCTGAGAAAACCACCTCGCCATCGATCACCGCGGCGCATTTCCGGTCCGAGCCACCGAGGTCGAAGCCGATGCGGCAACCATCCAGATGACGGCCCAGAGCCATCGCGTCGCCGCACTCGGAGGGTAAATCAGCCACCTCCACCGCGGTAAAACTCAGCGGCTCACCGAAGATCTTCGTGCCGATGAAAGCCCAGTCGAACTCACGTGCCCCACCCGGCCCATAGATCTCCTCCAGTGCGGGCACCAGCTCCGGCGCACCGGCGATCAGCACGCGGCTGCCACCCTTCTGCCAGAGCAGGAATTTCAGCACGCGCTCGATGTAGCGCAGCGTCAGCGGGACGTTTTCCGGAGTATTTGCCAGCACCGGCGAGGACCAACGGAAGGCCGTCCCATCCTGACGGACCAGCGCGAGCTCCAGCATCCGTCCACCAGCGGCCATCTCACGGTAAGCACGGTTCCAGAGGACGGCGGGCAGGAAGTCCGGATCGAGCACCGGAACGCAGGAGACGGGCAATTCAGAAAGGCGGGGTGCGGTAACCGTCATGGATAACTGAGATAGAGCGGCAAATGGAGGCCGAAGAAAATGAGGTAATGCGCAGGGCGTCCCCGGTTTTGCGCATTACCCCTTTAATTCTCTAGGGTGCACCTACTTCAGGACCGCGGCATGGAATTCCTGCCAGTCGTCCAAGTTGTTGATACTCACCGCGTCTTTCGGTGCATTGACGTCGTCTGGCAGGCCATTCGCGGCCATGACCTTCTTCCGCGTCTCATCCGAGTGGATGTAACCGAGAATGGAGGAATTGAGCGCCTTGATCGTGGCGGCATCAAGCTTCGCGCCCGGCTGAGCCTTCACCCAGGCTTCGAACTGCGGGTAGGTGGGACGCTCGCTGGAGATGTAGGAAATCACGGCCTCGCGCTCGAGGCCCAGCCCATCGATGACCATCTGGTCGTAGCCCTTGCCCGCTCCAGGGTAGCCATCGGCCAGCATGCCGCGGGCCTCAAGCGACACCTTGAGCCAAAGCCGGGGCAGGTGGAGCACGCCAAGCGGACCGGCGGTGCCGGTGCTAATGAGAGGAACGTATGTCATAGTCTGATAAGAAAAGCCACGCTGCCCGCTTTCGTCAAATGGTCGCTTGTCCGGACCACTCGCTTGCACTTGCCAGATTCACGACTTCATTCCGTATCCTCCACCCCATGCGCCCGTTGCTCCTGCTTGCCGCCCTCGCCCTGGCCCCCGCGCTTTTCGCCGCGGACAAGCCGAATATCCTGTTCCTCTTCTCCGATGACCATGCTCTGAATGCCATCTCCGCCTACGGCGGCCCGCTGAAGGACCTGGCACCCACGCCGAACATCGACCGCATCGCGAAGGACGGCGTGGTCTTCACCCGCTCCTACTGCGGGAATTCGATCTGCGGCCCTTCCCGCGCCACCATCCTCACCGGCAAGCACAGCCATATCAATGGCTTCCCTGACAATGACGGTTCCCGCTTCGATGGCAGCCAGACGACCTTCCCCAAGCTCCTTCAGAAAGCCGGCTACCAAACCTCGATCATCGGAAAGTGGCACCTCGCCACCGACCCGACTGGCTTCGACCACTGGGACATCCTTCCCGAGCAAGGGAACTACTATAACCCCGACTTCATCAGTCCCGAGGGCCGGAAGCATGAAGAAGGCTACTGCACCGACATCATCACCGACAAGGCGATCGCCTGGTTGGAGAGCCGGGACAAGTCAAAGCCCTTCGTGCTGATGTGCCAGAACAAGGCTCCGCATCGCAATTGGATGCCTGCCCTCCGGCACATGGAGCTTTACAAGGAGGTCAGCTTCCCCGAGCCCGCCACGCTTTTCGACAATTACGAGGGGCGTAGTAGCACCCTCAAGGAGCAGCAGATGATGGTCGCCAAAAACCTCTCCTGGGGTGCCGACATGAAGTTCAAGGGCGAGAACCAGTATCCTGACTTCTTCACCAGCGAGAGCCCCAACGGCGAATACCGCCGCATGACCGACGAGCAGAAGCAAGCTTGGGACGAGGTGCGCGACCCGGAAAACGAGGCCTTCCTCGCCGACATGAAGGCTGGCAAGCTCAAGCCCGACGACGTCACCCGCTGGAAATACCAGCGTTATGTGAAGGACTACCTGCGCTGCGTCCGCGCCGTGGATGAAAACGTCGGTCGCGTGCTCGACTACCTGGACAAGACCGGTCTCGCGAAGAACACGCTGGTGATCTATTCGTCCGACCAAGGGTTCTACCTCGGCGAGCACGGCTGGTTCGACAAGCGCTGGATGTTTGAGGAAAGCCTTTCGATGCCCTTCATCGCCCGCTGGCCCGGCGTCGTGAAGCCCGGCACCCGCAATCAGACACTGATCCAGAATATTGACTACGCCCCGACCTTCCTCGAAGCCGCCGGCGTCCCCATCCCCGCCGGCATCCAGGGCAAGAGCCTGCTGCCCGTGCTGAAGGGCGAGACGCCGGCCGATTGGCGGAAAGCGATCTACTATTTCTATAGTGGCGAGCGCACCCACCACGTCGCCCCGCACGACGGCGTCCGCACCGACCGCTACAAGCTGATGTATTTCCCCTCCACCAAGGAGTGGAACCTCTTCGATCTCGAAAAGGATCCGCAGGAACTGAAATCCGTCCACGACGATCCCGCCTACGCGACCGTGCTGGAGGAGATGAAGAAGACCTACGAGCAGGAGCGCCGCGACTACCACGTGAGCCCATCGACCATCCCGGCCACCCGCTTCAACGAGAACTGGTGGAAACCCCGCCACGAGAACAAGGTGAAGCTCGCCAAGGAAGGCGGCCACGACCTCGTCTTCATCGGCGATTCCATCACCCAGGGCTGGGAAGGCAAAGGCAAGGAAGCCTGGGACAAATACTACGGCAACCGGAAAGCCCTCAACCTCGGCTTCTCCGGGGATCGCACCGAGCACGTCCTGTGGCGCCTGATGAATGGCGAACTGGAGAACGTGGATCCCAAGCTCTTCGTCCTGATGATCGGCACCAATAACACCGGCCACCGCCAGGACCCGCCGGAGCAGACCGCCGACGGCATCAAGCTGATCCTCGACCTCCTTCAGGACCGCAAGCCGAACGCCAAAATCCTCCTTCTCTCCATTTTCCCGCGCGCCCCGAAACCGGAAGACGGCCTTCGCCAGCTCAATGAACAGATCAATGCCCGTATCAAGAACTTCGCGGACGGCGACCGCATCCAATACCTCGATATGAGCGACGCCTTCCTCGACGGCGACAACGTCCTCGCCAAGGAAATCATGCCCGACTACCTCCACCCGAACGACGTGGGCTACGAAATCTGGGCCAAGGTGATGGAAAGCCACATCGCGAAGCTGACAGGCACCCCGGAGGTGAAGTAGTTAGGCAGGCGTGAAAGCCATCGCCATCACGCAAAAACTCCCGCTCGATCACCCGGACTGCTTTGTCGAAATCGACCTCCCCGATCCCGTCCCAGGTCCGCGTGACCTGCTGGTGCGGGTCAAGGGCGTGGCCGTCAACCCGGTGGACTACAAGCAGCGGCAGGCCCGCAAGCAGGAGGAAACCGAGCCGCGCATCCTCGGCTGGGACGCCGCAGGCATCGTCGAGGCCGTGGGTGATGAGGTGAAGCACTTCCGCCGGGGCGATCAGGTCTACTACGCAGGGGACGTCACCCGCCCCGGCTGCAATGCCGAACTCCAAGTGGTGGACGAGCGTCTTGCTGCCAAGAAACCGGCTTCGCTGGACTTCGCCGCCGCTGCCGCTCTGCCGCTGACCGCGATCACCGCTTGGGAGTGCTTCTTCGAACGCCTCGGCCTGTCCGCGGGCGACCTGAAAGAAGGCAAGGGCAAGCACCTCCTCATTATCGGCGGTGCGGGCGGCGTCGGTTCCATCGGCATCCAGATCGCCACCGCTCTCACCGGCTACACGGTCATCGCCACCGCCTCACGGCCGGAGACCGTCGAATGGTGCCGACGGATGGGCGCGCATCGCGTGATCGACCACTCGATCGACTGGACTGCTGAGCTCGACAAACGCGGCATCGCTGCCGTCGACTACATCGCCTGTTTCTCCGACACCACCGGCCACTGGGCGAACATGGCCAAAGCCATTATCCCCCAGGGCAAGATCACCGCCATTGTCGAGTCGCCCACCGTGCCGGACATCGGCCTCATGAAGCCGAAGAGCGTGACCTTCTCGTGGGAGTTCATGTTCACCCGCTCCATGTTCCAGACGCCGGACATGATCGCGCAGCACGATCTGTTGAAGGAGGTGGCCACACTTGTCGACGCGGGCCGTATCTTCAGCACGATGAAAGAAAACGGCGGCATCCTCACGCCCGCATCCCTCGCGCAGGCCCATCTTGATCTTGAGGCCGGCAAGATGATCGGCAAGCGGGCGTTCGACACCGGGTGGTAAGATGGATCTCGCGCGTGACGGATACGATCTGATCAGCTCCGACCTCGGGGAGGATCTGTTAGAACAGTTGCGAGGTGAAGCCTTCACCGACGGCGCAGCCGGTATGCGCTGCCTCCTCGATTTGGCAGCCGTGGGACTCGCCGCACTTGCCCTGAAGCAGCAGTTGGTCTCCGGGAATATTCTCCCCTCGTCCGCCGTGGCCATTCAGGCCATCGCCTTCGATAAAACTCCAGGCACAAATTGGAAAGTCGCCTGGCATCAGGATCTAATGTTCCCCTTCGCCGACAAGGTCTCCTCGCCCGGCTACGATCTCGCATCATGCAAGTCCGGCGTTCATTACGCCCGTCCGCCGCTCGACGTGCTGGAGGAACTTCTCGCGGCGCGGCTTCACCTCGATGACTGCGGGGAAGCCAATGGTCCGTTGAGAATCAGCGCAGGAACTCACCGGCTGGGTTTCATTCCATCCTCCGAGACGGCGACTCATGCCGCCGCCAACGGCGAGGTTCCCTGCCTTGCCTTGACCAGGGAGGTGCTACTCATGCGACCGCTCTTGCTCCACGCCTCTTCCCAAGCCAGTGCCCCAGCTCATCGGCGCGTCCTGCATATCGTCTATCACTCCGGCCGGAAGTTGCCGGAACGATGGTTCCGGAGCGTTTGACCGTGATCTGGCATTTTAATGATTCCCGCTTTGGAACTGCTTCAGCAGAGGGTTCTCCGGCTGCTCTTGATCTGGCGTTAACTTGGGCGACGGAACCAGCGAAGGCGGGCTCGGAACAGCGTCCTTGGACCGCTCGCGTTTCTCCCGAAGTTCGCGGACTCTCTCGGCCCCCTCCTTGATGCGACGTTGGGTCTCCGGATCGTATTGCCCCGGCGATGAAGGGAAATTCAGACGGGGCGAGGGCGACGGCGGGCTCGAGGTTTGGCTGGCACAGAAGAGCAAGATCCTAACCGCGAAGATCCCGATGAGGATCCATGACCAGCCGGGAGGATTGATGCCATAGCCGGAGGAAGAGCTGCGCTCCCACTTCGTGGCCTTTTTCCCCGGCGCAGCCTCCTCCCAGTCCGGGGCCATCCGCTTTGCTGCAGCAGCCTTGACCGGCGCGGCAATGTCCGCGGGAAGCAAGCCGACGAGGGTATCGAAACACGGTCCGCGTCCTGCCATGGGAGTCTTCAGCCACCCGATGGCCGCCTTGCTTTCCTCGTCCTCCCAATCATCCCTGCCCGCGGGTCGAATCAGCCGCTGCCGCCAAAACGATTTCAAGTTGGCCGGCACCAAAACCAGCATCGTCGCCATCGCCACATGGCGATCGATGAGTTGCATCTGGAAGTCGCGCTCTCCGCGGGCGAGATGCTGATAAGCGAAATCCGCGAGACGCTCGGTGCGGCCCTTAGCCCAAAAGGCCGTCGCACCGGCGAGACGGGCAGTAGCAATCCCCGCAGCAGAAGTCGCGATGCGCCCCTTGTTCTGAAGCAACAGGTTCGCGAGATTCGCGATCCCCTCCGAGTCACCCCTGCGATCGAGGCGTTCAACGACTGCCAAAGTGGCGGAAGCGCCCCCATGCTCGAGTTCGAACAGGATCGTGTCGGCCTTGAGTACCAGTTCCGGATGATCGCCATGCCGGGCAAACACCTCCTGCATCAATCCGCCCCAGCGGATGACTTCCGAGGGATGCTCGTAGAGCAGGGTCTCCACCTGCTCGACCAGACCGGGAATGCCGTTCCCACCGTTGGCAAAGGCCGACTCCAGGCGATCAAAACAATCAATGATCGCTTGCAGGCCGGGCGACGACCCGAAGGTGCCGCTCGCACCCCACGAGGTGTCTTCGGATGCTGGCTCGTCTGCCACATCGCCTTCTTCGCGAGCAACTGGTGCATCGAAGGTCGGGAGCCGGAAAATCTCGCTGGAAGCCGTCCCGGGATGACCCTCCCCGGCATCGCCGCGATCATCACCATCATCCCCGCGCCACTCAACTTCATACAACGCGGCCTGATAGGCGTCGTGGAGCTTCCGGAATCCTTCGGGATCCTGATCCGGCCGACAGGTTTTCAGGAGCTTCGCATAGGCGCGCTTCACATCCCGTTCGGTTGCGCCCGCGGGATCCAGACCGAGTGTGGTCCACGGCATGACAGTCAGGCGTCGAGGGGTTCAGGCTGCCGTTCTCCTTCGTGTTCGAAGAAGCCACGCAGAAAGCTATCGAGCACGGCCGCGGTTTCCTTGATCGCTTGCGGATCCTGCGATTCGAGCGCGGCCTCGAAGCGATCGGTGACAGCATTGAGATGCTCACGCGCCGGGCCGACCAGTTCGGCATAGACCCGGTTGGCACGCTCGAGGCGGGCGCGGTTTGGCAACGAGTCCCGAGGATGCATCTTGAGCGGCTGCATCCGGGCCACGGCCTCTTCAATCTCCCGCTTCGAAAGTGTGCCCGGGCGCTGCTCGATCACCAGATGCTTCTTCTGGCCATTCGACAGCACGGTCACCTCCACTTCCAGGATGCCGTTCATGTCGTAGGAAAACCGGACGTCTACCTCCCCCGGTCGCTTTTGGCCCGGCATGTGACGAAGGCCGTGAACGGTCACTTCGCCGATCCCCTGATTGTCCTTGGTCATCCGGGCCTCACCTTGGAACACCTCGATTTTTATCCGATCCTGATCCGGGTGCAGGGTATTGAAGACCCGGCTGCGACTCGTCGGCACGGTGGTATTGCGGTCGATGATCGGAGCGAAATAGCCCTTGTCGACCCCGCCGCTCGCAACCTCCTTCGCCATCGCGATGCCCAAGGTATGGGGGCTCACGTCCGTCAGCACGATATCTCCCACGGCGGCATCATTGGCGCACAGCCCGGCTTGCACCGCGGCACCAAGCGCGACCACCCGGTCCGGGTCCAACTTGATCGTGGTGATTCGCTTGAGCTGATCCTGCACGAAGTCTTTGACCACGCTCATGCGACTGGCGCCTCCGACCATGAGAACATCGTCCAGCTCTGCGGCTGAAATGCCTGCATCGCGCAGGCAGCGGCTCACCACCGGCCGCAGCCGCGCCGTGATTGCCGTGGTGGCTTCCTTGAAATCCTCGCGGGTGACCTCGACCAATCGTCCATCGACCGCGACGCTCGCCACCTCGTGAACCGCGAGCAGGCGCTTGGCGACCTCGACACGTTGCCGCCAGCTCCCGCGCTGGGCCAAGCCCGGCACCCAGCCATGCTTATTCTCCAGCCACTCGCAGAAGCCGTCCGTATAGTCTTCCCCGCCCAACCGGCTTTCCCCGGCCGTCGATTTCACCTCCACCACGCCGTCGAAGATCTCCAGCAAGGTGACGTCAAAGGTCCCGCCCCCGATGTCGAAGACGAGCACCTGCGTTTCCTGCTCGGGATTGCGGTAGCCGTAGGCCAGCGCAGCTGCTGTGGGTTCGTTGATGATGCGCTCCACCTGCAAGCCGGCAATCTTGGCAGCCTCGATTGTCGCCTGCCGCTGCTGGTCGTGGAAGTAAGCCGGTACCGTGATGACCGCCTTGGTAACATCGATGTCGAGATGCAGCGCAGCGATCCGCTTCATCTCGGAAAGGACCATCGCCGAGCAGGTGACCGGGTTCCAATCCTTCCCGCCGAAACGATACCTCGCCGGCGTGCCCATGTCCCGCTTGAAGCAGGCCATGCCCGAAGACGGATCGATGATCATGCGGTCCTTCGCTGCCCTACCGACCAACAGCCGGCCATCCTCAGCCGCTGCCACCACGCTGGGCGTGAGTTCCTCCCCCAGCTCATTCGCAAGAATGCGCGGGTGGCCGTTCTCGAAAACGGCAACGAGGCTATTGGTGGTTCCGAGGTCGATACCGATCACGGGCGAGACGCTGGCGGAATTCCCGCATCATGGCAATCGCGGGCGAGATGTGTAAAAGCATATCGTTCGGTGACGAGATCTCACCGGCATGTGTCGGTGTCGCCCAGCGATCTTGACCATTTCAAGCGGATTTCCTATCCGGGATAGGCTTCGGAAGAACATGCACCTCCCCGTTCCGCAACTTGTCTTGCCCCTGCTGATGCTCCTTCGTCCGGCATGTCTGGCTCAAGTGGAGGAAAAGAAACTCTCTCCCTCGGTAGGCATGGAGTTGGACTACCAGAGGTCGCTGGCAGACGACCTGCGAACGAAGGCACAGGCGCCATTGGCCGAGCTGGACGACAAGTATCGGAGCGCCTTGGAGAAAATCCGGGACGAGGCGAAGGTGGCCGATAATACAGTCAACCGACTGGAAGCCGAGGAAGCGTTGGAGGAGTTCGAGAAATCCGGCACCCCGGATGGCGAATCCAGTCATCCGGCCATCGCCCGGCTGGAGAAGATCTATTTGGAGCAGCGCCCGAAGGTGGCGGAGCAGATTCGGCCTGATCTCATCAAGGCAGAGCAATCTCTTGGTCAGGAGCTAAAGCGCATGGTCGAGGACTTGACCAAGAAAGGTGAGGTCGACCAGGCCCTGCTGGTGAAGAAGGAGATGGACAAGGTGGCCAGCCGGGTGAAATCGATGCAACAGGGCGGCACGTTGGTAGGAGGAAAGCCTCGACCCGCCCCCAAGGTGACCATCCTCAAGGCAACCTACGCCAACGGCGATCTATCGGCGGACGTGACCCGCAAGGTCGCGGAACTCGTCGCCAACGGGAAAGATTTCTCGGCGAATCCGACGGATCTCGGCGCAGACCCCAAGCCTAACCATGGCAAGCACCTGCAAATCATCTACACCAAGGACGGCACCAAGTGGGAACAGAATCGCGGTGAGAATGAGAGGATCTTGATCGAATCCTTCACCGGCCCCCAGGACGTGAAGGAAGTGGTGGACCTGCTTGTCGGCTCACGATGGAAATCAGAAACCCGCGAACTCTTCTTCAAGGACAAGTCCGACGTGAAGAACAAGGACGTGACCGGCAAATGGCAATCGGACGGACGCTACTATTTCACCATCGAATGGAGCGCCGGTGACCGCCGGAAATATCAGTTCGACTGGCGCTACAAGGAGTTCAAGGAGCGCGGTGGACAAGAGGAGAAGTTCGTGCCGGTGGACTGAGCCAGCCATCATGAGAACTCTACGCGATGCCATCACCGGAGTGTTGAAAGATCACCCCGAAATTGACTTCCGATTCTGTCGGCTCGGCCAACATGAAAGCCTGCTCGATGCCATCGCCGAGCGCTTCTTAACGCGCGGCCGCCAGGATCTGAATCAAGTTTGGTTGCACGCGTGCTTCGCCGACATCACCGAGACCTGCCAACCGCCCGATATTTTCGCCGAACTCCGGAAGCGGGTCAGCGTCGACGAGAACTACTGGTTTCTCGCCAGTGAGGAGAACGGCAAGTATTGGGTCGCCGAAGGGAACGGTGCCGCCATCATCAAGGTGATCGTCGAGATGCACTGCTTCGAGTATTACATTATCGACCGCCAGATGACATGGCTCATCTGTGAGAACCACCACAACATGCTGATTCAAGCACGAGCAAGGGATCGAAGCATTCCAGTCTCCATCACGTGAGGTTCAAACCGAGCAGGAGCAACGAAGGCACACACTGAAAAAGAATGCCACCGGCCCATGCGGATCGGTGGCATTCTGAACAGTTCAGTTCAAGCCTTCTTCACATTCACCCACTGCCCGGTCTTCGCCGACTCGAGGACGGCGTCGCAGACGTATTGGGTGCCAAGAGCATGGCGGAAGTCGGGGTAGCGCTTCTCGGCCTTCGGGTCATCGAGTGACTTGAGGAACTCGGCCATCTCGTGGATGAACGAGTGCTCGTAACCGAGGCACAGGCCGGGCACCCACCAGTTGCCGGCGTAAGGATGATCACCGTCGGAGCAGTGGATATTGCTCCAGCCACGGCGATCACCGGGAACGCCGTGGTCGAAGTAAGAAAGACGGTTAAGGTCGTGGAGATCCCAGAAGAGGGACTTGTGTTCACCGTTGATCTCGAAGGTGTAGAGCGCCTTGTGGCCACGCGCGTAGCGAGTGGATTCGAAGATGGCCAGCGATCCATTCTCGAAGCGGGCGAGGAAGGCGCAGGCGTCGTCGATGGTGACGGCCTGCTTCTCACCGGTGGCGGTGTGGACGCGCTCCTTGATGAAGGTCTCGGTCATCGCGCTCACGGAGACGATGTCGCCATTGATCCAGCGCGCGGTATCGATGCAGTGAGCGAGCAGGTCACCCGTTACACCGGAGCCAGCGGCTGCAGCATCGAGGCGCCAGAGTCCGGCACCACCTTGCGGGAGCTCTTCGGAGATCGTCCAGTCCTGCAGGAAGTTCGCACGGTAGTGGAAAACGCGACCAAGTTCACCGGCTGCGACGATGTTCTTCGCGTGGCTAACCGCGGGCAGGAAGCGGTAGTTGTACCAGACGAGGTTCGGCAGGCCGGAGGCTTCGACGGCCTTGACCATCTCCTCACCCTGTTTGCCATCGAGGGCGAGCGGCTTTTCGCATAGGATCATCTTGCCATGCTTGATGCACTCGAGCGCGATCTCGGCGTGCGAGTCGTTCGGCGTGCAGATGTCGATGGCGTCGATGTCCTCGCGGGCGACGAGTTTTTTCCAATCGGTCTCGTAGGACTTGTAGCCCCACTTCTCGGCGAAGGCCTTCACCTTGGCCTCGTCGCGGCCGCAGACGGACTGGCGGACGACTTCGTGGTTCGAGTCGAAGAAGTGGCCGACCTGCGAATAGGCATTCGAGTGCGTGCGGCCCATGAAGCCGTAACCGATGAGGCCGATGCGGAGTTGCTTTTTCATGATGGGGAAGAGGGTGCGTCTGTTGGGTTGATGTTTGATTCAAAACGGCGTCATGCGGCGCCGGGTGTTTGGGAATGCGCGTGTTGCGGGAAGTCGAAGGTCAGCACGAGCGGTTCATCTCCCGTGTTCTCGATTTCCACACCACCGCGATTCAGCGCGGCCTGGGTGATGAATCCGATCTCGGGATAGATTTCGCCGAGCTTCATGTCCTGGTGATAGCGCACTTCGAGTTTTCCGACCCGGCCGCGTCCGCCGTTCGTGTGGAACAGCGCGGGGCTTTCCGGGCGGAAACTCGTCCTGGCTCCGGGTGCAAGGGTGAGACGGAGAATGGAACACTTCTGGTCACCGAGGAAATCACCGTAAACAATCCACCGTGCCTCCACTCCGTCGCCGGCAAATTCCTTGGCAGTGATGGCCGGACGCGAATTCTTCTGAACGAAGTCGGGATCCTGGTTCGCCTCGAAGTCGAACTTGTCCACCAGGTATTCCCAGTCTTCGTGCCGGTCCTTCGGATAGTCCTCTTCCCGGCAGGCGTAGAACGCATCGGCCGCTCCGATCCTTCCGTCAAGCGTCAGGTCCTCGGCCAGGAAATGCTCGTCCATCGTGACGTGAAGCTCGTGCGTGCAAAGGTCCGTCGGTGAGTGCAGCACGCCATTCGGCATCACGAAGCCGTCATCCAGTTTCATCATCGTGTGCGACGACAAGTGCCGCACGCCGTTGTATTCGCCCTGACCCCAACGCTGCATGCAGGCAAGGAACTGGTCCTTGGTGACGAACGGATACAGCCCCATGGCCGTGGTGTGGTAGTGCGACGGGCTGACTCCGGGGTTATCGAAGGAATTGATATCGTAAACCTCCCACTTCGACCAGTGAAGGTGATGGGGAATGGGGTTCAGGTTGTCGAACTTCTTGGACACGATCGGCCAGGTGACCTTGCCGAACAGGGATTGGGAAACCGCCACGAGCTTTTCTCCCATGACAGCTTCAGGATTGGTCTCGATCAGATCCTGGAGCGAGATGACTTGCCCACCCGGAGTGAGAACGTGGGCTTCTCCTTCACGGAACGGCGCCTTTCCCGTGCGGGTATCGATGACGCCGGTCACAATGGGCACGGTGCAGCACATCCAGACTTCATCGAGGCCGGTTCCGCCCATGTAGTCCGGATAGTAGGATTTCTCGTCGAGGCGAAGACGTTTGCCCGGTGTGCAGAATGTCCGGCCGGCGTAGCGGTGCAGAAGCTGCAGCACCCCGTCGTTTTGATTGAGGCAGTCATCGAGAATCGAATCCGATCCTCCGTCGATGACATCGTGATGAGGATATTCGTGCAGTTTTTCCGCAAGAATTGAAGTCGGGGCAGCCATGGTAGATGGATCCTGAAGAATGGTGAATGGAGTGGCCGCCGCTTCAGAGCGCCTCGTCGACTTCGATCATCTTGCCGAGGATGGTCTCCCAGGTGCGGGCGTCCTCGAGGATCTCGTTGGAGAACATGCAACCGTCCCAACAGATGTGCTTCATCCCTCGGGCGGCGGCGTCCTGCAGCCAGAAGGTGGAGCACTTGGCGATGTCCAGCTTGCCATTCGGATCATCGGCGCGGCAGTGGCGGCCGGTCTTGTCGTGGCTGCCGGTGCCGTGAACGGAACCATCGTTCTGAGCGACGTGGAAGTCGATGGTCCATGGGCGCAACGCATCGGTGAGAGTCTTGTAGGCGGGCCAGAATTCCTCGTCGGTGTAGCCTTCCTTGAGCAGGGCTGCCTCGGGAGCATTGTAGCCCATGAGGTAGAGGTAGGTGTGGGCGAGGTCGGCTTGGAAGCCAACGGTCTCCGGCATGCCGGTCGCTTCCAGCGTGTCGATCATCGCCTTCCACGAGTGCATGCCACCCCAACAGATCTCACCTTCGGCAGCGAGACGCTCGCCGTGTTGCGCAGCGATCTTGCCCGCTTCACGCCAAGTCTCGGCGATCTTCTTGGTATTGCCCACAGGATCCTCTGCCCAATCGTGCACGCCACCGGCGGAGTCGATGCGGATCAGTCCGTATTCGCGCACGCCGTGAGCCTTCAGGATATCGGCGATGCGGCAGGCCTTCTCGACGGCGAGAACGAAGTTCTTGCGATCATCAGCCGAGCCGAAAGCCGGTCCGCCGACGGTGCCCGGCCAGACCGGGGCCACCAGCGAGCCGACCTTCAGGCCGTGCGCCGCGATCTGGTCGGCCATCACCTTGATCGCGTCGTCGGAAGCGTCGGGGTCGGTGTGCGGGTGAAACAGGAACAGGTCCACGCCATCGTACTTGCGGCCATTGACGGAGGCGGCGGCGGTCATTTCGAGCATGCGCTCGAGCGAGATCGGCGGATGGTCGGTGCCGGGTTCCTTCCCGACCAGGCCGGGCCACATGGCGTTGTGAAGTTTCATGATCTTGGGTGGTAGATGTTGGGTTGCGGATGCCTTGATGTTAGAGAACGAAATTCCAGTCGATGGCCGACTCGACGGTTGCGCCGGATTCACCGGTGATCACGACCTTGCCGGGACCGGCAGGAGTGATGGAGGTCACGCGGCCGAACTTGTCCGGCACAGCAGCAACCGCTTGGACGAGACGCAGCGAAACGGTCTCATCCTTTCGGAAATGACGCGTCGTCGGAACGCCATCCGCGGCGAGTGGATTGGTGCGGGAGACGTCGACAGGATCGGCGAAGTAGGAACAAACCTCCTCAATGCCCATGCGGCCGAGGTGGCGGCCATTCCATGGCGCGGCGTGACGACCCCCATTGGAGATCCAAAGGATCGTCGATGGGAAGACCGCTGGATCCTTCAGTGAGAACCACACATAGCCATCGAGCACTGCCGCAGACCATGCGAATGGCTGCTCGTCCGTAGCTGGCTCGCTGTTCATCATCACGAGATCCTCGAAACCTTGGCGCGAGGGATACTTTGAAACATCCGTCGTCCCACCAGTAGCCAGAGGCACTTCACGAAGATCGGAAAAAGTCCCGGAAGGCTTCAAGATGCCGTATTCCCGCTGGAGCGGGTTTGAGAAATGTCCCTGATAAACGGAGCCCCAGCGGAAGGGCGATACGCTGACAAGGCCCTCGCCCTCGGTGAGGTGCGAGAAATCGATCACCGGGTGATTGCCATAGCTGTAGTCGCCCGAGACCCCCGAAATACGATGCTCACAGTAGAGCACGGTCTCGCCTTCACGCAGGATGACAATTTTCTCCAGCCAGCCGCCACTATCCGGATCATCCATGGCGAGGTGGAGTCGGTCATCGCCGCCAGCGATCACCTTCCATTCGGCATTCGCAGAAACCCCATGAGGAGGTGCGTTTTTCTGCGGCCCGAAGGGAAAGCAAAGGAAGTCCCCGCGCAAAACCGTCAACAACGGCGGGAGCCCGGCGTCCACTTCGTCCGGTGTCCACGGAGCCAGCGCATAGGGCGAAACGGTCCTCTCGCCGAGCTGGAACTCGACCGGTGCCATGTGCCCGGCGCGGCAGGAAATCCACAGCGATACCCGGTCGAGGGTTAGCTTCCAGCTTGGTTCGCCGTGGACAAGATCGTTCATCGATGAGCGCGATTCAGAAAAAATCTCACAAAAACGGAAGCAAAATCACATACCCTAGAAAAATGTGTAGCCCTCCCGAGCTTGGCTCCTTAGTCAGAAATCCACCATGAACATCGGCTTCAATCTGCTCCTCTGGACCCCCGCCCTTCAGGAAGACCAGTTTCACCTCCTCTCCTCCCTGAAAAACGCCGGCTACGATGGCGTCGAGCTGCCGATCTTCTCCTCCGACCCGGCCCACTACAAGGTCGTCGGCAAGGCCCTCGCCGACCAGGGTCTGCGCTCCACCGCGGTAACCGTGGTTCCCGACGAGGCGCACAACCCTTCCAGCCCCGTGGCCGCGAACCGCGCCGGTGCCGTTGATTTCCTCAAGGGCATCGTCGATTCCTGCCACGCCGCTGGCACCGAGATCCTGATGGGCCCCTATCACCAGCCGCTGGGCGTGTTCACGGGCAATGGCCCGACGAGCGATGAATGGCAATGGGCTGCGGAGGTGCACCGCGAGGTGGCCGACCACGCCCAGCAGGCCGGCGTGAAGCTCGTGATCGAGTGGCTGAACCGCTTCGAGTGCTACCTCATCTCCACCATGGCACAGGGCGCCGAATACGCCGCGCTGGTGAATCACCCGAACTTCACGACGATGTTCGACACCTTCCACGCGAACATCGAGGAGAAGGATCCCGCCGCCACGCTGCGGAAATACATCAAGAGCGTCGGCCACGTGCACATCTCCGAAAACGATCGCGGCACCCCAGGCACCGGCCACGCGGCGATCCGCGAGAGCATCCAGGTGCTCAAGGAAGAAGGCTACACCGGCTGGCTGACCATCGAGGCCTTTGGCCGTGCCCTGCCCGAGCTGGCCGCCGCCACACGCGTCTGGCGCGATCTCTTCCCCTCTCCTGAGGAAGTCTACACGAAGGGCATCGCGTATATCCGCGAGTGTCTGAAGTAATCGGGCTACTTGCCGATACAGAACTGGCTGAAGATGGCACCGAGGATGTCCTCGGTGTCCACCTTCCCGACGATCTCGCCGAGGGCATCGAGCGCACCGCGCAATTCTAGCGCGGCGAGTTCAGGAGCCGCGGCGCTTTCTAACAAAACCTCCGCGGTCTCCAGCGACTCATCAGCTCGGCGCAGGCAATCGCGGTGGCGGGTATTGATCGCCACCGCGTGTTCCCCCCAGTCCGCTTCGCCGAGATCAAGGGACTCACGGATCGCCCGGCGAAGTTGATCGAGACCCGCACCGGTGTTGCAGGAAAGGCGAACCCCATCGCTGCCGACCCAGTCGCCATGCTCGCCGAGGTCGGACTTGTTGAGAACGGTGACGGCGCGATTGCTTTCCGGCAGCTCCACGGCGCTCTCGGCAGCCGGTAGCGACGCATCGCGCACCACTAGCAAAAGGTCGGCACGCCCGGCCTCGTGAAGCGTGCGACGAATGCCCTCGCGCTCAATGCCGCCCGCCTCCTCGCGCAAACCCGCTGTATCGACCAAGCGCAGCGGAACCCCATCAAGGATGATCGTTTCCTCGATCGTGTCGCGCGTGGTGCCAGCCTCATCACTGACGATCGCGCGCTCGCTGCCAAGCAGCAGATTGAGCAAACTCGATTTACCCGCATTGGGACGGCCACAGATGACCGTGCGAACGCCTTCGCGGAGAATCCTCCCCTGCTCCGCCGTCGCCAGCAGCTTGGCAATACCCCCACGAGCCGCAGCCACGCGAGACAGGAAAAGATCTCCGGTATCGGGATCGATGTCTTCCTCTGGAAAGTCGATCCACGCCTCAAGATGAGCTACCACCCCGATGAGATCCTCGCGCAGTCTAACAGCCTCGCGACCGATTCCACCTTCCAGCTGCTCATGCGCTGCACGCAGCGCGAGATCGCTCTGGGCCGAGATCAGGTCCATGATCGCCTCGGCCTGGGTCAGGTCGAGCTTGCCATGAAGGAAGGCGCGTTCGGTGAATTCACCGGGACCCGCAGATCTGGCACCGCACTCTAACAGCCGCTCCAGCACCCGGCGCGTGACAAGGCGGCCACCGTGACAAGCGATCTCCACCACAGGCTCGCCCGTGAAGCTGCGAGACCCACGGAACACCGTAAGCAAGACATCATCGAGCACGCGCCCCTCCGTATCGCGAACCTTCGCTCGCGTGGCACGGCGCTCTTCAGAGCGCCCCGCCGCACCATGACAGGCACGATCCGCCACTTCCTCCGCTTGCGGGCCGGAAAGCCGGATCAAGGCGACCGCCGCAGTGCCCCCGCCACTGGCGAGCGCCGCGATGGTTTCGGTGGACGCGATCATTTGCTCGTGGTCTCCACCGCTTGGCCACCGATGCCAAGGAATTCCCAACAAATAAAACGCTTCACCGCGAGATCCGGCACCATCCCCTTGGTCCACTCGAGTTCGATCGTGGCGGTCTTGGTCTTGGGCCGCGCATCCTTCACGCCGCGCCAGTTGAGAATGGAAAGCGCACGGCCTGCGTCGGAATCGACCGGCACATTCACCCGCATCGAGTCCGTCTTGTGGGCGGGATCGACCATCCGATAGGTCTTCATCCCAATGCGGTCTTTCCCCTGCTCGGCCACATCCTCCACCACGAACAAGCGGAAAACGCTGCTGGCTCCGGGATTGGCGAGTTCAGTGAAGCTACGGAACGTGCGATGCTTCGTCTGGATGAAGGACTCCCAGTCAAGGCGGAGGCCATCCGGCGTGCGCTTGAAGAACACATTCACCTTCACCGGCTCGGATGTGAAATTGTCCGCGCGGGCAAGCGTCGATAGCAGCAAGCCCGGTTCCTCCAAACCGCGCTCAACCTCGACCGGCGCAAGGGGA
This sequence comes from Luteolibacter sp. Y139, assembly GCF_038066715.1. Taxonomy (NCBI): domain Bacteria; kingdom Pseudomonadati; phylum Verrucomicrobiota; class Verrucomicrobiia; order Verrucomicrobiales; family Verrucomicrobiaceae; genus Neoluteolibacter; species Neoluteolibacter soli. The sequence continues at coordinate 476,807 of NZ_JBBUKT010000002.1, read as the reverse complement.
CGGAAGAAATCCCGCATCTCGAACTGCGGCGGCTGATCGTAGCGCATCATGAAGATCCCCCGCTTGCGATCATCCGGAGGAAGCTGCTCGACGGCGAAGCCCGACAACGGCGTGTCGGAGTCATCGATGCGCCCCGGACCGTAGAAGTCCTCCATGGTCTGTAGGAGATCGCTGCCATTGATTGAAAAGGCTGCCTTTCCAGCTGCGGAATCGGCGGCAAGGAACTCGGAAAGGACCTGCTTGGCTTCAGTCTGCCAGCCGTTATCCACGTATTCTTTCTCCCGCAATTGGGCCTGAACGTTCGGATTGATCGTTGGTCTCTTTACTACCTGCCCGGGACGGTCCTGCGAGTGCTGGAGGAACATCCACACTCCCACACCGATCGCCATCAGAGCCAGCAGCACCAGACATGGGACGATAATGATACGGCGCGATCCCTGACCCACCTTGGCAGACTGATTGGCTGGTGGATACCTGTCACTGGAGATGCGTTCCTTCGGAGGAGCCGGCTTCACGGGGCCTGGACCCGGTGGCATCCCCTGCATGGAAGCGGGTGCAGCAACATAAACTTGAGCATCCGGCACCGGCGCGGCGGATGATGCTGTCAGCGGAGCTTGGCCATACTCCGCCTGCTCCTGAGCCATCGCCTTCTGGACCTCGATCGTTTGTTTGGCGGCAAACATCCGCTCCACGGCAAGGGCCTTCTCGGACTGGAGTGCCTGCTCGGCGACCTGCGCCTTGCGGGCTGACTCGGCCTGCTCGCGTTGGGCGGTACGAACCCGCTCCTCTGCTGCAGCCTTTTCGGCAGCGCGAGCCTTCTCCATCGCTTGCGTGGCAGCCTTCTCCTCGGCAAGCGCTTGGGCGGCGGCGCGGGCGCGTTCGGCAGCCATGACGCGCTCGGCGGCCAAGGCTCGTTCCGCAGTCGCCGCCTTCTCTTCGGCGCGAGCCTTCTCTTCACCGAGCGCCTTCTCGGCCGCCAAGGCCCGTTCGGCAGCGGCTAGCTTCGCTTGATCCTGCGCACGCTGCTGGGCGATCTCCCGCTCGGCTGCAGCTTGTGCATCCGCACGGGCCTTTGCTTCCGCAAGACGCCGCTGCTCCTCGGCCTTAGCGCGTTCCGCAGCCGCGGCTTCCTCGGCTCGCGCTCGTTCTGCGGCGACGGCTTTCTCTGCAGCCGCCTTCGCTTCGGCGCGAGCCTTTTCCTCGGCAAGACGTCGCGCCTCCTCAGCCTTGGCACGCTCGGCGGCTAGCGCCTTTTCGGCAGCTGCCTGAATTTCGGCACGAGCCTTTTCAGCAAGGCGCCGTTCCTCCTCCGCCTTGGCACGCTCAATTGCGAAAGCCTTTTCGGCGGCGGCTTGAGCTTCAGCTCGAGCCCTTTCCTCTCCCTTCACGCGTTCTTCTTCCAGCGCCTTGCGATCCGCAAGCGCCTGCGCTTCAGCCCGAGCCCTCTCCACGGTGAGCGCTCGTTCGATTTCCGCCATGCGGGCCTCGGCACGGGCTCTCTCATCGGCGAGCGCCTTCTCGGCAGCGAGCGCGCGTTCCTCTGCGGCTGCGCTTTCTGCCGCACGGGCACGCTCCTTGGCCAAGGCACGTTCGGCAGTGGCGGCTCGCTCCGTAATCAGGGCATTCTCGGCAGCCAGAGCCATCTCTGCCTGCCGGGCTTCTTCAGCCCCCTTGGACTTGGCTTCGGCTTCCGCCTTCTCTTTGACAAGAATCTGCTCGATCTCCCAGGCCCGTGCCTCGGCGCGGACCTTTTCCTCTGCCAGCACGCGCTCGGATGCCAAGGCGCGTGCCGCCTCCTGCGCCTGAGTTGCAGCACGGGCCCTTTCTTCGGCCAATGCGCGTTCCGCCGCCAATGCCCGCTCCATGGCAGCAGCCCTGGCTTCGGACTCGGCCAATTGCTTGGCATGAATTTTCTCTACCTCCGTCGCGATCTCCGCGGCGCGCGCCTTTTCAGCGGCAAGCGCAAGTTCGGCCGCATGAGCACGTTGGGCAGTAGCTGCCTTCTCTTCCGCTATGACCTTCTGATTGGCTTTCGCCTTCTCGGCTTCGGCGGCGATCTCTGCCACCCGTGCCCTCTCCTCATTGATCGCACGCTCGGCAGCGGCGAACTTCTCATCCGCTTCCGACTTCTGCTTTGCCCTGCCCGCTTCCGATGCCAATTCGACCGCCCGGACCTTCTCTGAGGCAAGCGCACGCTCGGCTGCCAAGGCTCGCTCGGCGGCCGCTGCACGCTCTTCGGCTTGGACCTTTTCGCGTGCATGGGCCTTGGCCAATTCCTCGGCTCGCGACCATGCATCGTTCTTCGGCGGTTCCTGGACAGGTGGCGATGGATCCTGCGCAAACGGCGAGCGCGCCAAGTAAGACGGCGGCAATGGCGGCGGAGCCATCGGGCCCTTCACCTCCGCCACGGGCACCGACACGGGAACAGCCACCGGTTTCTCGGTCACGACGACCGCCGGCACCTCGACCTTTGCCTCCAGACGCTGCGGCTCCAGCGCCACCTCGTCGCCACTGGGAGAAGTGATCGTGCCACCACAATGAGGACAAGGCCCCGTCATCGGGGGCATGTCTCTGGGGACGAGAATTCTCCCGCTGCAGTGAGTGCAACGGAATTCCCGCTGGTCCTGGAAGGCGACGGATCCGGGCATCAGCTTGTGAGGCCGTTAGAAATATGCCCAGCCGCCTCGACTGTCAAACAGGCTTAAGGGATATCTTCAGACCGCAGCGGCTGATAGCACGGCATCCAGCACCTCCAGGCAGCGGCGATTTTGCGCCGGGGTGCCGATGGAAATGCGGACCCAGTCCGGCAGCTTGTAGCCGCTCATCGCGCGGATGATCACCCCGTGCTTGAGCATCTCGCGGAAGACACGGTCGCCCTCGCCCACTTTCACGAGGATGAAATTCGCCACACTGGGGACGAACTCAAGCCCGCGCTCACGGAAGGCAGCCTCGTAGAACGCCAAGCCTTCCTTGTTGATCGCCTTGGTCTTGTTGACGTGGTCGGCGTCTTCCAGCGCGGCAAGCGCGCCGGCCTGGGCGATGGCGTTCGTGTTGAACGGCTGGCGGGCCTTCTGAAGCACCTCGGCCAGGTGCTTCGGTGCAAGTCCATAGCCGATCCGCAGCGCGGCGAGGCCGTGGATCTTCGAGCAGGTCCGCAGTACGCAGACATTGCGGCCTTCGCGGATGTATTTGATCACGTCCGGCGCGTCATCGAGGAACTCGTGATAGGCCTCGTCAAAGGCCACCACCACATGCTCCGGCACGCGGGCCATAAAGCGATCGAGCGCCTCTTGGCCGACCATGGTGCCGGTCGGGTTGTTCGGATTGGCGATGAATAGAAGGCGCGTGTCCGGCGTGATCGCATCCGCCATCCCCTCGAGATCGTGAATGAATTCCGGATCAGCAACTTCCACGTATTTTGCGCCAAAAAGCGTAGCCATCAGCTTGTAGACCACGAAGGCGTGTTCCGCGGCGATCAGCTCGGCCTTCGGGTTCAGGAAGCTGTGGCAGAGGATCTCGATGATCTCGTTGGAGCCATTGCCGAGCACCACGTTGGATATATCCAGGTCGAACTTCTTCGCGATCGCGCTGCGCAGCTTCCAGCCGCCGCCGTCCGGGTAAATATGCGACTCATCGAGCGCCTTGCGCATGGCTTCCTTCGCCAATGGCGAGGGTCCCAGCGGGTTCTCATTGGAGGCGACCTTCACGATGTCCGCGGGATTGAGTCCCAGCTCGCGCGCGGTTTCCTCGATCGGTTTTCCGGGCTCGTAAGCGATCAGATCGCAGACGAAGCGGTTGGCGAATTGCTCGATGGCCATGCGCGGACGCTAGGCGGCGGTTTTCCGGCCCGCAACCCGCAAGATGGGTCGCGCCACCACTCAATGCGGAGCCAGCAGCGTGAACGGCCACCACGGCAAATTCCGCACCACCGCGAAGATCACCACGAAGATCGCCAGCGACCACGCGAGCCAAGGCGGCACGCCCTTCGCCGGCCGCCCGTGCCATTCGCTCCACACGGCATTTCCGAGCACGCCGACTCCCGAGACAGCGACCAGCACCACCGCCGCATTCATTCCTAGGGCTCCGGCCATATCCCCTTGCAGCAATCGCACGGCGCAGCGTGTACCGCCGCAACCAGGGCAATCCAAGCCGGTCCAATGCTTGACCAAGCAGGGAGGCAAGGCCGTGGGCCACCAGGAAATCCACCCGCGCAGGAGCAGCGCACCCGCCATGCCAGCGATCGCCAGCAAGGTCCAGGGGCGCTGCACACCGCGCATCACTGTCAGCGTTGCTGCTGCTTGGCCTTTCCGGCCTCGATCTGTTCACGCATCTGCTGGCGAATCTCCTGCGGGAACAAGTTGATGATCTTCTCCTCAACCTCTTGCGGAGGAAGGCTCGCCGCCCAGAAGTTCAGAGCGATAAAGAGCACGGCACCCACAAGGCCGATGTAGCCCAGGATCAGGCCGGCACGCGCCATCCCCTTGCCACCATTGACCGCAGGATTTTGCTTGTTCTTCGAGATCGCAAGATGCCCCGTGATGATGGCCGCGAGTGCGATCGCAGCGGAAATGAAACCGGTGCAGCAGAAGATGAACGCAATGATGCCGCACACCATCGAGGCGATCCCCAGCCCCTGCGCCCGGGACTGGCCGGGAATCATCTGCACCGGCATCGGAGAGCCCGGTGCGGATACAGGTGCTTGGTAAGGAGTGGCGGACGCGGACGGAGCCGGAGCGCCGAAAGCCGGCGGCGGAGCTTCATCTCTCACCGGAGCCTCGATCTTGAGCTGGGGAATCTGCCCCACCGGCATCCAGTCGGACATACCCTCGCACCACGCCAGATCACTCGGCCCGATTTCGCCCATGGCGATCCGGCTTTTCATGTCTTCGGTGGACAGCGGCCCCTGCTGAGAGCCGTTCTTCGCGTAAAACCAGTTCATGATGTAGGAAAGGATTTAGGGATGTGCCGAGGAAATGGCGAATACGAAAAACGCGATGAATCCCACACTCGCGGTGATCCCGAGATAACCCAGCACCAGCCCCGCAATGGCCATGCCGCGTCCGCCCATCGGCAACGGGCTGGAATTGATCTGGGACAGGGCGAGGTGGCCGCAAATCACCGCCGGCAAGCCCAGCAGGCCGTGATAGACGCAAAGCAGGATGCATACGATCCCGCAGACCATGCTGGCAATCGCCAGGCCGCTGGTCGGCATATAGTAGCCCGGCACGCCACCTGAAGCGGCCGACATTTGCGTCTGGTAGGGCGAAATGGCGTTCACCTGCAATTCAGGCACGGACTGGAGCGGCAGCCAGTCCTTCATCCCGTCCCGCCATACCAGTGTCTCCGGGCCAACGCCCCCGGACGCAATCAGCGTCCGGAGCTCGTGCTCTTCAACCGGCCCGGTCTGACCGGCCGAGGATCCGTAGTACCACTGGGACATCGAGTTGGATGGGATTAGGAAGCGCTTGGCAACGAGCGATCAGGATCGGTCTCGGCGGTATAGTCCACTCCGGCGAGGCCGAAGCCGAACAGGCGGTAGAACTCTTTCTGATAGCCCTCGAAGTCCGCCACGTCGTCGAGCGTCTCGGTGGTGACCGTGTGCCAGATCTTCTCGACCTCGGCCTGCACCTCCGGGCGCATCTCCCAGTCGTCGATGCGAATGCGGCCCTTCTCATCGAGCTGCGGCCCGCCATCCGCGCCGTAGTGGTCGGCGAACAGGCGATGAATCTGCTCGATGCAGCCTTCATGGAGGCCCTTTGCCTTCATGATCTTGTAGAGGATGGAAATGTAGAGCGGCACCACCGGGATCGCGGAACTCGCCTGCGTGACAAGTGCCTTGTTCACGGAAACCACCGCGGTGCCATCGCCGAATTCGGCGTTCAGGTCCTTCGCGGTTTGCTCCAGATGAAGCTTCGCGCGGCCGATCGTCCCATCGGTGTAAATCGCCCAGGTCAGCTCGGGCCCGATGTAGGAATAGGCCACCGTCTTGAAGCCATCCGCCAGCACACCGGCGGCCTTCATCGCATCGATCCACAGCTTCCAGTCCTCGCCGCCCATGACCTTGATGGTCTGCGCGATCTCGTCCTCGGTCGCCGGCTCGATGGTCACGCTGTCGACCTGCTTCTTGTCGGTGTTGAGATTCTTGTTGGTGTAGGTCTCGCCGGTTGGCTTGAGCACCGACTTGTAAACCTCACCGGTATTCGGATCGGTGCGCCGCGGTGAAGCGAGGCTATAGACGACCATGTCCACCTGGCCGAGGTCGGCCTTGATGGCGTCGATCACTCGCTGCTTCATCTCATTGGAGAAGGCGTCGCCATTGAAGCTCTTCGCATAGAGGCCTTCCTTGGCGGCCGCGTTTTCAAAGGCCACCGAGTTGTACCAGCCCGCCGTGCCACACTTGCCCTCGCTGCTCTCCTTTTCGAAGAACACGCCGATGGTCGAGGCACCGCCACCGAAAGCTGGCACGATCCGGGAGGAGAGGCCGTAACCGGTCGAGGATCCCACCACCAGCACTCGCTTGGCGGCGTTCTTCAATGCGGGCTTCGACTTCACGTAGTCGATCTGTTCCTGGACATGGGCGGCGCAGCCATCCGGATGAGCGGTGGTGCAGATGAATCCGCGGATTTTCGGGGAAATGATCATATCGGCGGGGGCTTTCTGACCGCTTTCCCCACGGAGGGCAAGCCCCCGGACTACTCACCACGTCCCCGGGTCCATGCCATAAAACCTCACCAATTCCGCGTAAATCTCCGGTTCCTCGCGCTTCAGGCCCTTTGAGCGCTCAAAAAACGTCTCGGTCGCCACGGCGAAAAATTCGGCCGGGTTTTCCGCACCGTAGTCATCCAGCACACTGCGCTTGCCCGCATTCACCCGCTCGCAGAAGGCATCGTAGGCTGGCAGGAACGCTCGTGACCACCGCCCGTAGTCCTCGGTTTCCTCCAATTCGGGCACGCCGTCCCCCGCCCCGTCCTCTTGGTCGATCTGATGGGCGAACTCGTGCAGCACCACGTTCAAGCCATCCTCGGGGTTCAGGTCCCCCTGCTTCACCGACTGCCACGAAAGCACCACGCTGCCGGTTCCCCATGACTCTCCGAGATTGACGTCCTCCGTGCCCCACTCGTTCTTCACGGTGAAAGCGTCCGGGTAGACGAGAATGCTACGAAGCCTCTCGTAGTAATCCTGCGGCCTCTTCGCGATCAGCAAGCAGGCAGGCGCGGCGATCGCCAGCCGCATCTCCTCCGTGACCTCATCGAGCCCGCCACAGGCCTCGAAGCTCATCTCGGAGAGAAACACATGCATCCACCCTTCCGTCTCCATCCGGATCTCCTCGGGGATCTCTTCCCATATCGGAAACCGCTCGATCACCAGCTCCCTCTGCCGGGCGTCAAGCCGCATCGCCCGCAGCTTGCGACGCCGGCGTTTGACGCGACCTGCATGCCAGAAGACGAATGCCGCCACGACGGCCAACCCGCCTAACAGAATCCACAAGCCATCGGTCATAAGCCGGCTCCGGTCTTGCGACTGACCATCCACACCAGGGAACCGCCCATCAACAAACCGCCGCAGAAGATCAGCCAGAACCAGCCATTAACGAACTCCGGCAAATGGACATTCATCCCGAATAGCCCGCCAAGCGCCACCAACGGCAGGAAGAATCCGGCCAAGAGGTTCAAGCGAAAGGCGATTACGTTGAGCTTCTCCGCCGAGACCTGCTGCTTCTCGCTCTGCTCCGCCTTCCAAAACTCCAGCGTCAGCTTCGCATCGTGGCTGAGCTGCTCGGCCGCTCGCTCGGCTTCGCGGGCGCGGTCCCGATAAGATCGCAGCTCGCGGTTATCCTCGTCGTGCACCAGCGTCTGGTCGATCGCGATCGCGAGATTGCGGGACGCCCGAGCCAGCGGCGCCGCGACCCGGGCCAGGTCGAAGATTTCCTGCGCAGTATCAGCCTCGTCGATAATGTCCTGTTTCTCGTCGAGCAGCTTGGCGTATCGGTCGAGCAGGTCCCCGAGCTTTTTCAGCCCCTTGTGGCCGGAACTATCGACCCACGTCTCATCCTGCCTCCGCCAAAAGATCAATGGCACCCGGTCCGGCGATCCCGCCTGGGGAACATCGTGAACCACCAGCAACAGTTCGTCCCGGCCGACCACACAGCGCTGGTTGCCGGGACGGTTGGAAAGCTGGTCGAACAGTTCAGCTTCGCACTCGAAGAACTGCGGCAAATAGGGGAAGTCTGAGCACTTCGACATGGCCACCATTTCAATGCGTCCCGCTCCGATGCTCAAATCCCAAAATCATCACCCGTCTTAGAGTCGGCAGCATCCCTTGAGACTTAGGGTCTGGGTGAACTAGCCTCGCCATCGACACATTTCCGCGGCAGCGCCGCTAGCCTCCCAAGCCCATGGCGAAAAAGCCTCGCCGCCCCCTCCGCGCCACTCTGTAGTCTGCTGCCATCCACCTTTCGCGTTCCCCCTTTTGTCCGCCCCACCGCCATGCCAGACCCCGCCATGACACCCGAAGAGCAGGCTGCCTACGACAAGGCTCTGCGGAAAATCAGAGCCTGCAAACGCAGAGGAGAGACCGAGTTGAATCTCAACGGAATGGGCCTCACCCGCCTGCCCCCCGAGATCGGCAAGCTCACCGAGCTGACCGAGCTTCTTCTCAACCAGAACCAGTTGGCATCCCTGCCCTCGGAGATCGGAGGGCTCACCGCGCTAACCGATCTTAACCTTAACTACAACCGATTATCCTCCCTTCCTCCGGAGTTTGCTGAGCTCACCGAGCTGACCGATCTTCACCTCTTTGGTAATCAACTGGCCTCCCTGCCTCCGGAGATTGGCAAGCTCTCCGCGCTCGCGGTGTTTGATCTAGGCAAGAATCAACTAGCTTCTCTGCCCCCCGAGCTTGGCAAGCTCACCGCACTTACAGCGCTTTCCCTCAACGGCAACAAACTGGGCGCCCTTCCTCCCGAGATCGGTAAGCTCGCAGCATTGCAAATATTTTACGTCGGCAACAACCGACTAACCTCCCTGCCCCCGGAGATCGGTAGGCTCGCCGCGTTGACAGAGCTATATCTCTCCAACAACCAACTAGCCTCCCTGCCCCCTGAGATCGGCGAGCTTACAGGCCTAACTCAGCTTCACCTCGATAAAAATCCGCTGCCGCGGGAACTGCTTCAGCTTGCGACCGGGCCAGACCGAGCGAAGAGACTGGTCGAGTATTTTTCCAACGCTGCCAAGGCGTCACTGGCGGGCGGCTTAGAAGCCCCGCGTCGCTTCGACGAGGCGAAGCTACTCATTATCGGCCAAGGCAATGTTGGAAAGTCGTGGCTGTTAAAGGCCCTCCAGGGGAAAGTCCCGGAGCCTTTGGGAGAGACGAAGGGAATCGAGATCGCCCAAGAGCCGCTCGATCTGACCCATCCCGCGGATTCGGAAAGGGCGCTGCGGCTGAACTGCTGGGACTTCGGTGGTCAAGACCATTACCAGATCACCCATCAGATTTTCTTTAGTCCAAAGGCGATCTACCTGCTAGTCTGGAAGCCGCGAACCGGGTTGGACCCGGAGTTGGTATCCAAGCTTGAGCGCATCCAACTAAGTGCCGGGTGGACAGCAAAAGTGCTGATCGTCTCCACTCACGCTGATGGCTCTATCCCGGCGGTTGTGGGGATGGATGTCCTGAGAGAACGCTTCGGGGACCTGATTTGGGGATTCCACGAGGTCGACAGCGAGAAGGGCCCGGACGGAACCGGCATCGCCAGCCTGAAAGAGGAGATCGCAAAGGTGGCGGCGCAATTGGAAGGCATGAATCTACCCTTTCTTCCGAGCTGGCACGAGGCCCGTACGGCCATCTTGGAAACGAAGAAGCCCGTGATCGAGTTCCGGGAGTTTGTGGATAAATGCGAGAAAGCAGGAATGGAGCGCACTAATGCAGCGGACTTGGCCGCGATCATGGAAGTGCAGGGCCAAGCTGTCTATTTCGCCGATGCTGCGGACGAGGCGGATGCCTGCTTAGAAGGGGAAAACCTGCTGGTGCTGAAGCCGGAGTGGTTGGCAAAAGCCGTGGGACATGTGATCGAGGACAAGCCCACTATCGCCAAATCAGGCATCCTCGATCACACGCGATTGAAGGCGATTTGGAAGAAGGATGCGAAGCGGAAGTGCGACGGCTACCCCGCCAAGCTCCATGGCTACTTACTCTGGCTGATGTGGAAGTTCGACATCGCCTACAAGCGCGACGAAAGGACCAGCCTGATCCCGCAGCACATCGTCCGCGATCGGCCGGACGACTTGTACTGGACACCAGCAGCTCGATCCTACGAGCCACAGGCGACCTTGTTCTGCCGCGTCCCCCATGATCCGCCGATCGGACTGATCCCGGCGCTGACGGCCGCCGTCCATCCCCTGCGCCGGGTGAGGGATCCGGAAGCTTCCGATGCCTTGGACCGGAATTGGAGGGATGGATTTTTCCTTGATACCGAACATCGTGGTGCCGCGTACGTGGAACTGCTGGACCGGAACCTGCAGATAATAGTGCGAGACAAATATCCCGCCAACTTGTTGGGACTGGTGCTTCGCACTTTGGAAGAGATCCGCCAACTGCGCTGGCCGCGGCTTGAGATGGATCATCGGGTGCCCTGCTGCGGAAAGAAAGAAGGGAAAGCGTGCACGGGCACCTTTCGTAAATCACGACTGGAGGAATGGCGCGGCAGGACCGTGGACTGCGAGGAATGCGGCCGGACCGACCTTCCAGTGGACAAGATGCTGCAAGGCTATGACCCGCGGGAGGAAGATCTGATGGAGCAACTGAGGCAACTCAAACAGGGAAACCAAGATCTGCTCGCCACCGCCCACGCGATCTTCAAGTCCCTGGCCCCCGAGATCCAGGAACAAGGGAAGGCGCCTAACATGTTCACGATTCTGCCCGACCAAGGGAAATGGATCACAAGGGCGACGCACATTTCCCTGCGCATCACCTGCTGGTGCGAGCACCCCGATGGTCCGCATCCCGCGGCCGGCATCTGTAGCGATGAGCCTCCCGACTATCTTCTGAAGATGCCAAAGGAATGGCTTTTAACAGTGGCGCCCTACCTCCCATGGGCCGCGACGCTCTTGAAAGCGTTCATTCCGATGGCAGGAACGGTTTCGGGTGATCTGCCGGGGATGGATTGCAAGACGGCGCTCGACCTGATGGGAGACGCGGCCAAAGTCCTGCCCACCTCCAAGCCGAAGCTTGAAAGCAAGGTTCTTACCGGCAGGATGCATGGGGGCCGTCCTGAGGAAGTGGCGTTGCGACACATCCACGATGCCTTGCTTGAACAGGTGAAGCCTGCCAAGCGATGGGGAGACCTCCGTCCCGTCCAAATCAAAGGCGGACAGGTCTTATGGCTGTGCGCGCAGCATGCGGCCATCCAGCAACCGCCTGTACCGACAATCTAGCTGCGAGGAAGGATCAACGCTGATTCCACGCCACAAGTTCGTCGTAGCGCACACCCTTGCCCCCGAAGATGTCTAAGGCAGAGCCAACGGTGACATCCACCTTGCCGCCCGAGAGTTCCTGGACCTTTTCCACGTCCGCCATGGAGGCAGCGCCGCCGGCGTAGGTGATTGGACGACCGGCCCAGGCACCGAGCATTTGGACAAGCTCGCCATCAATGCCGCCACAGAGGCCTTCGACATCCGCCGCGTGGATGAGGAATTCGTCACACCACGGGGCCAGCCGGTCGAGAGTGGCTGGTGTGACATCGAGGTCGGTGAGCGTTTGCCAGCGGTCCATGGCCACGGTCCAGCCTTTGGCAGTGCGGCGGCAGGAAAGGTCGATGATGAGGCGGTCTGCGCCAATGGCGTCGACCAGCTCTAACACTCGCTTCTCGGAAAAGGCCGCACCTTCGAAGAGCCATGAGGTGACGATGACATGCGAAGCACCGGCTGCGAGCCATTCGGCAGCATTGCCAGCGTGGATGCCACCGCCGATCTGCAGGCCGCCGGACCAAACGCCGAGAGCCTCCTTGGCCGCCTCTTCGTTGCCCGGACCGAGCTTGATGACATGACCGCCGGTGAGACCATCGCGGCGGAACATTTCCGCGAATTCCCCCGCCCCGGCGCTGGCGACGAAGTTCTCCTTCGGCCCGGGGCCGTCGTCGCGCAGGGTGCCGCCGACGATCTGCTTCACCTTTCCCTGATGGAGGTCGATGCACGGGCGGAACTTCGTCATGGCCCGCGAGCCATCGCCGCGGGGGCCGCGTGCGTCAAGACTGTGCTGTTAATCGCTCCGGCCTTGCACGCCTCGCCCCGATGCGCCACACCCGCCGCCGTGGAACGCGAAGGACTGCCGCCCGACCGCCGCTTGCGCCAGGAGATCTTGTTTGCCCGCGAGCGGGTCTACCGCTTCGGCCAGCCGACTCCTCTGGAACACCTGTCACTGGTGCCCGGCGTCGAAATTTGGGTAAAGCGCGAGGATCTTTCCCCGATCAAGGCGTACAAGTGGCGCGGTGCCTGCAACCGCATGGCCGTCCTCACGCCCGAAGAAAAAGCCACCGGCGTGGTCACAGCCTCCGCCGGAAACCATGCCCAGGGCGTCGCCCTCGCCGCCCGCGCGCTGGGAATCCAAGCCCGGATCTACATGCCCCGTTCGACGCCGCGGGTGAAACAAAGCGCCGTCCGCCATCACGGCGGCGACCGCGTGGAAATCATCCTCACCGGTGACAGCTACGATGAAGCTGTGGCCGCCGCCCTCGACGACGCCTCCACCAGCGGCGCGACCTACGTCCACGCCTACGACGATGTCCAGGTCATGGCCGGCCAAGGCACCCTCGCCGATGAGGTGGTCCTTTCCGGCCACGGCCCCTTCGATGCCGCCTATTTGCAAATCGGCGGCGGCGGCATGGCCGCAGGGGTTTCCGAGTGGCTCAAGACCTACTGGCCCGAGATCGAAATCGTCGGGGTGGAAGGCGTCGGGCAGGCATCGATGAAGGCCGCGCTGGAGGCCGGCAAGCCGGTCCCGCTCGATCAGGTGGACATCTTCTGCGACGGCACCGCCGTGCGGAAAGCGGGCACGAATACCTTCGAGATCCTGAACAGCACGCTGGATCGCATCGAAACGGTCACCAATGCCGAAGTCAGCCGCGCCATCCGCACCCTGTGGGAAGGCCTGCGCTGCGTCTCCGAGCCTTCCGGCGCGCTCGGCCTCGCCGCCGTGATGAAGAACCGCGAGCAACTCGCCGGAAAGCGCGTGCTGGTCGTCGTCTCCGGCGCGAACATCGATTTCCTCCAGATCGGCCTCATCGCTCAATCCGAAGGCTCGTCGCAGAGCGCCTCCCGCACCCTGCGGGTCCGCATTCCCGAGCGCCCCGGCACCATGCTGGAGTTGCTCGATACCTGCTTCGAGGGCGTGAATATCGCCGATTTCCAATACGGCAAGGTACACGAAAGCGAGGCGTGGCCCGCCTTCACCATCACCGCAGAAGACGCGGCGGTGCTCGATGCCGTGCCAGAAAAGCTCCAAGCACGGGGTTTCCAGTGGGAAGACCTGACCGGCGCGGTGGACATCGCCTTCCGCGCCATCCCGCTCCGTGGCGACCTCTTGGCCAGCCCGGTTTTCCTGCGGCTCGACTTCTACGAGCGCCCCGGTGCCCTGCACGACTTCCTCGACAAGCGCGTCCGCGGCCGGGCGAACCTATGCTATTTCAACTACCGTCAATCCGGCGAGCGCATCGGCCGCGCCCTGATCGGCCTCGATTTCGCGGAGGAAAGCCAACGCCGTGAGTTCCTCGAGTCCTTGCCCGAGCACGGCGACGGCTACCGCTCTTGCAAGCAGGTGGACTCTCCGACCAGCGCCCGCTTGACCGGGCATTCTCCCGGCTGACACGGGAGGCGGCGTTTCGCTGATGAAATCCGGTTCGGGCGCGCGTAGAGTCGCGCCATGAACGAGGTTTCACGACGGGGATTCGTAGGATCGGCACTCGCCGGCATGGCCGCCCTCACGGCGTCGAACGCGGGCGCGCAGCAAGCGGCCGGACAGGCTCCAGCGGAGCCCAAGCCCTTCCGCGAGCCCTTCGTCTACCACTTCAAGATCGGCGATGCGGACGCCTGGTCGATCAGCGACTGCGACCTCGGCCTTGGCGAAGGCCTCGACCTGATGTGGCCGCAGGAGGACCGCCCGAAGATGAAGGAGGAAATGGTCCGCCACGGCGAACGCATGGGCCCCCTACCCCTCTATGTGAACATCCTGGTGGTGAAGGCGGGCAATGACGTCCTGCTCTTCGACGCCGGCTTCGGCAAGGGCAGCAATCCCAAGATGGGCTGGCTCCAGGAAGGCCTCGCCGCCGTGGGCATCTCACCGGATCAAGTGACCGCAGGCTTCCTCAGCCACGCGCACGCCGACCACCTCAATGGTTTCGTCAACCAGGGCAAGCCCGCCTTCCCGAATGCCGTGGTCTATTTGTTAGAGGAAGAGCTCGCGTTCTGGCGCTCGCCGGAGCCGGACTTCTCCAAGAGCAAGCGCAACAAGGGCGCCATCCCGGGCATGATCAAGGAGGTGCGCCAGAACTTCGATATCCTGCAGGAAAAGCTCCGCCCCGTGAAGGGCACCACCGAAGTGCTCGGCGGACTTGTCCGCATCGAACCCGCTCCGGGACACACCGACGGCCACGCCTGTTTCCGCATCCGTTCCGGCAATGACGAGCTGCTCCACCTCATGGATCTCGCACACCATCACCTGCTGATGTTCGCCGATCCGAATTGGACCATCGCCTTCGACCATGACCCGGTGGTCGCGGTCGAGACGCGGAAGAAGTATTGGAACGAGGCAGTCGAGAAGCACACCCGCTGCATGGGCTTCCACCTCCCCTGGCCGGGCCTCGGACACATCGTGACCGAGCGCGATGGCTACCGCTGGGCAATCGAAGCGTGGCGCTGGAGTTGATGGCCCACTGGGAGCGCGGAGTTCATTCCGCCTGGATAGTAGGTTCACCGGCCTTGTACAACCGAATGAATCCAGATCTCCCAGCGACCTGAAGAACCGCTCACTTCCCAGCCTTCACCTTCTCCCGGTCTCCTGAAGGCAAGCCTTGGACCCATTTTCCCGCGGCATCGGGATCATACCGATTCCACGTCGTTGTTAGAAGCTGGATCGCCTTATCCCGCGGCTCGCCGGGCGGCAAGGTGAGCACCCACTGGCTGGCGGCCAGAGGATCCTCCTGCACCCATCTCGCGGCATGGAGCGCGGCTTGCGTCCATGGGGTGTCCTCGGTCACCGGCTTCTCCGAGCTGGCTACTGAGACACCTTCCGCCAGCAAATAGCGGATCGCTTCCCCGCTCATGGCACGGCTCGCTTCTACATCTGAAACGTACTCCTGCCCGCCGACAATGACCTTCGCCGCATGCCGCTTCTTCTCCTCAGGGAGCGCTTTGAAATCTGCGATCATCGATGCTTCGGTTTCGCTGTTCCAATTTGCCAATGACTGCATGAATATAAATTGCGACCCTCCTTGCTCGGCCGCTTGTTCCATCCAACTTCCCTGAGCTTTAGGCGGAACTTCGGCACTTTCCGCCACCCCCGCGGCTTCATTGGCGGGCGGCACCATCATCGATTCCGCCAGCTGGCGTAGCTCGAATGATTTCAGATTGGCCAGCATCCCCGCCATCTGAGTCGGATCGCTGCCGGGATGAAAGAGGGAACCTAGCACCGACTTCCGTTGCTCCTCTGTTAGATCCGCCTCATGCAGTGATCCCAGCACTCGTTCCGGCGAAGAGTAGACCGCCATTCTCATCGCCTGAGCCCGGATCGTCCGCGCCTGTTCAGCAGTAAATCCAAGTCCCTCGATGTCCGCATCCACCCAGCGAGGATCATTCACAAAGGCCGCCGCATTCTCCACCATCGACGCCTTCCATGCCGGCGGAAAGTCCGCGACCGCATCCAGGACCCGCAGGCTGAAACCTTCCATGTTCTGGCGAGCGGTCTCCATCAACTTCCAGCCATCCGGCATCTCCGCTAGCCTTGCGACCTCACCCGGGAAGTCCTTCTGCAACCGGGCGGCAACGATAGCCCCCTGCACCTTGCCGCGCCACTCCACCGGCAGATCGCCGAGATGCGCCTCTAAGAGTGACGAATCCGCTTTCCCGATAATCGCGGCGAGTCGATCCACTGGCCAATAATTGAAGTTCGGATCCGCTCCTCCCGTCTTCGCAAGCTCTAACAGGCGATTCGTCGCGAAACCGGGATTTAGATTCGAAGCAGTTGCCCACAGCTGCAGCTCCAGCATCGGATCCGGATGTTTCCGGAAAAAGTCGAGCATCCGCTCCGGATCCGTCCGCGCCCATTCCACAAGCACGTCCCTGCCATCCTTCTCATGCTTCATGCCCCAGGCCACATAGCCTTCCGGATCGTCCCGCTTCCAGCGTTCCTTCGCGAGCAAGGTGAAGACTTTCCTCTCATAGCCATCGCCTGCGGCAAACCATCCGCGTTCAAGCCAGCGCCTCAACTCCGACACGGGGAGCGAATTCACCAGATCGATGGTCTCGCGCATGCGTTCGCCGGGGTCCTTCGTTTGCCGGATCTTCTCCATCCGCCGTTGTACGGCCTCGGGCGGACCATAGCGCTTGGAGCGTGCATCATCACGCGAATGGGTCTTTGAGGAAGCAGTGGCAGCCAGTGACTCCGGTCCTGACTTGGCCGGCACCCGCATCGATGAAATACCCGCCAGGGCCACGAATGCCAGAACGGCGGCGGCATGGGTCGAAGTGATTCTCCCGCTCATGGTTCCGGACTGGTGGGGAGTTTTTTTCTCAAGGTCTCGACTTCCGCTGCCGGCAGCCCCGAGCCTTTCAGCCACTCCGCCGCAGCCGCTGGATCGCCTTCAACCCAGCTGGTGAAGGTGCTCGCTGTGTAGTGCGCACGATGGGAGCCCTGGATGCGGGAGATCGTGCTCAATGCCCCGGCAAAGTCACCCCTCTCCTGGCTCTCCATGAGCAGCGGATACAAAGCCGCATCATGAACATTTTCGTCGGACTGCCCGTCGGCCCATGTGCTCAAGCCTTGGGGATCCATCTTCGACCAATCGTCGAGAAGGCGGCTGAATGTAGAGGATCTCGTGCTATTGTCATTGCCCGCCACCGCGAGATCGAGCACCCGCCCCGGATCGATCTCCATGAGCGCCTTGGCAAATGCCGGTCCTTGATTCGGCGTGCCACCGTAAGAAGCGCTACCGCCCGGATGATGGATAGTGATGCTGGTATCGAAAGCATCCGGGCATGTATCGAACATCCGCTTCGCCAGTTCAAACGCACGCTCCGGGTCGGTTGACGCCAGCATTTTTCCCGCTTCCCCCAGTCGATCCACCGCCAAGGCTGGCGCCTTTGTCGTCATCGCCTCTTGGATTGCGCCTTCGGGATCAGTGCTGAGGCGACTGCGAAACAGTGAGTCTTCCATCTTTCGCTTCAAGGCACCTTCCGGAGTGGTTCGAAGCAGTGCTTCGATGACCTCCGGGTGCTCTTCGCCAGCAAGGCGGATGAATTCGTCCCGCTGCTCCCTCGCCTGTCTGCCATTTCCCGATTCCGCCAGGTATTCGACCCAATCGTATGCAGCCCATGGATCATCACGGATCGCAACGGCGAAACTGTCCGGCCGGAAACCATAGCCGTGCTTGGCAAGGAACCGGAGAGTTGCCCCGGGATCATCACCCTCATTCCCGGTATTTGCTTCCAAAGCGATCTTCCGCGCCTCCTCCGGCAGGTCGTCCAAATGCTGCCTCAGCCACGAGGCCTGATAGATGCCAAGCGCTCTCGCGACGTCCTCGACAGACCTTTTTCCATCGGCCAGTGCCGCGTCAAAAGCTGCCTGAGGATCCAGCGCAGTCCATGCCCGCCACGCTTGATATTCCTCATGGTCACGCTTGGCAGCCGCCATCGCCGCCAAGGGATCGTGACGCATCCAATGATAGAGAATCAGTTCGCTGATCTCAAACCGGCCGGTTCCCATTCCTCCATCCACCGCCATCAATGCGTTCGACGGCCTCAAGTCTTCCTCGGTCAACGTGGACCGGTAATGATCCCAGAACGCCGAGATATCCTCCGGTGAAGCATCGATCAACCAAAGCGCGAGGCGCGCATGAAGGTCACCGCCACGCAGAGGTTTCAAGGTTTCAAGAGTATCGGTCGAACGAAGCGGCGTCATCGACGGCGGCGGCACGGTGGCTTCGAGCGGTGGCTTTCGTGCAACGGCGCGCTCGGAAGCAGGAGATGGAAGCTCGGCCGTTGAGCCTGCTGCCACTGGCGTGTCCTCCCTGATGATGGCTCCGGTGGCCCATCCCGCGATGGCTGTAGCTGAGATGAGCAGAAGTGATCGCGGAGTCATGGAATAGCACGACGCTGGGGGTCTGGCAGAAAGTGTCAAGGAGGCGCTGGAGCACGGGAATGCCCAGCCGCAGGAGCCACGACATTCCTGTCATGGAACGGTCACGCCACTCTTCCTATTCGATGGAAAAGTGCTCCCCTCGCTACTTCCCCTCACAGCGCCTTCACCGCGTCCCAGAGTCGCTCGGTGATGTGCTGGTAGCCGTGCTTGCCCTTTGCCGAGTTCAACTCCGCTTCGGTCAGCCGGATTGGCGGGCCGATGTGCAGGGAGATCTGGCTGAAGCGAACGCGACCGGACCCGCGTGGCAAGGCCTCGCGCGCGCCGCGGATTCGGATCGGCTGGATGACCGCATTCGACTTCACCGCGATCAGGCCGACGCCCGGCTGCGGTGGGCCGAAGTTGCCGTCGAGGCTCCGTTCCCCTTCCGGGAAAATGAGGACACGACGGCCATTCGAAAGCAGCTTGATGATGGTCTTCAGGCTCGTCATGTCCGGCCGGTCCTGGTCCACTGGGATGGAATTCCACGCAAGGTAGATCCACTTCAGCATCGGCCCCGTCATCAGCGTCTTGCGCGCGAGATAAAACATCTCGTCGTGATACAGCGTGCCGATGAGCGGCGGGTCCAGGAAGCTCTCATGATTCGCGACAATGAGCACCGCACCATCTGTAACGAGGTGTTCGCGTCCGACGACTTTCAGGCCGAAGAGCGAGCGGTAGGCACTGCCGAAGAGATTCCAACCAAGCCAGTAGATCCAGCGCATGAGATGAGGGGTGTCAGGCAGGCATCGCGAAGCCCTGGCCACGGAGAATTTCCAAAGCAGCCGCCACGCCGGTTTCGATCGTGTGGCCGGAGGTATCGAGAATGGCAGCGCCCTCGGCGATTTTCAGCGGAGCGGTTTCGCGGCGGCTGTCAGCGCGGTCACGCGCAGCGACGCTATCGACTTCGCCGACTTCCTCGCGACGCGCCTCGCGGACATTCGGGTCCGCATCCATGTAGATCTTGTACGGCGTCTCCGGGAACACCACGCTGCCGATGTCGCGGCCTTCCATGACCACGTCACCGAGCTTCAAGTAGTCGCGCTGGAGCGAGACAAGGCACTCGCGGACTTCCGGAATGGCGGAGACTGCGGAGACGTGGCTGTTGACCTCCTCGCTGCGGAGTTCTTCACCCGGATCGATGCCATCTACCCTGACCGTGGAAACATGACCATCCACGCCGCATTCGATCTCCATGTCGCGAAGCGCTTGAACGACAGCCGCACGGTCATTCGGGTCGATGCCACGCTGGAGCACCTTCCATGTCACGGCACGATACATGGAACCGGAGTTGACCATGATCAGCCCGAGCTTCTGCGACAGGATACGGGCCAGCGTGCTCTTGCCAGAAGCAGCAGGTCCGTCGATGGCGATGGCGCGGTGGAGGATCATGCGGGAACAGGAACGGGAACGGTCGGCAGGTCGTAGTCTGCCAGATCCTTGCTCTCGGCGAGGACGGCGGCAAGTTGCTTGGCGAAACCGGGATACGAGGTGTTCACGCAGGCGGTATTGCGGATCACCGTCTCACCGCTGGCAAAAAGGCCGGCGATGGCGAAGGCCATGGCAATGCGGTGGTCGCCGTGGCTCTCGATGGTCGCCGCATGCAGCGGTGCGCCACCGGTGATCTCCATGCCATCCTCGAATTCCTCGATCTGGCCACCCATCGCGCGCAGGCCTTCGACGACCGTGGTAATGCGGTCGGTCTCCTTCACTCGGAGTTCCTTGGCATTCCGGATGATGGTCTTGCCCTCGGCCATCGCAGCGGCGACGGCGATGACCGGGATCTCGTCGATGAGATTCGGGATCTCGGCGCGGAGCAATTCGGTGCCCTTGAGCTGTGATCCGCGAATCTCGACATCGCCGATCGGCTCGCCGTCATCGGTGGAAAGCACGGTCCGGGTAATCTGGGCGCCCATGCGCTCGATCACATCGAGCACGGCGATGCGGGTCGGATTGAGTCCGACGTTCTTGATGACGAGGCGCGAGCCCGGCAGGGCAGCTGCAGCCACCACCCAGAAGGCAGCGCTGGAAATGTCCCCCGGCACACGGAAGTCGCGCGCCTGCGGAACCTGACCGCCTTCGATCGAGATGGCATTGCCCTCTGTGACGATCTTCACGCCGAAGGACTCAAGCATTCGCTCGGTGTGGTCGCGTGTATCCGCCGGCTGGACCGCTGTGGTCACGCCTTCGCAGAACATGCCCGCGAGCAGCACCGCGCTCTTCACCTGAGCACTGGCGACCGGCAGCTCGTAGCGAATCGGATGCAGCTGGGCACCGTGGATCTTGAGCGGCGCGCAGCCCGGCTTCTCGCCGAGGCAATCGATCTTCGCGCCCATCTCGCCGAGCGGCACCGTGATACGGCCCATCGGACGACCGGAAAGCGATTCATCGCCAAAAAGCTCGGTCTCAAAGGACTGGCCCGCAAAAAGCCCCGCCAGCAAACGCATGCCAGTGCCGGAGTTCCCGCAATCGATCGGCTTCGTCGGCGCGCTCAGCTTCATGCTGCGGCCATGGATGCGCATCGAGGTCGGGCCGAAGCCCGGCATTTCCTCCAGCACCTCCACCTCCACTCCGCAAGCCTGCATGGCGCCGAGAGTGTTCAGGCAATCCTCGCTGGGCAGGAAATTGCGGACCGTGGACACGCCATCGGCGAGGCCGGCAATCATCGCCGCGCGATGGGACATGCTCTTGTCGCCGGGCACCGGAAAGGCGGCATCCAGCGTGCGGATCGATTTAACTCGGAACTCGCTCATGGAAAAGGATTTCAGTCGCGGCGGAGGGAAGCGTCTCGGGCAGCCTTCGCGCCTTCCAACCAACGGCGGAGCGCTTCATGGTCGCCTGCTTCAAGCATGGCAAGCATTTCACTCATCTCGCGGATACCGTGACTCAAGACACCTCGCAGGGCATCGCGATTTTCCATCACGATCTCCGACCACATCGCAGGATCGCCACCCGCCACGCGGGTGGTATCTCGCAGGCCGCCGCCGCCGAAATTGCCATGGGCCGGATCTTCCAGGGCGACCCTGGCAGTCGCCGCGGCGACCAGATGCGGGAAATGGCTGATCCGCGCGACAAGCGCATCGTGCCCGGCAGCATCCAGCCAGGAAACCCGGCAACCCAGGGCTTCCCAAAAGCGCTGGAGCTTTCCGGCCCAAGGATCACCCACCCGACCATCATCGGTGAGCAAACAGGCGGCTCCCTTGAAAAGCTCCACGTCCGCCGCACCAATCCCGGTCTGCTCGGAGCCCGCCATCGGGTGACTGCCGATGAATTTCCCGCCAATGCGCTCAAGGATCGGCTGCAGGAGCCGGTGCGGGGCGGCCTTCACGCTGCCGACGTCGGTGATCAGTGCCTCGCGGGACAGGCCCGCTGTCTGCGCAGCCAAAAGCACCGTGGCCATGGCCCCCACCGGCGTCGAAAGGACCACGAGATCCGCCCCCTTTACCGCTTCCGCCATCTCGACGGTAGCACCTTGGATGCCCCTATCACGGGCCGTTGCGACGGTTTCCGCCCGGCGAGCCCAAAGGGCTACCGAAGTTTCGGGGAAATGACGGGCCAGCGCCAGTGCGAGCGAGCCGCCGAGCAGCCCGCCGCCAAGGATGGCGACCTTCTCAAACTCCATTGGGTTGGCTGGGAATGAAGAAGCCGGGCCCGAACGGGACCGGCTCCTCGAAATCATGCGTGGGAAATTCGGCCGGGTCTCAGGGCACTCGGAAGTGCTTCTTCTCGGAGGCCGGATAGGTCGGATCAGCGACGAGGCGACCGCTTGGGATGCCTTTCACGTCGATGACCTTGTTATTGAAGGGGCTGAAGACCATGCCGGGCTTGCCGGGAACGGGGCGGGCCACCGGGATCTCCTTCTGCGGAGCCGCCGGTTTCTCCGGAGCGCTACCTCCGTCGCCATTGGAGCCTTCGCCCTTTGGCTGTTCCGTGATCGCGCCACTCTCGCCTTCCGGCTTCGTGTCGCGGTCGGGCGTCTGGTTGGCCTCGTCCTTTTTCTTCTGCTCTTCCCGCTGCTGGCGGATCTTCTCCTGCTCCTCCGGAGTCGGTGCCTTGCGGCCGGACGGATCCGTCGGAGCTTCCGGCGGGGGCTCAACGTAGGGCGTGCAAGAGGCCGCAAGCAAAACCGCTGCGGCGGCCGGAAGAATCAGTCGGAGATTCATGGATCGATCGTGAGAGGAAAAGCTTCACGGAACTCATTTGGAGACCACCGGGAAGGCCGCAAGAATGCTTCGCCACCACCACCCCGTCAAGCCGGGGCCTTTGCGGGAGCTTGCAAATCGCTCAAATCCCGTCGATGCCTCGCGCGCATCCGCTTCATTCGCACCCGACACGATGTCATCCTCTTTCGACGATTGCCTGCGCCCCTACGGAACGATTCTCAAGACGCTCTCCCCGGGCATTTACCGGGCAGCGCTCCCTAACGGCAAGGCGGTAGTAGCCCATCTCTCCAGGGAACTCGCCGAGAATCCGCCGGAAATCCCCGACGGCGCGACCGTGCTGCTGGAAATCAGTCCCTTCGATCTGGATCGGGCCCGGATCGCGAAGGTCGAGTAGGCCGCTAGGACCCTGGAGAGCGCCGGTGTCCGGGCCGGCCAAATGACCCCTTACTGCCAACGAACAATTCGGCAGGGATCCAACTTCTCGCACGCCCACGGAAATCCCCGCGACACGGAAGCTATCGGTTGGCCTGAAGACCGCCATCCCTAGGCAGCCACTCCCTCTCCAGCCACCTGACAATCAACCCATCCGGGCAAAAATGAAGCGGCCCGATCGATAAGACTCCGGAAAAACCCAAAAACCGGAAGACTCTTCAATCGGGCCGCCTACTATTGTCGCGACAAGGCGAGAATAACCGAAAAACCGACCCCGTCAACACCTTTCTGAAATTTCTTTTCTAACAAATCCGAAACACCCGATCGGGGCATCGTTACAGCGAGCTTTCCCCTTGGCCGATTCGCCACCCTTCCCTTAGGAACTCCCCCGCATGCCGCAACCCAAGACCGACAAGCTCCTCGCCGCCAACCGCGGTGAAATCGCCATCCGCATTTTCCGCGCCGCGAACGAACTCGGACTGCGCACCGTCTCGATGTTCGCCGAGGAGGACCGCTTTTCCCGCCATCGCTTCAAAGCGGACGAAGCCTACCAACTCGACAAGGACAAGGGCCCGGTCGGTGCCTACCTCGATGTCGAAGGCATCGTCGCCATGGCGAAGTCGAAGGGCGTGACGCTCGTTCACCCGGGCTACGGATTCCTTTCGGAGAATGCCGCCTTTGCCCGTGCCTGCGCGCGTGAGGGCATGACCTTCGTCGGACCCTCGCCGGAATTGCTGGAAAGCATGGGCGACAAGACCGCGGCCCGCGAGCTGGCAGCCCGGTTCAATGTCCCCACCCTGCCCGGCACCGAGGAACCGATCAGCGATACTGACAAAGCTCTGAAGGTCGCCAAAGACATCGGCTTCCCGCTCATCATCAAGGCGGCCTTTGGGGGTGGCGGACGCGGCATGCGCGTCGTCGAGAAGCCGGAGCAACTCGCCGGCCTCCTCGCCGAGGCCCAGGGCGAAGCCGAGAAGGCCTTCGGCAACCCCGCCGTTTTCCTTGAACGCTACATCTCCCGCGCCAAGCACATCGAGGTGCAGATCCTAGGGGACCAGCACGGCAACGTGGTCCATCTCCACGAGCGCGACTGCTCCGTGCAGCGTCGCTATCAGAAGGTCGTCGAGATCGCCCCCTCGGTGGAGCTCGATCCGATCGTCCGCAAGGAACTTTGCGATGCCGCTGTGGCCTTGGCCAAGGGCATCGGCTACAACAACGCGGGCACCGTCGAGTTCCTCTACGACATGGTGAAGGGCGACTGGTTCTTCATCGAGATGAACCCGCGCATCCAAGTGGAGCACACCGTCACCGAGTGCGTCACCGGCATCGACCTCGTGCGCTCGCAGATCCTCGTCGCGAAGGGCTTCTCGCTCTTCTCGCCTGAGATCGCCATCCCGCAGCAGGATGAGATCCCCTGCAATGGCTACGCCATCCAGTGCCGCATCACCACGGAAGATCCCGAGCGCGGCTTCGCACCGGACTACGGCCGCATTCTCAATTACCGCTCGGCCGCAGGCTTCGGCATCCGTCTCGACGCGGGCTCCGGTGATGCGGGCTCGATCATCACCCCCTTCTACGACTCGATGCTGGTGAAGCTCACCGCCATGGGTCGTGACTTCGAGACCGCCTGCGTCCGCATGGACCGCGCCCTGCGCGAGTTCCGCATCCGCGGCGTGAAGACGAACATCCCGTTCCTCGAAAACGTCATCAATGACGACACCTTCCGCAGCGGCCAGGCCCACACCAAGCTGATCGATACCAAGCCCGAGCTGCTCAAGTTCAAGCCAAAGCGCGACCGCGCCACCAAGCTGCTCACCTACCTCTCGGACATCACCGTCAATGGCAACGCCACCGCCAAGGGCTGGAAGCCGGAGAAGCCGATCCTCAATCCGCGAGTCCCCCATCCCGCCGCCAAGTCTTTCCAAGGCAGCCGCGACATCCTGTTAGAGAAAGGGCCCGACGCCTTCTCGAAGTGGATCCTCGAGCAGAAGCAACTGCTCATCACCGACACCTCGATGCGCGACGCCCACCAGTCGCTCATCGCCACCCGAATGCGCACGCATGATATGCTGCGCATCGCCGACGCCTACGCAGCCGGCACACCCGACCTCTTCTCACTCGAAATGTGGGGCGGTGCCACCTTCGACACCGCGATGCGCTTCCTCAAGGAGTGCCCGTGGGAGCGCCTCCGCAGACTGCGTGAGAAAATCCCCGGAATCCTCTTCCAGATGCTCTTCCGCGGCTCGAACGCCGTCGGCTATTCGAACTACCCGGACAATGTCGTCGCTGGCTTCGTGAAGCACTCGGCCGATGCGGGCATGGACATCTTCCGCATCTTCGACTCGCTCAATTACCTGCCGAACATGCAGGTCGCCATGGAAGCTGTGCGCGATCACGGCAAGGCACTCTGCGAAGCCGCCATTTGCTACACCGGCGACATCCTCGATCCGAAGCGCGACAAGTTCTCGCTGAAATACTACGTAGCCAAGGCCAAGGAAGTCGAGAAGATGGGCGCACACATCCTTGCCATCAAGGACATGGCCGGTCTCTGCAAGCCGCAGGCCGCCTACAACCTGGTCGCCGCGCTGAAGCAGGAAATCGGCATCCCGATCCACTTCCACACCCACGACACCTCCGGCCTCAATGCCGCCTCCGTCATCGCCGCGGCCCGTGCAGGTGTGGACATCGCGGACCTCGCCATGGCCTCGCTGTCCGGCTCGACCTCTCAGCCGAACCTGAACTCGGTCTGCGCCGCGCTCGCCAATTCCGACCGCGATCCCGGCCTCAATGCCGACACACTCAACGAGCTTTCCGATTACTGGGAAGAAGTGCTCGCTCAATACAAGCCCTTCGACTCCGCCCCCCGCGCAGGCACCGCTGAGGTCTACGAACACGAGATGCCCGGCGGCCAGTACACGAACCTCCGCGAGCAGGCGAATGCCATGGGCCTCGGCCACCGCTGGCGCGAGATCGCCCGCACCTATGCCGACGTGAACCAACTCTTCGGCGACATCGTGAAGGTCACGCCGTCCTCGAAGGTCGTCGGCGACATGGCGATGTTCCTCATCACCCGCGGCATCAAGGCGGCCGACGTGCCGAAGCTCAAGCCCGGCTCGATCGACTGGCCGGAGAGCGTGATCGACATGCTTGCCGGCGGCCTCGGTCAGCCGGACGGCGGTTGGCCGGAAGATGTGCAGAAGGTCGTGCTCGGCAACAAGCCCTCCACCACCCAGCGCCCCGGCGACCTCGCCGAACCCGTCGACCTCGAAGCCACCCGCACCGCCGTCGCCAAGAAGATCGGCCGCCAGGTTGACGACGATGACCTCTACTCGCACCTGATGTATCCCGGCGTCTTCGCCGACTTCATCGAGTTCCGCCGCAAGTACGATGACCTTAGTGGACTCGCCACCCCGGCCTTCTTCTACGGCATGCACGTCAGCGAGGAAGTCGAGGTCGAGATCGATCCTGGCAAGACGCTCTTCGTCAAACTGGTCTCGATCGGCGATGCAGATGCCGACGGCAAGCGCACCCTCTTCTACGAGCTCAACGGCATGCCCCGCGAAAGCGTGGTCGTCGACAAGTCACGCGTTAGCACCGGCTCCAAGGCCGCACGGGCCAAGGGCGACCCATCCGACACCGCCCAAGCCTGCGCCCCCATGCCCGGCATGGTCACCGAGATCGCCGTGTCCCCCGGCCAAGAGGTCAAGGAAGGCGACAAGCTCGTCGTCCTCGAAGCCATGAAGATGCTCACCACCGTCAGCGCGTCACAGGATGGCGTGATCAAGGAAGTCTTCGTCCAGAAGGGCGAGCAGGTTGACAGCGATGACCTACTGGTGAGGCTGGCCTGACGATCGGCTCCGTTCTTCGGCCCCGCTTGGGAGGATTATCGCCTCCCGGCGGGCATGCTGTAGTGCGAATGCCTCCATCCAAGCGGCACCCCGATTTGGATTCAGGCTCGCGGCCCGCTACGGTCATTGTGGGGCTTCGGCGAGCTAACCTCATTCTCTTCTCCTCGATCCCGAAGTTGCCTCATTCGCTCGGCCTCCTCGATTCTTGCTGCAAGGAACTCATCCGAGGGATTGTGGAATATTGCAAAGCAAGCCACAGCCCGGTCGGCTTCAGCGACACCTTCGGCAAATCGCTTCTGCGCTGCCAAAATCCGGGATAAGACCATGTGGTATGATCCTAGGTTCTCCAACTTTGGATGCTCTTCCCGCGAGTAAACTTCCAATGCGTTTCGTGCAGCGTCCTCCGCGACAGGGTAGTCGCAAACTTTGCCAAGTAAGATTGAAAGGTAGTTCCACGCATTCACGATGCGTTCTGTTCCTCCATGCAGGATAGAGGCGTGAATAATCTCCCGCTGAATGGGGATCATCTCCTGAATCTTGCCTTGCAGCTTCAACTCGGAACGCTTCGCGCAAAGCTCATTTAGTTTCGCGTATATGTCCAAAATTCGCTGGCCACCGTGTTGATGGCGAGCACTTGGTAAGGAAGACGGAGTGACGCTTCAAGGTGGAATCCAGCTCCGTCGGCTTGCGTTTAACGAGCATCCACTCTCGAATCCCCGAGTGAAGCTGGACCGCCTGCTCGCAAAGCACGAGTCAATGGGACGAAACCGCGCCCGGGCTCGGATCCTCGCCGGTCAGGTGCGTCTGGATGGGGTTGAAACGCGACGTTTCGATCATGAGGTAGACCGCTTCACTCGGGTGGAATTGGAAGAGGTCGTCATTCAAATTCCGGAGCGTCAGCTTCACGTGATGCTTCACAAGCCGGTCGGCGTGGTGAGCGCGACATCAGACGCAGAGCATCCCACGGTGATCGACCTCATTGATGATCCGGACCGCGCCACTCTGCACTTGGTCGGCCGCTTGGACCGGAATACCTCGGGCATGGTGCTACTGACGAACGACGGGCGCTGGTCCAAGGTCTTGATGGATCCCGCGAAGAAGGTGCCGAAGGTTTATCGCGTCCAGACACGCGACCCAATCCCGCCCGAGGCAGTCGCAGCCTTTGCCGAAGGCTTCTACTTCCACACGGAGAACCTCGTGACCAAACCGGCTAAACTTGAAATCATTGGCGAGCGGGAAGCCCGGTTGACCCTCCACGAGGGCCGCTATCACCAGATCAAGCGGATGTTCCACCGCATCGACAACCGGGTGACCGGCTTGCACCGCGAGCAAATCGGGACACTGGCACTCTCCGCAGACCTCGGTCCCGGCGAGTGGCGGCTTCTGAGCAAGGAGGAAGCCGCTGCCTGCGCCAGCATCCCTTGAGTCCTTGCCTCCCGGCACGGTTCGCGCTTGGGTGGTAAGCGTGGTTCACGTCGTCCAACATCCCCTCGTCCAAGCCGAATTGACCGGCCTCCGCTGCCGCAATTGCCCCGGCCCCGAATTCCGCCAGCGACTGCGCCGGATCGCCTCCCTGATGGTCCCCGCAGTCACCGCCGACTTTGAGACGAAGGTCGTCCCCTGCGAAACCCCTCTCGAAATGACCAGTGGCGTGGAAATGACCCGCCGGATCATCCTGACCCCCATCCTCCGCGCCGGCCTCGGCTTCCTCGATGGCTTCTTCGATCTCCTCCCGAATGCCGCCATCGCCCACATCGGCCTCGCGCGGAACGAGGAGACTCTTCAACCGGAGCCCTACTATTTGAAAACCCCGCCGATTCTCGCAGACAGCGAGGTGATCGTGATCGATCCCATGCTCGCGACCGGCGGCTCGGCGGTGGAAGCCGTGAAACGGCTCGTCGAGCTGGGCGCCACCCACATCCGCTACGCCTGCCTAGTGGCCGCTCCGGAAGGCATCGCCACCTTCGAAGCCGCTTGGCCGGACGTGCCGGTTTTCACCGCCGCGATCGACCGCGGACTCAATGATCGCGGCTACATTTTGCCCGGATTGGGCGACGCTGGTGATAGATTGTTCGGAACTGCGTAATAATTCCGCCAAAACCCCGGATTTTCCCATTGCCATCCGCGCGAGAGGTTCCTAGTTTCCGCGCCCCGCGACCAAGCAACCCGCGAATTTTCCCATGTCGAAGCACAATAGTCTCAAGGCCAAGGGCGGCGCCGAAGGCAAGCGTTCCGTGATGAAGCGTTTTGAACGCGTTAAGCTCATGAAGGAGCGCGGTGTCTGGAAGGAAGGCCGTAGCCCCATCGGTCTGCCCAAGACCAAGGGCGAGGGCTGAAGCCTTGCCTCTCCCGGATTTCCCGCAGATGCGCAGTGCCCGCAAGGCGCTGCGCTTTTCGCGTTTCTGGAGCTTGCACAGCGCGGCGCCCGATCCCTCAATCACTCCATTTCCCACACTCCTCTGACGCATGCCTGAAGGCACCCGACTGAACAAATTCCTCGCCTCCTGCGGAGTCGGCTCGCGCCGCGCCTGCGACGCCATGGTCCAGGACGGCCGCGTCGAGATCAATGGCAAGCCCTGTCTCAATCCCGCCCAGCGCGTGGAGCCCGGCGACTTCGTCCGGGTCGATGGCAAGCGCGTGCAGGAAAAGGAGACGAACACCGTGATGTTCTACAAGCCGCGCGGCTACGTCTGCTCGCGCGAGGACGAGCTCGGCCGCGACACGATCTTCACCATCCTGCCGCCCATCCTGAAGCACCTCCACCACGTCGGCCGCCTCGACCGCGACTCGGAAGGCTTGCTCATCCTCACCAACGACGGAGATCTCTCGCAGGCGCTGATGCACCCGTCGAAGCTGGTGGAGAAGGAGTATCTAGTCACTTCCAACCAACCCGTGCTCAACGAGCACCTCGACCTCTTCAAGAGCGGCATCTACGTCGAAAAGGTGCGGATGAGGGCAAAGGAAGTCACCCGACTTTCCTCCCGCCGCTACCGCATCGTGCTGGAGACCGGCCTGAAGCGCCAGATCCGCATGATGTTCAAGGCACTCGGCTACCAGGTCCAGAAGCTGGTGCGCGTGCGCATCGGCATGGTCGAACTCGGCGACTTGCCGGAAGGCGCATGGCTCCCGATCGACGAGAAGACCATCGCTCTCCTGCAGAAGAACCCGAAGCCGCGCGCCGACCGCCGACCAGAGGCAAAAACAGCGAAGAAAGCGGCAAAGAAAACCGCTAGGAAAGGTGCTCCAGCCGGTCCCAAGCCACCCAAGAAGCCTTCCCGCCGCAGCCTAACAGACGACTCCCGTCCGCCATCTGCCCGTGGCTTCGGAAAGAAGGCGGCGAAGCGCGCGCCAAGACAGAAGTAAGGGCCGGTAGTCTCCACATTCCGTAGGCGCATTGGTGACCACCAGAGCAGCCCGCTTCATGGACGGCTCCGTGGCGCACCGGCACCTTGGCGTTCTGGTGGCGTATCTTCTTCCACCTATCAAACGCCGCTCCTCCCCTACCCCGAAAAAGTCGGGAAAGCGGGTATCGAAGCGCAAGTTTTGAGTCGCCCCCTGCGAAATGCGCCTTGTAGCTTCCCGCAGTCCGGCAACCCGACTCGCGCCGGTCACCCAAGGCACCATGAGCAACAAGATCGAAAGCCACCTCGTCGAAGACCGCGTCTTCAAACCCACCAAGGAGTTCTCGGCCAAAGCCCGCATTTCCAGCATGGCTCAGTACAAGAAGCTGTGGCAGGAGTCGGTGGATAAGCCTGAGACATTCTGGGCCCGTGAAGCCAAGGAGCTCGAGTGGCGCGCGAAGTGGACCAAGGTGCTCGATTGGAAAGCTCCGGACGCGAAGTGGTTCGTGGGCGGCAAGCTCAACGTCTGCGAAAATTGCGTCGACCGCCACGCCAAGGGCTCCCGCCGAAACAAGGCGGCCATCATTTTCGAAGGCGAGCCCGGCGACCGCCAGGTGCTCACCTACGCCCAGCTTCACCGCGAGGTCTGCCGCTTCGCCAATGTGCTGCTCTCGAAGGGCGTGAAGTCCAAGGATCGCGTGTTGGTTTACATGCCGATGATCCCCGAGGCGGCCATCGCCATGCTCGCCTGCGCCCGCATCGGTGCGGTGCACTCGGTGGTCTTCGGCGGCTTCTCGTCCGAGTCCATCGTCGACCGCCTGGAAGACTCCGGCGCGACCCACGTGGTCACCGCCGACGGTGGCTGGCGCCGTGGCAAGATCGTCCCGCTCAAGGAAAACGTCGATGAAGCGCTGAAGAAGTACAACGCCATCAAGTCCATCGTCGTCTTCAAGCGCACCGGCCAGGACATCGCCATGAAGGACGGCCGCGACACGTGGTGGCACGATGAGGTCGCCAAGGTCTCTGCCAAGCACGAGGCCAAGGCCTTCGACTCGGAGCACCCGCTCTTCATCCTCTACACCTCCGGCTCGACCGGAAAGCCAAAGGGCATCCTCCACACCAGCGGCGGCTACCTCACCGGCACCTACGTGACCTGCAAGTACGTCTTCGATATGCAGGATGACGACGTCTACTGGTGCACCGCCGATGTCGGCTGGATCACTGGCCACAGCTACATCGTCTACGGCCCGCTCGCGATGGGCGTGACCCAGGTCATGTATGAGGGTGCCCCGAACCAACCCGACTTCGGCCGCTTCTGGCAGATGATCGAGGAATACGGTGTCTCGATTTTCTATACCGCGCCGACCGCCATCCGCGCCTTCATCAAGGCTGGCGATCATTTCCCGAAGAAGCACGATCTCTCCTCCCTCCGCCTTCTCGGCTCCGTCGGCGAGCCGATCAATCCGGAAGCCTGGATGTGGTATCACGAAAAGATCGGCGGCGGCCGCTGCCCGATCGTCGATACCTGGTGGCAGACCGAGACCGGCGCCATCATGATCACCCCGCTCCCTGGCTGTACGCCGACTAAACCTGGCACCGCTACCTTGCCGTTCTTCGGCGTGGACGCTGCCATCCTCGACGAGACCGGCCAGGAGTGTAAGGCGAACGAAGGTGGCCGCCTTGTGATCCGGAAACCATGGCCGTCCATGACCCGCGCCATTTACGGCGACAAGGCCCGCTACAAGAAGACCTACTGGTCTGACTACAAGGGCATGTACACCGCCGGCGACGGTGCCCGCCGCGACAAGCAGGGCAATTTCTGGATCGTCGGCCGCCTCGATGACGTCCTCAACGTTTCCGGCCACCGCCTTGGCACCGCCGAGGTCGAGAGTGCGCTGGTCGGCCACCCGGCAGTCGCCGAGTCCGCGGTCGTCGGCCGCCCTGACGATTTGAAGGGCCAGGCAGTTGTCGCTTTCGTCACCTTGAAAGCCGGGATCACCGAGACCCCCGCGTTGCAAAAAGAGCTCCGCGAGCACGTCGGAAAAGTAATTGGCGCGATCGCCAAGCCGGATGACCTCCATTTTGCCCCTGCCTTGCCCAAAACCCGCTCCGGAAAGATCATGCGCCGCCTGCTGAAAGAGCTCGTGACGACCGGAACGGTCAGTGGGAACACCACGACGCTTGAAGATTTCTCAGTCATCGCCAATCTTCAGGAAAGGATCGCTGGTGCCAAATAACGGATGACGACCACCCGCTACATTTTCGCTCGGATTGCCCAAGCCTTTGGCGTGAACCGCCGCCAGCGCCGCATGTCGGAAGCTGCTTCGGAAATGCACCTGCTGCGCGAGGCGGAGCAGGTGCTCGGGCAATCCGTGTGGGAGCGGGTCGAAGAGGTCGAGGAACTCGGCGTCGAATACTGGAACCTCCGCAAGCTCATCAAGGAGCGCGAGGAAATCCGCAGCAAGCTTTCCGATTGCGAGGCCGTCCTTGCCGACGCCCACGAGCAGCGCTCCAGCCTCCTCAATGCCAAGTCCGACTCGCAACTCGAGCTTGAAGAGAAGCGCGGCGGCCTGCTCGCGGACTTGGAGAAGCTCGCAAAGGATCGTGACTCGGTGATTCAACAGGCCCGCGAAATCCGCCGGGTCTACGATGGTCTCAAGATGAAAGCGGAGGTCCTTCAACGCGAGGGAACCAGTGAATCGATCGAGAAAACCCGCAGCCGGATGACCGAGCTCAAGACTCGCTTCACGGATCTGAAAACCGATCGCGACCGGATCGCTTCCAGCATCGCGGAAGGTGACGCACTGGTCGACATCATCGATAACCAGCTTTCCGAAGAGCGCCAGAAGCACCGCGCCGAGGCGTCCGTTGCCTTCCAGCAGATCGGCCAGGCGAACCGCGACATCTCCGCGCTCAAGGCCCAGCAGGGCTTGATCGATACCCAGATGCGCCAGCTCTACAGCGAAATCGGCCGCCACGTCAGCCGGAATGCTTTCGTCAACGAGCAGTGCAAGCAGGCAGCCAAGGGCCACATCCCGATGATCGATGTGATGCGCGCCCTGCGGAAGTCGGTGGCGATGAACCACCGTTTGGCAGGGATGTAGGCAGACACCGGCGGTCCTGCATTATCGTCCTGCTTTCAAGCCATTCAGGATGATCCCGATGGCCGTGTGAGCCTCCTCGTCCGTGGGACAGTTCTGCATCAGCATCAGCGGATGATGAAACGCCATGGTCGCCTGCATGAAAGCTCGCGCAGCTGCTTTGGCATCCAGTTCGCGGGAGAATTCTCCCCGCGCGATGCCATCCGCGATCATGCCTTCGAGTTGGGAATGCAGGGTCGCCACGTGCTCGTCCGCGACGGCCCGCATCTGCATGGCGATCCCGTGGTAGACGCGAAATAACTCCGGATCATCCAACACCTTGCGACGCTTGGCAGCGCGGAGGGTATGAAACCAAGCCTCAAGCCGCTCTGACGCAGACCGCTCGCTCTCGTTGGCGATCTTCTGCAGCGGCGAAGAAACCGCCTGCAGCCAGCGAACGGCAACCGCGTCCAGGATCGCCTTTTTGCTCGGGAAGTGCCGGTAGATGTTGCCGTGGCTCATCTCCATCAGGCGGGCGATGTCCACCACGTTCGCTTTCTCCGCGCCATGGCGGCGCAGCATGACCTCGGCAGCGTCGAGAATGCGTTCAGGCAGGGGCAGTTCGTCGGACATGAATGGTTCCGAGGTGAGAATGCACCGAAACCCGGGCAAAACCAGCAAGGAAGAGACAAATGACAAATTTCATATTTTGTCATTTGACGGAACATTCAAGGAGCCTTACCCCTCTTGCACCATGAATTCCCCTGACCCCACTTCGTCCACAGCTTCACCCCTTCTCGGAGGGAACTTCACCTTCCCGAATACTACGCTGACCGTCCATCGCGTCGGCTACGGGGCCATGCAGCTCGCTGGACCCGGAGTCTTCGGTCCGCCCCGCGATCATCAGGCCGCCCTCGCCGTGCTCAGGCGCGCCGTGGAGTTGGGCGTGAACCACATCGACACCTCTGACTTCTACGGCCCGCACGTCACCAACAAGCTGATCCGCGAGGCGCTCCATCCCTACCCGGAGAATCTCGTGATCGTCACGAAAGTCGGCTGCGAACGTCCTGCCGATGGCTCATGGCAGATGGCGCGCTCCCGCGAGCAATTGATCGAGCAAGTCCACGGCAACCTCCGCAATCTCGGCGTCGACGCACTCGACATCGTCAACATGCGCATGGGCGGACTTGAGGCTCCGAAGGATGATCCGCTCGAAGAACAGATCGCGGCGTTGGCGGACCTCAAGCAGCAAGGCCTGATCAAGCACATCGGCCTCAGTCACGTCACGCCATGGCAGTTGCAGCAGGCCCAGACGATGACCGAGATCGTCTGCGTCCAGAACCTCTACAATCTGGTCAATCGTGCCGACCACGCCTTCATCGACAGCTTGGCCGCGCAAAACATCGCCTACGTGCCCTACTTCCCCTTGGGCGGATTCTCCCCCATCCAGTCCTCGGGGCTGAACAAGATTGCGGAATCGCTCGGTGCCACGCCGATGCAGGTGGCACTCGCCTGGCTGCTGCACCGGTCGCCAAACATCCTGCTCATCCCTGGCACCTCCTCCGTGGCGCACTTGGAAGAAAACCTCGCGGCAGCTGAGATTGACCTCTCAGCAAAGACCTTGGCCGAGCTGGAAGCGATCGCCCAAGGATAGAGCGATCGCCTTGCGCGGGGCTTACCCCAGCCGCTCCAGCAGCTTCTTGTGGATCCCTCCGAAGCCGCCGTTGCTGAGCACCGCCACCACGTCGCCGGGCTGTGCCTCGTTGGTGACGGTATCGACGATCTCGTCCACCGTATGGATGTAACGGCCGTTCCCGCCGTGCGCGAGGATGTCGATCACTAGTTGGTCGGGATTGAGCCGGTCATTCTCGGGAAACTTGTGGAGATCTGGAATCTCGGAGATCACGGCTTCGTCCGCCAAGGCAAGCGCCTCGGCGAGCTCCTTTTGGAAAACGGCGCGGCGCGTGGTGTTAGAGCGTGGTTCGAAGAGGATCCACAGCTTGCTGCCATTGTAGCGCTGGCGCAGGCTGCCCACGGCATACTTGATCGCGGTCGGGTGATGGGCGAAGTCGTCGATCACCTTCACCCCGCCGGCCTCGCCGCGAAGTTCCTGACGACGGGCAACGCCATCGAAGCTCTCCAACCCGGTGCGAACTTGATCGGGTGTTAGGCCGGCGAACAAAGCCGCCGCAGTCGCCATGGCCGCGTTGCGGATATTGAACTCGCCCGTCATGCGCAGCGAGTAGCGCTCGCCGCCGAGGGTGAAGGAACTACGATCCGCCTCGTAGGTCACGTCCGTGATTCGCGTGTCATTGCCCTCGCCGAGGCCCACGGTCTTCACCGGGCAAGGCGCCTTCTCCGCCACCTCACAGCAATTCGGATCATCGCCATTGATAATCGCGCAGCCCGTGCGCGGCACCACATTGAGCAGCCGGCGGAAGGTCAGCTTGATCTCGTCCAAACAGGAGTAGATGTCGGCGTGGTCGAACTCGATGTTGTTCACCACTGCCACTTCCGGAAGGTAGTGGAGGAACTTCGAGCGCTTGTCGAAGAAGGCGGTGTCGTATTCATCGCCCTCCAGCACGTTGAACTCGGAGCTCGTGAAATTCGCGCCGCGGCCGAGATTCTTCGGCAGGCCACCGATCATCCAACCGGGATCTTTTCCCGCCGAAATGAACAGCCACGCAAGCATCGAGCTGGTGGTCGTCTTGCCGTGGGTGCCGCTCACCACGTAGTTCCGCTTCCCGCGCAGGAAGTGCTCCTTCATCACCTCCGGCAGGGACTGATAGAGCAGCTTGCGGGACAGCGCGGCCTCGGCCTCCTCGTTGCCGCGGCTGATGGCATTGCCGATCACGATCACGTCTGCATTCGCCGGCAAGTTCTCCGCGCGATAGCCCTCGGTGATCTCAATCCCCTCGCCACGAAGGAAGTCGGACATCGGCGGATAGACGTTCGTGTCGGAGCCGGTGACTGTGAATCCCTTGCGCTTCATCGCAACTGCCACGGCGCCCATCGCCGTCCCGCAGACGCCGGTAAAATGGAAATGCTTCTTTTCAGACATGAAAGGGTTTCTTCAAATGTTCGGCTACCCGTTAGGGGCAGTTCACGGACTCTGTTTAGGCGGCTCGGGTTGGAAAGGCCCAATCACTCCAAGCTTCTGACCGGCGTTCTCGATGATTGGTTGTTTCGCATCTCCACTTTCCCAGATCAAAGCGAGGGCATCACGGACCAGCTTCGTGTTTCCTTTCTCCAACTGGCTCACCGATCCAGCAACCACCGTATAGACCGTCTTGCGATAGTAGAAGTCACCAATGGCCACGGAAATCTGATGCTTCCACATGGTAAGCGTCACCACGATCAAGATGACGTTCAAAATGACTGAGATGCGGAACTTCATGAAACCTCGGCTTGATCTAACAAATTAGCCGGATCGCCCGGCCAAGGCTGAATCAAACCTTGGCGAACTTGGCGTCTTGGCGGTTCCATTGTCTTCTAGAACGTGGGCGCTGCGACGGTGGAGCTTTCGCGCTCCTCGGTACGGCGGCGGAGGATGCGGTCAGCAGTCTCGCGCACCATCTCCGCAAGCAGCAGCCACAGGTGACTGCCTTGCCGGTAATCTGCCGGGGCGATGTGCTTCACACGATTCGCATGATTGGAAAGCTGGAAGCACTTGCGGAAGCTGCGGCCACTCGCGTCGTCGGGATTGTAAACGGCGATGGCCTGCCCGCCGCTCTTGTTCATCAGCGTGAAGCACGGCACATCGGTCGGCCCGTCGCCCACGTAGACGATGTTTTCAAACGGGATCGGCCGCTGGTCAGGCGGCATGTGGTCATTCACGTCCTGATTGTGCTCCAGCATCCCCTTGTTGATGCGGAAGAGGAACTGCGTCTTGGTCGTGTGCGAGATCGCGCGCTTCGGGAAACTGATGTGACCCTGCTCGTCCTCGCCGAATTCGCAGCCGAAGATGGCTTTGACTTTCGGAGCCAGCTTGCTGCCGTCGAGCAGCGCCTTCAGGCCGGAGGAAATGATGTAGAACTCGATCTTCACCCCCGCCAACTCATGGTCATGGCCGAGGCAAATCGTCGGCAGCGTGTCGAACATCTCGGCCACCCCGGGGAAGAAGCTTAGCCCCGCGCCGAGCTGGGTCAGCCGGGCGTTGGTGACATGATCCATCTGGAGGTAGTCCAGGATGCACTTCAGGTAGGCCAGTTCGCCATCCCACTGCTGCTCCTTCACCAGCGTGTTGCACTTTTTCCAGAACTGCGCCGGATCAATGCCGAATTCCGGGAACAGCACATCATCCTGCATGTAGCGGGGGCTGAGTGTCTGGTCATAATCAAAAACCAGCGCGATGGTGTTCTGCGGGGCGGCCATGGAGCGGCGGAAAGGCAACCAGCCCCCACCCCTCCCCGCAAGCGGAAAGCCCCGCGAACCCGCGTTACAACAAGGTTCCCCGCAGGATCAGGTGAGCCGCCACGAAATAGATGATCAGGCCGGTGACATCCACCAGGGTCGCCACGAAGGGCGCAGACGACGTCGCCGGGTCCGCCCCCAGTCGCTTGAGCAGGAACGGCAGCATCGAACCCGACAGCGTCCCCCACAGCACCACCCCCACCAGAGAAACGCCCACCGTGGCCGCCAACAGCGGCCAATGCGGCCCATACACGTCGGAAAAAGCCGACCACACGGAAATCCGGATCACCCCGATCACCGCCAAGATCAGCCCCAGCGTCAGCCCCGAGAAGATCTCCCGGCGCATCACCTGCCACCATTGGCGCAGCCCGACCTCTCCCACCGCCATGGCGCGGATGATCAGCGAAGCCGCCTGCGAGCCGCTATTTCCGCCGCTGGAAATAATGAGCGGGATGAAGATCGCGAGCACCGCCGCCCGCTCGATTTCATTCTCAAAAAATCCCATGGCCGTGGCCGTGAGCATTTCGCCGACGAAAAGCACGACCAGCCAGACCGCCCGCTTCTTCACCAGCCTGAAGAAGGAGATGTCGAGGTAGGGCTCATCGAGTTGCTCCACGCCACCGAGCTTGTGGATGTCCTCGGTGGCCTCCTCCTCGGCCACGTCCAGCACGTCATCCACAGTCACAATCCCGACCAAACCACCGTGTCCATCCACGACCGGCAGCACGGTCCGGTGATACTTCCGGAAAGCCGCCACTGCGGTCTCGCGATCATCCGTCGCATGCAAGGCGGTGAAAACCCCGTCCCGCAGGTCCCGGACGTGCGTTTCCGGCGAGCAAAGGAGCAGCTCGCGGATGCGCACGTCATCCACCAGCTTGCCGCTCCCGTCCACCACGTAGAGCACATTCAGCGTTTCACTGTCGCTGCCGTTCCGGCGGATGTGATCAAGCACCTCGGTCGCCGTCCATTCGTCCCGCAGGGTCAGGTATTCGGACGTCATCAGGCGTCCCACGCTGTCTTCCGCGTAGTCCAGCAGGCGCAGGGCGACCGAGCGTTCGGTGGGAGAGAGGGCATTGACCAGCCGGGCGCAGACGGCGGTGGGCAGCTCCTCCAGCAGCGCGGTGCGATCGTCAGCAGACATCGCTTCCAGCAGCTCGACCGCTCGCTGGTCGCCCATGGCGTGAAGCATCCCCTCCTGGACCTCCACATCCAGATACTCAAAGACTTCTGTCGCCAATTCTCCTGGCAGCAGGCGGAACAGTGCCACCTGCTCAGCCGCATCGAATTCGGCGATCACTTCCGCGGAATCGGCAGGGGCCAGTCCGCCGAAAATCGCGCGGATCGACACGAAATTCCGGTCCGCGATCAGCTCCGCGAGCTTGTTTTTGACGTGCTCCCTATCCATCCCAGCAAAAGATTTCGGCCCGCCGCTGGCATGATCGCCGCCCCTTTCCACGGCAACCCCAATCTCCTCTGGAGTGCGCATTTTAATGCGATTTTATCGCCAGCCGTCCGGACTTGCCTGCCTCACGGTGACATAGGTTGCCGGCACGCTTGAAATGGCCGGGCGCTATCCTAAGCTCCGCCGCCCGCCATGGAACTTTCCTCGATTGTCGAAGCCCTCTTGACCGCCTCGGATGAGCCGATGCCGGCCGAGGAAATCGCCCGGCTGATCCGCGCCCGCGTCGCCGAGGCCGAGGACGCCCGCGCCCGCAAGATCGAGGACGGCGAGACGCCTGAAGAACTGCCGGACTGGCTGGTGAGCATCGCCGCCGTTTCTTCGGATCAGGTGATCGCGGGCATCGCCGCGCTTAATCACATCTACGAGGCCAGCGGCCGCGCCTTCCTGCTGATGGAGCGCGCCAAGGGCTGGAAAATCTTCACCCGGCCCTCCTACGGCGAATTCGTCCGCCAGCTCTTCCCAGGCCGCAAGCCCGAGCGCCTCAGCGGCCCGGCCATGGAAACGCTCGCCATCATCGCCTACCGCCAGCCAATCACGAAGGGCGCCATCGAGGCTGTCCGCGGCGTCGCCTGCGACGGCATGCTGCAAAAGCTGCTCGACCGCGAACTGGTGCGTATTGGCGGTCGCGCCGAGCTTCCCGGCCGTCCGCTCCTCTACGAGACCACCGAGATGTTCTACGAGCACTTCGGCATCCGCAGCATCGACGACCTGCCGAATGCCCAGGAGCTGCGTCGAGTGAAACTGCCGGAAGCACCTCTGGAAGGTGCCGTCGCCGCAGAAGAACAGCTTGCCCTCAGCGCCGCTGGCGCTTCCCCTGCCGCCGCCCCTGCCGAAGAAGAAAACGCGTGAACCTCGACGACATCCGCAAGAACATCGACGACATCGACGGCCAGCTCCTCGATCTCCTCTCCGCCCGAGCCGACCTCGTTCACCAGGTCGGCGAAGTGAAAAAGCGCGACGGCCTCCAAATCTACGCCCCGGCACGCGAGGAAGCACTGCTTCGCCGCCTGATCGAGCGCAACAAGGGTCGCCTGCCGGAGAAATCGATCCGCGCGATCTATCGCGAGATCATGTCTGCTGCGCTCGCCTTGGAAGACGATCTCAAGATCGCCTACCTCGGCCCGGAAGGCTCGTGGACCCATCAAGCCGCGATCAAGAAATTCGGCCACTCGGTGAACTACACCGCGCTACCAAATTTCGCCGAAGTCTTCGACCAAGTCGCCCGCCGCCGTGCCGATTACGGCGTGGTGCCGATCGAGAACTCCACCGAAGGCGCGGTCTCGCACACGCTGGATCTGTTTGTCGATTCACCGCTCCAGATCTGCGCGCAGATCCTGCTTCGCATCGAAAACTGCCTGATGGCGGATATTCCCCGCGAGCAGATCAAGACGCTCTATTCGCACCCGCAGGCGCTGGCCCAGTGCCGTGGCTGGATCTTGAGACATTTCCCGAATGCCGACACGGTGGACGTTTCCTCCACCACTCGCGCCGCCCAACTGGCGAAGGAAAACTCCGCCCAAGGTGCTGCCGCCATTGGCAGCCCGGCCGCCGCGGAAATGTACGGCCTGACAGTGCTGGAAGAGTCGATCCAGGATCGCGCCACCAACACCACTCGTTTCCTCGTGATCGGCGAGAAGACCTGCCCGCAGACCGGCAACGACCGAACCTCGCTGCTCTTCGCCATCCATGATCGGCCCGGCTCCCTGGTCCGAGCGCTACAAGCCTTCGATCAGTTCCACGTCAACATGTCGAAGATCGAGTCCCGTCCATCCAAGCGGAAGGACTGGGAATACATCTTCTACGTCGACCTCTCCGGCCACTGCGAGGACCCCATGGTGAAGAATGGCATCGAGGAACTGGAGAAGCACTGCTCCATGGTTAAGCTGTTAGGCTCCTATCCCGACGCCGGAGAATAACTGGGAGCGCGG
The DNA here is from genome assembly GCF_038066715.1 of Luteolibacter sp. Y139. Taxonomy (NCBI): domain Bacteria; kingdom Pseudomonadati; phylum Verrucomicrobiota; class Verrucomicrobiia; order Verrucomicrobiales; family Verrucomicrobiaceae; genus Neoluteolibacter; species Neoluteolibacter soli. Next base: position 435,762 of record NZ_JBBUKT010000002.1, on the reverse strand, counting down.
AATTCATTCCGCTTGGACGGAAGGGCTAACCTACGGGTGAAGCAGAATAAATCCCGCGCTCCCAGCTGTCACCGTCCCTTCGCCAACACGCCATTCCAGAACACCGGCAGCTTCGCCGTGAGCTGATCGAGCGCCTTCTTCTTCGCATTCCGCTTCGACCGCTCCTGCGCGTTGGCGAGATCCATTCCCGCAGTCAGCCCCTTGTTCGTGGCGGATTCCTCCATCACCCCATAAAGGTAACCTGTCCGAGCATCCCGAACCATCAAGGTCGCCGTCGCTGTCACGGTATAGGTATTCGTCGGGGCCAGCCCTAACGTCGCCACGCTCAAGGGCAGGAAAGCATCACTCGACCGGTCGCTGGCCTCGAAGCGATAGATCGCCACCAGATCCGCGCCCACCTTGCGGGCCTCCGCATCCAGCTCCCGGTAGGACTTCACCTCACTGATCAAGGCCACGCGATTGAGACTGACCAGCCCCTCGATGCCGGGCAGCGAACTCGCCACGGCCGCGTGTTCACTCTGCTCCACATCGGTGTCGGAGATCATCCGGAAACCACCGGAACTTCCTTCGATTCGGACCACCGCGACTCGCGCCGGAAAGTGGACCGTCGGGCGCGCATGCGAGGACTCCTCGATCGCGCCCGACGGTCCTTGTGTCACGGGCAGGGAATAACTCGCAGGCGTGTCGTATTGGCAGGCGCCGTTGAGGAAAATGGTGACGAGCAGGGAGGCCTTGAAGCGGTTCATCGGCGCGGAGCCTAACGGGCAACTCGTCATTCTCGTGAATCGAAAGACCCCTCCTATTCATCGACGGAAACGATGATCATTTCATCACTCCGATGTTCGGTATTGGACCTTCGTGATGAGATGTTCACGCTCCGTGCGTGTCCGACGCCTACGACATCGCTCGCTCCCTGCTCTTCTGCCTCAATGCCGAGACTGCCCACCACGTGAGCCTTCGCGGCCTGCGGCTGGCGGAGCAATCCGGCGTCCTTCCCCTGCTCTTCCCCGCCGATGAGTTCATGTCGCCGGTAGAGGTCATGGGCCTGCGATTCCCGAACCGCGTCGGTCTCGCGGCCGGCTTGGACAAGGAAGGTAATACCATCGACGCGCTTGGCCGGCTCGGCTTCGGCTTCGTCGAGATCGGCACCATCACCCCACGCCCTCAGGCCGGAAACCCCAAGCCGCGCTTGTTCCGCTTGATCGAGCACGAGGCGATCATCAACCGCATGGGCTTCAACAACCCCGGCATCACCGCCGGCGTGGAAAACGTCCGCCGCTCGAAGCACTTCCAAGGCGTGATCGGCTTCAACATCGGCAAGAACAAGGACACCCCGAACGAGAACGCCGCGGACGACTACCTCACCTGCCTCAAGGCCGCCTATCCGGTGGCGGACTACATCGCGGTGAATCTCTCCTCACCGAATACCCCTGGCCTGCGCGATCTCCAGGGTGAGGAAGCATCCGCCCGCCTGCTAGAGCGACTGAAGAAGGAGCAGGCGGCCCTCGAAAAGGAACACGGCAAGCGAGTGCCGCTGCTCTTCAAGGTGGCTCCCGACCTCGATCCGCCACATGTCACGGCATTGGCCAAGGTCTTCCTCGACGGCGGGCTCGACGGCCTCATTGCCACGAATACCACCCTCGACCGCGCCCCTGTCGCCGGACACCCGCGCGCCAACGAGGCAGGCGGCCTCTCCGGAAAGCCAGTCACGCAGCGTAGCACCGAAATCATCCGCGCCTTCGCCACGGAATTCGGCGGAAAAGTCCCGATCATCGGCGTCGGCGGGATCTCCAGTGCGGAGGATGCCGTCGACAAGATCCGCGCTGGGGCGAGCCTGGTTCAGATCTATTCAGCCTTCATCTATCAGGGTCCCAGACTTGTCCGCGAGTGCGTCCGGGCGCTCGATACTTTGGACTTGTGAATAAATTTTTCAGGAGGAACGTCTTTCCTGTCGCCGCATTCGTCCCTTGCGCCACGCGCGTTCTGGCCGAAGCAGTTTCTAGAATCAGAACCAATCGAATCATGAAGAAGACCCTCGCTCTCCTCGCCCTCGCCTCCGCTTTCCTCGGCACCAGCTGCTCCGGGCCCGCCGGTCCGAACACCCAGCGTGGAGCCGCCACCGGTGCTCTGATCGGTGCCGGTGCCGGTGCCATCATCGGTCACCAGTCCGGCCGCACGCTGGAAGGTGCCGCCATCGGTGCCGCTGCAGGCGGAGTTGCCGGCGGAGCCTACGGCAATGCCAAGGACCAAGAGCAGCGCGGCTACTAATCCCGCTGCCATTCCCGTGATTTCCCGTGCCGGGCAGGCCATCGCGGCCTCGCCCGGCATTTTTGTGGGATAAATTCGCCCGCCTGCTCCTCTAGTTACCAGTCACGTCCGCTTTACCATGCGCTTTCCCCGCTTCCTCCTAGCAGTCCTGTCAGCCGGATTCCTTTCTATTCACGCCCCGGCGCGCGCCCAAGAGGATCAGGATCTGTTGGGTGGACTGCTTCCGAAGACAGGGTTTGAGGAAGCGGCTGCTACGGATACCACGGCAACGTTGGTGCCCGAGGTGAAATCCATTGCCCCGGGCAAGCCGTTCACCGTAGCCCTGAAACTCCAGCATCCCTCTGGAGGATGGCATAGCTACTACAAGAACTCCGGAGGTATCGAGAAATCCCCTGAGGTCAAATGGACCTTGCCGGAGGGTTTCACGGCTTCGGAACTCCAGTGGCCGGTCCCTCATGTCACGGACGGTCTTTTCGGCAAGAGCTTCACCTACTCAGGCACCCCCGTTTTCCTCACTCAAATCACGCCCCCCGCGAATCTGGCGGACGGCTCGAAGGTCACATTGAAAGCCTCCGCGGTTTGGCAAATCTGCCGGGAAGGCCAATGCCGCGATGAACCCAAGGAAGGGCCGGCGAAATTTGAGATCACGCTTCCCGTTGCAGGCGCGCCGGAGATGGACGGTGCTCAAGCTGCCCTCTTCACCGCTGCCCGGGCCGAGATCCCCCAGCCATCCAAGGATTGGAAGGTCAGTGTCGAGGCCTCCGGCACCGAACTCCAGCTACGCCTCAAAGGCGTCTCCACCGATCTCTCCCAAGCTTCACTGAGCTTCATTCCCGACTATCCCTTCATTGCTCTGGCTCAGAATGGGGCCGGTTTGACGCGTGATGGAGACGACTGGCTGCTCGCACTCAAGCGCGTCACCAAGGATCCCGTCTTCGACCACGCGGTTCCGCAAGGCAAGCAGGTCGCGGGGATCTTGGTCGGCACCAATCCCATCAACGGGGCCAGCAAGGCGGTCGCGATTCCGCCGACCACCATCGGCAAGGCCCCTGCGGCGCCCCTTTCCTTGGGCAAGTTCCTTCCAATCCTCGGAGGTATGCTGCTGGGAGGTCTCATCCTCAACCTCATGCCCTGTGTCTTCCCCGTGATCGGGCTCAAGATCATGGGCTTCGTCCAGCAGTCGGGGCAGGACCGCAAGAAGATCGTCCTCCACGGATTGGCCTTCACCGCCGGGGTATTGCTCTCTTTCTGGGCATTGAGCGGAGTGTTGTTCGCCCTGCGTTCCGCCGCTGGCCCGGGCCAGGAAATCGGTTGGGGTTATCAGCTCCAGAATCCGTGGACCGTGCTCGTGCTCATGCTCCTCATGTTCATTCTCGGGCTGAGCATGTACGGCGTCTTCGAGATCGGAGCCTCGGCCACGTCCGTCGGCGGAAAGCTCCAAACCAAGGATGGCGTCAGCGGTTCGTTCTTCTCGGGCATCCTCGCCACGGTCGTTGCCACTCCCTGCTCCGCCCCGTTCCTCGGCGCGGCCATCGGTGCGGCCATCGCCCTGCCGCCCGTGCAATTCTTCACGGCCTTCACCGCCATGGCACTGGGGCTTTCCCTGCCCTACCTGATCCTGTCGATCTTCCCGCGTTTGGTCGATCTTCTGCCCCGGCCAGGCGCTTGGATGGAGAGCTTCAAGCAAGCGATGGCATTCCTGCTTTTCGCCACCGCAGGGTATTTGCTGTGGGTTTATGTCGGCCAGATCGAACTCGATAACATGCTAAACGTGATCTTCGGCCTCACCGCCGTGGCGATCGCAGCATGGATCTTCGGCCGCTGGCATACGCCGTTCCGGAGCCGCAAGGCCCGGACCATTGCGCTTGTCCTCACCGTGCTTTTTGCTGCAGGAGGCATGAAACTTGCCGCTCCTCCGGCGAAATCCGAGCTCGTTTGGGAAGCCTGGAGTGAAGCGCGGGTCAATGAGTTGCTTGAAGACGGCAAGCCGGTCTACGTCGACTTCACCGCCAAGTGGTGCGCCACGTGCCAGCTCAACAAGAAGCGCGCGTATCCGAAGGAAGTCGCCGCGCTGATGAAGGACCGCGGAATCGTCCTGATGCGTGGCGACAAGACCAATCCGAACCCCGCGATCGACGCCAAGCTGGAGGAGCTTGGCCGCTCGGCCATCCCGGTAAACGTGCTTTATGTGCCCGGGAAGGAGCCCGTCATCACTCCGGAATTGTTGGACGCCGGTTACATGAAGGACCTCATCACCCGCGAGGTCCCGTTGCCCGAGAAAAAGTAGGCCGCAGGAAACGACTCAATCCATTCTTTCCACTGGCACGGCCCGCGCTCATGCTGGGGAAGTGAGCGACATTCCCCAACTGGTCCGCGATGATCCATGGCTTGAATCCCATACCGGCGACATCCAAGGCCGGATCGAGCGCTTCCAGCAGACCCTCTCCGACATCGAAGGCCGCAACGGCAGCCTCCCTGCCTTCGCGAACGGACACAAGCTCACTGGCATCCACCGCCAGCCCGACGGCGGCTGGATGGTCCGCGAATGGCTGCCGAAGGCGAAGGCCGTCTCACTGATCGGCGACTTCAACGACTGGAACCGCGATAGCCACCCTCTCGCGCCGGCGCGCGGCGGTGTCTGGCAGCTCCATCTTCCCGCGGGAACGCTTTCCCACGGCCAGAAGGTCAAGCTGCACATCGTCGGAGCCGATGGCTCGCATCGCGATCGCATCCCGGCGTGCATCTTGCGCGCGGTGCAGGATCCCCAGTCTCACGACTTTTCCGGCCAGATTTGGGAGCCCGAAGAGAGCTACCAATGGCGGAACGACTTCGATCCATCGTCGGTGAAGGTGCCGCTGATCTATGAGGCCCACGTCGGCATGTCCGGTGAGGAAGGCCGCGTGCATTCCTATCGCGAATTCGCGAATGCCACCCTGCCCCGCATCGCCGCGGACGGCTACAATATCGTCCAGCTCATGGCCGTGCAGGAGCATCCTTACTACGGATCCTTCGGTTACCACGTCTCGTCGTTCTTCGCCCCATCGTCGCGCTTCGGCACGCCGGAGGATCTGAAGTATCTGGTGGATACCGCCCACGGCCTGGGAATCGCGGTGCTGTTAGACATCGTCCACTCCCATGCCGTGAAGAACATCGCCGAGGGTCTCAATGACCTCGATGGCTCCGGCAATCTCTACTTTCACGGCGACGACCGCGGCGATCACCCCCAGTGGGACTCCAAGGTCTTCGACTACGGACGCCCTGAGGTCCGCCAGTTCCTTCTATCGAATGTCCGCTATTGGCTGGAGGAGTTCCGCTTCGATGGCTTCCGCTTCGACGGCATCACCTCGATGCTCTACTGGCACCGGGGTTGCGAATCCTTCGATAACTACAGCAAGTATTTCACCAACGGTGTCGACCACGATGCCATCCTCTACCTCCAGCTTGCCACCAGCTTGGCGCAGGAGATCCGGCCCGGTGCCATCGTCATTGCCGAGGACATGTCCGGCATGCCCGGCCTGTGCCGCCCCGTGAGCGAAGGCGGCGTCGGCTTCACCGCTCGTCTCGCAATGGGCATCCCGGACTTCTGGATCAAGCTGCTCAAGCATACCAAGGACGAGGATTGGAACCTCGACGAGATCTGGGGCACCCTGACCAATCGCCGCCACGGCGAGGCCAACATCGCCTATGCTGAAAGCCATGATCAGGCGCTCGTGGGCGACAAGACCCTCGCCTTCTGGCTGATGGACGAGAAGATGTACTGGAACATGGGCAAGGACGATCCCGACCCCGTGGTCGAGCGCGGCATTGCCCTGCACAAGATCATCCGCCTGCTCACCTTCGCACTCGGTGGCGAAGGCTGGCTGAACTTCATGGGCAATGAATTCGGCCACCCCGAGTGGCTGGATTTCCCGCGCGAAGGCAACGGCTGGTCCTATCACTACTGCCGCCGCCAATGGTCGCTCGCCGACAATCCCGCGCTGAAATACGCGTGGCTGGGTGCGTTCGACAAAGTGATGTTGGAGACCGGCAGGCAGCACGGCGTGCCCGGTCCCGAACGCGCCCAAAATCTGTGGATGGACTACGAGCGCAAGATCATGTGCGCCCGCCGAGGCGACCTTATCTTCGTCTTCAATCTCTCCGTGGACATCTCAGTGCCTGACTTCGAGTTCCCCATCCCGGGCACCGGAGCCTACCGCCTGATCCTCGACACCGACGCCCGTGACATCGGCGGCCAAGGCCGGGTCGACGCGAGCATCGAGTATCCCGTCTCCGAAGAGGGCAAGCTGACGATCTATTCCCCGGCCCGGACGGCAATGGTGTTCGCCCCCATGAAGTGAGGGTTGGGGACAAGCGGAGTGGACGGACGCCTGGCGATCCCGTATCCAAGTGAGGCATGTCGCCTTCGACTGTGCTCCGGGTAAACAAGGTGGCACTCATCTTGTTGATCGCGGCCTTGGTCTGCTGGGTCGCATTCCATTTCCTGACCATCGGCGGAGGCCATGACCGCGGCTGGGAGATCTGGAGGGAAATCGTGCAGGTTTTCAAAAGAAGCCGCATGCCCGGATGGCGGCAGATGATCGCCATCTCGGGGTTCTTGATGCTGTCATTCCTCGTTTCCGCCTCTCCCTTCGCAATTCCTCTTCTCCGGTCACACCGGCTATTCTGGTGGCTGGCGGTCCTTGCCTCTGGCGCGGCGTTGGCAGGCTTCGGCACCTTCGTTGCGGGATCCCACAATCGGGGCTATGCCTTGGACTGCCTTTTGGCCTCCATGGTTCTGAACTTCGCTGGCCTGCTTTGCATCCGCCGCCTCCGCCCTGAATAACTCTCCTTCTTGGGACTCGGCACCCCGGCGCGGAGAATCCCAGCGCGCTTTCACCCAAACCCAAACCCAAGCACGTCTGCCCCGACATCCGCACTCGACCTCCGGGCCCGACGTCCTTTTCCTTGATCGCGATGGCTGCCGCAACCCAAGCCCGTCCGGCGGGCAAAAAAGTCCTGCTGATGGGGACCTGCCTGTGCGATGCGTTTTACGACGATGTCGCCCGGGCCACTGTCGAAGTCCTGGAGCATCTCGGCGTCGAGGTGCAGTTCCCGGATAACCAGACCTGCTGCGGCCAGCCGGCTTTCAATTCGGGGGACTGGCCCGTTTCGCGCAAGGTCGCCCGCTACACCGCCGGCGTCTTCGCGGGTGATCTGCCGGTCATCGTCCCGAGCGGTTCCTGTGCCGCGATGAACTTCCACGGCAATCCGCTCCAGTTCGAAGAGTGCCCGGATCCGTCCATCGACTCGCTGGCACGCCGTACTTGGGAAGTGTGCGACTTCATCGTCAACGGCCTCGGCATCCGCGAGTGGAAGGGCTCTTTCGACAAGCCCACCAAGCTCGCGTTTCACCGTTCCTGCCACAGCCGCGGCACGAATACCGGCGAGGCGATCACGTCGCTGCTCTCTTCCATCAAGAACGCCGAGGTCGTCCCCTTCGGCCAAGCCGAGCAATGCTGCGGCTTCGGCGGAACCTTCTCGGTCACTTTCCCTCACATCTCGGGCCGCATGGGCTCGCTGAAGCTCGATCACATCCTCGACGTGCACCCCGACCTGCTGGTCAGCGGCGACATGTCCTGCCTGATGCACATCACTGGTCTCGCTCGCGTCCAAGGGCGCCCCATCGAGCACAAGCATGCCATCCAAGTGCTGCGCGACACCCTGCGATGACGGAGGAGCAAAAGATGCTCGCCGGTGAGCCCTACTCATCGCGCGATCCGGACCTGATCGAGCAGTATCATCGCAGCCGCTCGTTGCTGAAGGAGTTCCACGCACTCGACTCGCGCGACCTCGATGGACGGGCCCGAGTCCTCGGTCATCTCTTCCGCCACCTCGGTGAAGGCGCATGGATCGAGGCTCCCTTCTCCTGCGAATACGGCCGCTACATTTCCATCGGCCGGAACGCCTTCGTGAACGTCAATTGCGTCTTTGCCGACAACAACCTCATCACCATCGGCGATGATGTGCTGATCGGCCCGGCAGTCCAGATCTACACTGCTGGCCATCCGCTTTCGCCGGAAGAGCGAGTCAATCCACCCGGTTCATCCGCCCCTTACGTCACCACCGGCAAGCCAGTCTCCATTGGCCACAAGTGCTGGATCGGCGGCGGAGCCATCATCCTCCCCGGCGTAACCATCGGCGACGGCTGCACCATCGGCGCCGGCAGCGTGGTCACCAAGTCCGTGCCACCGCGCAGTGTTGCCGCCGGCAATCCGTGTCGTATTCTCAAAACCCTGCCATGATCGATCACCAGCTCATCGACACCTACGCCCGGGAGATCTCGGAGGAGAAGCAGACCTCGGTCATCAGTGGCTCCGCCGCGAGCACTGACAAGCGCTACACGGTGCTCTTCAAGGACTACGAAAACCCCGATGAATTGCGCAAGCTGGCCGGCAAGATCAAGGACCACACGCTGCACCACCTGGACAGCTACCTGGAGCAGGCCGAAGTCTCGCTCCAGCGCAATGGCGTGCAGGTCCACTTCGCCGATACCGGCGATGACGCGAAGGCGACCATCCTTTCCATCCTGAAGGACCGTGGCATCTCGAAGCTGACCAAATCGAAGTCGATGGCAGCGGAGGAGATTCACCTCAATCCCTATCTCATCGAGCACGGCATCGAGTGCCTGGAGTCCGACCTCGGCGAGTTCATCATCCAGCTCGATGACGACGTGCCCTCGCACATCGTCCGGCCGATCATTCACAAGAACCGCCGCGAGATCGCCCGTACTTTCCAGCGCGAAGGCATCGCCGCCGACTACAACGACGATCCGGAAACGATCACCCGCCGCGCCCGGGTCTTCCTCCGCGAGAAATACATGCAGGCCGAGGCCGTCATCACCGGCGGCAACTTCATCTCCGCCGAGAGTGGCCGCCTGGTATTGGTGACGAACGAAGGCAACTCGCGCTTCGGGATGGCCCCCTCAAAGGTCCACATCGCACTCGTGGGCATCGAAAAGCTCGTGCCCACCGACAAGGATCTGGCGGTTTTCCTCAATCTGTTAGGCCGCAGTGCCACCGGCCAGCAGCTCACCGTTTACACCGAATTCATCTCGGGCCCGAAGGACACCTCCCAGCCCTCCGGCCCCGAGGAAATGCACGTCGTCTTCCTCAACAACGGCCGCACCGACGTGCTCGAGTCGAACTGCCGCGAAATCCTGCGCTGCATCCGCTGCTCCGCCTGCCAGAACGTCTGCCCGGTCTATCGTCAGGCTTCCGGCCACGCCTACCGCGCCACCTACGGCGGACCCGTCGGTGCAGTCCTTTCACCACTCCTTGCTGGCAAGGAATTCCCCGAACTCGCCGACCTGCCGAAAGCCTCGTCGCTATGCGGCGCCTGCAATGAAGTCTGCCCGGTCGACATCCCCATCCCCGACCTGCTCCTGCGCCTCCGCGACAAGGCCAAGCGCGAGAAGATCCACTCGCCCGGCGCGCCGCCGATGAGCCCCTTCGCCACCCTCGCCACCACCCCTTCCCTGTGGCGCACCGCCATGACCATGAGCAAGGCGATGAACCATCTCCCCATTCAAGTCGCGCCGGTGAAGCCCCTCCAGGAATGGCTCGGCCAACGCACCCTCCCCGAGTGGCACGGCGGCGACTTCCGCAAGTGGTTCAATAGCCGCTCTAACAAATCCAAGCAGTCATGAGCTCCCGCGACGCCATTTTCTCGAAGATCCGCACCGCCCTCACCGACGTGAAGGCCAAGGCCGATTACCCGGACTACGACTCCGCAGTGCTCTATTCGAAGCCGAGGCTCGAAGGCACGTCGCGCGAGGCCTTCACTCGGAATTTCACCGCAGTCAGCGGCAAGGTCGTGAATAGCATCGCGGATCTGGTCACATTTCTCCAACAGAACGGCCAGACCCGTGGGTATTGCGATCCCGTTCTCATGGCGGACGTCGGCAATGCCCTCGCCGCCGCCGGTCTAACCGTCGAGACGGCCTACGATCGCAGCCGCTACGAGGACTACCAGTTCGGCATCACCCGCGCCACCGGCGCCATCGCCGAGTCCGGCAGCCTGATTCTCGATGACGCCCACACCTCCGACCGCCTCGCCGCCCTCTCCCCCTGGGTCCACGTCGGCGTGCTGAAGGAGAGCGAAATCCACCGCACCATCCCCGACGCCATGGCCGGCCTCGGCCCCAGCCGGAATATCCTCTGGGCCACCGGACCCTCGAAGACCGCAGACGTGGAAGGCATCCTGATCGAGGGCGTTCACGGCCCCGGCCTGCAGCTCGCGCTCTTCATCTAACCCATCACGGATCCAAACCGTTTTTCTCTGCAAACGCGCGGGCCGCAGCCTTGGACGCCTCGCTTTCCTTGGGCCAATTGCAATACACTTCGGTAAGTGTCTTCGTCCGCAAGGTTCCGGGCGGAAGGGTCTCTGCCCACTGTGCGGCAGATTCCGGTTCGACCTCGCTCACCGTCTCGGCAAACCTCGCAACCGCTGCATTCTTCGCGGCGCCCGCGGGAGCATCATTCAGCCAGGTCGCCGCTGCCTTGTGGTCGCGTTTCGCCCAATAGCCCATGATATGGCGGATTGGGCGGCCGCAATACTTGTCTTCGAGCTTGCTGTCGAACCAGGCAATCCATTGCGCCTCCTCGCCGGGGCGAACGGCGTCTCCAATGTCGCTGCCCAAGCTCCAAGCCTCTGAAGCGGTCAATCCAACCGAATCCGCCCATTGGGTGCCGGCTTCCACCCCATCCTTGGCGAGTTGCCGGCCCAGCACGGCGACCGCGTAGTCGCCGGCTTGGTTGCGATCGCCCTTGTCCTGGATTGTCGGCAGGTAGGCCCGCAGGGCCTCCAAGGCCTTCAGTCTCTTCTCGGGGGTATCCGCCACCCCGATGACGCTTTGCGTGGAATTTGAAGGCGGATTGATTCCGAACTCCGTGATCATCGAAAGCGCCTGCACGGGATCGGTCTTCGCCACAGCGTAAACAACCTGCCCCTTGTCCGTTTCCTCGATCATCTCCGGACGCTCGGCAATCGTCTCCCGGAGCCAGGCAAGCGCACCTGGCAAATCCTCCGTCGTCCACCGCTGGAAAGCGCGCGAAACAAATACCGGTGGAACCCCAAGCCGGGCCCAATCGTCGGACTCCGTGTAGAGTGTCAGCGCGTCCGCAGGCCGGCGATCCAGCAGCGCAAAGAAGGCGAACTTGCAGTGATCCTTGCGCTCGGCCTCGGTCAATTCGGAGCACGCCAGAACCGCTTTGAGATAGCGTCGGAACTCGGCGTTGCTCATCGCTCCGATCGCCAGCATCGCATCGTCACTCCGTGTCCTCAGACCCGCTATCCCCTTCTGCACTTCCATGGAGGACGCCAGGTCACGAATGAGCTGCAACCGTTCCTCATTAAGGACAATCGCCGGAGCCGTTTTTTTCGGCGGCGTTGGGGATTGGGAAGATTTGTCGGGCCGGCCCGTTGCAGGTGCCGGCACCGCGGCAGATGGAGTTGAAGTAGCTGCCTCCACTTGCTGGCGCAGCGACGACAGACGCGAGCGTTCTGTTGCAAGAACCCGCGACTGGTACCATGCGGTGCCGATGATCGCGGCCACTGCCATGGTCGTTACTGCGGTCTGGACAGGTGATTTCATGCGCCGCGGGCGGTGGGTTCAATGATGATTGTTGATGTGACGCACGACTTCTTCCCGGATCGCGGGATCCGCGATCTTGGCGGCGAGTTCCAGGGATTTGCTCCCGTGACAGCATCCTCCGTTCTTCAAGAACGCGTGCAGGATCTCATCGTTTCCCGCGGCATCGTGGAACTGCATCACCACGGGGGCCACTTCGTCGAAGTCCAAGTCGCGGCCATTCAAAGCGTGTCCGAAGGCGACGCCTGTTAGAGTGTCCGCCTGAGCCGGGTTACGGGCAGTCACCCATTCCCTTACCGTCTTGATCTCGTTTCCAAGGTCGGGATCGGACGCCTTCGACTCCATGCGGGATTCGACGACACCGCTGAGACACACTTTCAATTCTTCCCCAGTCGGATGGATCCGGTCGAGATACCCCGAGGCTTCTTCCAAGCTAGACTGCGCGAGCAGCTTCGCCTTGCTTCCCAGAACCTGGCTACCCTCCGCTTCGGGAAGCGTTTTCCGCACGAGTTCAGCATAAGTGAATTGCTCGCCAGCTTCCGGGCCATCCCACCCTACGGTGGTCAACAGTCTCACGGCTTCCTCGCGGGGCATCGCGGAAACACGCGCGGCCAGTAGGTCCGGCTTTTGTGATAGCATCACCTTGATGACAGCGGATTCATACACGACCCGGCCGGGGCTGATGCGGGAAAGTGCCCGGTCGTAGACAGGATTGCTTGCCACCCAGCGGTCGAGCCAAGCCAGTGCCGCCCCGCTGTCTTGCTTCACCCATGCCTCCATGGCTGCCCCGAGCCTCGGAGCCATCTGATGGTCGAGATCGGCATATTTTCCGAGTCGCTCCACCGCCAAACGCGGGTTGGCTTTGACCAGTCCGCCAAGGAATAGGCGGGCAAGATTCATTTTGGAGTCTTCCGGAAGCTCCCTTGCGTCGAGTTCGTCCAATGCCTTGAGGAATCCCTCCGGACTAAGGGCGGCGATCTGCTTCTGAAGAATGATCCCGTCGGCCACGCTTCGCGACGAACCCTTGACGATCAGGAGCGCTTCATCCCAATTGATGCCAGAACCTGCGACAGGCTCGGCTTCAACCGGGGATGGGCTGGCATCCGCAACCTCAGGATTGGCCGGGCGGTGATGCGAAAGCGTTGGCAATTTGGCCTCCAAACCAACGGCCTCCGCGCGAAGACTCAGGATCTCGCGGCGCTGGACCGCGATCAAGGCGAGTCCACCGAGCGCGATGAGGCCGAACAGCAGGGTGAATTTCGGTTTCAAGGAACAGGGAGGCCGAGTGACGTCGTTCACCCGCAGACTGCTCCAAGGACGGGTTCTCCGTCAAACAATCCCGTTTAGTCGCCTGCCACCATGCCCCACCGGTGATTTTGACTGAATAGACTGTCGAATTCCGCGTCATTCCACCGACAAATGTGCGTATCCGCGGCTTTTAGCCGCCCGATGGGCACATCATCGCTGCCGTCCGCAACTTCCTGCTCGCCCCGCGGTTTGTCGGGAAGATCATGGAAGCCGCACTGTCCTTCCCGCCGATCCACATGCCCGATTCCCGCCCGATGCCAGCGAACGACGCCGCAGACGGGGATGACGTGGATGTGGCGCTGATGCATCGAATCGCGGAAGGCGATGAACGAGCATTCCGCCAGCTGGTGGAACGCCACCAGAATGCCGTGGTCGGCACCGTGGCCCGGATGCTCAATGACCCGACCGAGGCCGAAGACATCGCCCAGCTCGCCTTCCTGCGCGTCTGGAAGCACGCCAAGCGCTGGCGGCCGGACGCCAAGTTCACCACCTACCTTTTCACCATCACGCGGAACCTCGTCTTCAACGAGACCCGCCGCCGCTCCCGCCGGAAGGAAGTCTCCACCGACGAGCGCGAGGAGGATAGCGGCTTCCAAATGTCCGCCGAAACCCGCCACGAGCCGCAGGAGGAAGCGATGAAGCTCGAGATGCACCAGCAGATCGACCGCGCCATCTCGACCCTGCCGGAAGCCCAGCGCACCGCGGTGATCCTCTACAGCTACGAGTCGATGCCCTACGAGGACATTGCCAAGGTCCTCAAGACCTCGGTCTCATCCGTGAAGAGCCTGCTCTTCCGCGCCCGCACCACGCTTCGCGAGAGACTCGCGAGCTACATGGCGGAGTGACTCGCGGCTGCCTGTAAACCCACTCAACGGGGATCAGGCTGCCCGGCCGTTCCGGCGAATTGGACTACCTTCTTCTCGAAGGATTCCCAATAGTCGATTTTCACGGTCGCAAAGGTGCCGGCGATGCTCGCTTCCATTCCTCCACGGCCAGCGGTGCGCCCATTGCTCTCCACCAGATACCTGATCAGCTTTTGCTCCGGCTCCGAGTGGACCTGCACTCCGTATCGCGCGGGGACTTCCCCCACGGCAGGTCCTTAAACGGAGGTGATCTCCATCTCTCCAAACCGAACTTTCACTTCCTGCAACGGACGCTGGGGGAAGTCGATGCGCTGGATACTCCGCCTACGATCCTTTCCCACCTCGAGCTCAACGCTCGCACTAAACTTCGCCCCCGCGAGCTTCGTCGCGTCATACGGTCCCGTCGTGCGAAACTCGACTACGGCGCCGTCTGGGCCGGAGTGTGTGATGACCTTCCACGCCTCTGGTGCGACCACTGCGTCTCCGATCTTGAAAGGCGCAACCTTGAGCGTTCCTTCATTGCATTCTGTGACGCCAGGTAGGCTGCGCTCGAAATTGTAGATGATGGTGACATCATCCTTCCTCTCACCATCGTGCCGGGCTCTTGCCCAAACGAACTTAAGGTCCTCGCTCCGGGGTCGGTCGGTGGGAATTTTCTTCTGATCCTCTGGATGAATCTCGTTACGTTTCAGCGTGAGAAGCTTCATCTCAGGGGAGATGAACTCGACCATTGCCGCTTCATCCTCACCCCATGCGTCGCGAAGTTCCAGGTTCAGGACTCTCCCGTCATTCATCCGCCACGGGGCGACTTCAGCCTGTGCGATTTTCAGCGCGACCAAGCTCACCACGGCGAAACCCAACGAAGTGAGGAAATTCTGTCGTCTTCCTATCACAGATGCATCGCGCATATCCGGAGACAAACGATTTCCCAGGCAAAGGAAAGCCGTAGTTTCTGCCACGCCAGTCTTGGACTCACCGCTCTAACAACTGCCTGAACCTCGGCAGGATCTTCTGGAACAGCGTGTTTTTTCCACCGCGGGAAAGCTGCTCGCCGATCAAGCTCGCCGGTGCATCCGGATCAACTGGTCCCGGTGCTTCCACCACCTGCCCCGGCGTTTCGATCCGGCGGGTCAAATAGGGCGCTCCCGCTTCGCGCGAGACCGAGACGGTCACCCCTCCACCGGACAGCTTCACCAAGCCGAGCGGCGCGGAGCTCTCATCAGCCGTCACCGTGACGGCGATCGTCTTGCCCGTCGGGCCCTCGAAAGAAAAGCCCTCCTTGTTGCCATTTCGGCGTTGGACGGCGAGATCGAGTTCCATGCCATCGCGCCAACCGGCTTGCACCGCGAGCCACGCAAGAATTTGCAGGGCACTCTGGCGGTTCGCCGGGTGATGGACGATTTCCACCGCCTCGATCTCCGGCAGGGCCGCGAGCACCAGCGGGTCATCGAACAAGGCAGCCACCGAGACACGGAACTGGAAGGACCGCGTCCAGGAAAGATCCTGCACCACCATCTCGCGAGTCACGCTTTGGATGGCATCGCTGATGCGTCCGAACGATTCGCGCGGATCGGCCCAGTCGGCACTATCGAACACGAAGCGGTCCACCAAGCTATAGAGCCGTTCTTCAAAACGCGGCGAAAGCTCGCCCTGCCACCACAGGATCAGCGGCAGATCGGATGCAAGGTGAGCGAAGACGGTATTGCGCAAACGACCGGTCGCCGTGCCAGTTAGAGCAAAGGCGATCTGCTCGCAGCACACCGACTTCTTGCCATGCGAAAGGTGGCAATGCGCCGTGATCCACGCCCGGATCGATGCCTCGGGAGCGTCACGATCAATGCCCACCAAGATCGCGCGGCAAGCATGCTCGGCGGTCAGCTCCCGGATCGCCGCGGAATTCTTCTCCAAGGCACCCGGTGCCTCGGAGTAGATCGCCAGGTTCATCAGCGAGGCATTCGTGCGCGCCTCGTCCTGTTCCCAAAGCTTGCGAAGTTCCTTATCGATGGACCCGACGGAGACCTCGAGGCCGAGTTCGGGATGCATGGAAAGCGTGGTCATGGCATTCCTGTTAGAGACGACGCCACACGTTGCCGTCCTGCTGGAGAAGCTCGTCGGCCTCCTTCGGGCCCCAGCTGCCGGCGACGTATTCGGCCATCGGCGGCGGGGTGGTGCTTTGGTGCCAGGCGTGCTCGATGTTATCGATGAACTTCCATGCCTCTTCCACTTCGTCGCGACGGGCGAAGAGCGTGGCATCACCGGCCATAGCATCGAGCAAGAGACGCTCGTAGGCTTCCGGGCTGCCCTTGCCGAAGCTGGTGGAGTAGTGGAAATCCATCTTCACCGGCTCCAGACGCAGACTGGTGCCCGGGATCTTCGAAACCATGCGCAGCGAGATGCCCTCATCCGGCTGGATGCGAAGGACCAGCACGTTCGAGCCGGGCACACCGCCAGGAAGTGCATTGAAGAGCACGCAAGGCGCGTCCTTGAAGTGAATGGAGATCTCGGTCGCCTTCTTCGGCAATTGCTTGCCCATGCGGATGTAGAACGGCACGCCGCTCCAGCGCCAGGTATCGATCAGCAGGCGGACCGCGACGTAGCTCTCGGTCATGCTCTCCGGATCCACGCGATCTTCTTCGCGGTAGCCGGGACGCGGCTGGCCGTCGACGTGGCCGGCCGTGTATTGCGCACGGACCACGTTCTTGGCGACCTTCTCCGGAGTATCCCACTGGCGCAGCGAGCGGATCACCTTCACCTTCTCATCGCGCACGCCATCCGCGCTGAGGTCGGTCGGCGGTTCCATGGTGATCAGGCTGAGGAGCTGCAGCAGGTGGTTCTGCACCATGTCCCGCAGCGCGCCGGACTTGTCGTAGTAACCACCGCGGCCACCTTCCATGCCGAGATTCTCGGCGCAGGTGACCTGGACATGGGAAATGTAGCGGCTGTTCCAGAGCGGTTCGAAAATCGCGTTGGCGAAGCGCAGCACCATGATGTTCTGCGCGGTCTCCTTCCCGAGGTAGTGGTCGATCCGGTAGGTGTCCTTTTCGTGGAAGGTTCGGTTCACCACTTGGTTGAGGTGCTGCGCGGTCGCGAGGTCGGTGCCGAACGGCTTCTCGACGATCACGCGTGCCCAGCAACCATCCTTGGCCTTGTTCAGACCAGCACCCTTGAGCTGGGTCAGGATGTCATCGAAGAACTCCGGAGCCGAGGCCACGTAGAACAGGCGATTCCCCTTCCCGCCGCGATCGCGGTCGATCGCATCCAGGCGTTCCGCGAGACGCTTGTAGCCATCGGCATCGGTGAACTCGCTCTGGTGATAAGAAATGCTCTCCTGGAACTTCGCCCAAATCGCGTCGTCATGACCGGAGCGCGAAACCTTGCGGTTCAGCTCTTCGAGACCTTGGCGGAACTCCTCGTCACTTTTCTCGCGGCGGGCGAAGCCGACAATCTTCACGCCGGGCGGCAATTCGCCATCGATCGCAAGGTTGTAGATCGCCGGGACCAGCTTGCGGTGGGTGAGGTCTCCGGTGGCACCGAAAATCACAACGGTGCAGGGCTCGGGGCGCGAGCGGGAGACGAGGTCTTCGCGAAACGGATTCGTCATGGGCAGGCCCGCGGTGTCGCTCAAAGTGGCCCGCCAATAAAGAGAAATGGGTATGAATTCTCGTCAACCTCGGGATCAAGGCGGCGATTGGAACGAGATCGCCAACAACGAAACAGGAGGAATCCGCGGAGGAAAAAGGCCCAAACAGGCTAGAATTCAGCAGCGACAGCCCCTCTTTGCGGATTCGCATCCTTCCTCACGTTTCCGTCAGTGGGTCTTTGCGCCGAATTTGTAGAAAATCACCGGGTCAAACTTCCAAGGTTTTGCCGGTTCCCTGCAGAAGATCGAGTATCCTCCCGGTCGCGCCATCGTGGCCGTGGAGCACTTCCGCAGCAGCATCGCAGGTCTTGGAGCGAAGCGCAGGATCAGCCAACAGCCGTTCCAGCGACGTCTTCAGTTCGGCGGCATCGCGAAAGCGAATTGCCCCGCCAGCAGCGACCAGTGACGTCACCAGCGGCTCGAAGTTCTCCATGTGCGGTCCGAAGAGCACCGGACGCCGCGCGATGATCGCCTCCGCCGGATTCTGCCCGCCAGTGCCGAGAATACTCTTCCCGATCACCACCACGGCCGCATGCGCTGTCCAGTCGCGCAGCTCCCCCGTGCTATCGATGACGAGGCAAGCCTGGGATGGATCGGCCGGCGGCCGGAATGCCGAGCGCAGCACCACCTCAAAACCCTCCTTCTCCAAATCTGCCCGCACCTCGGCACGCCGTTCCGCATGGCGCGGCACCACCGCAAAAAGCGCTCCGGTTTCCCGCACTACCTTCCCCAACCAAGCCTCCTCACCGGCGTGAGTGCTGGCGGCCAGCACCACGTGGCGATCCTTGCCGAATGCCTCCAGCATCGCTGCGAACTCTACCCGCTGTTCGGGTTTCGCCGCGGCACCGGGATCAAACTTGGAGCTTCCCGTTACCTGCACCTTCTCCACCGCCACGCCGAGCGCCTGCCACCGTTCCCGGTCCGCCGGCTCTTGGGCGGCAACCAAATCGAGCAGACCGAAGATCGGCTGCACCACCGGAGCAAGCTTCCGGTAGCGACGCTCCGATCGCGGCGACATCCGCGCATTCACCAGCCTCACGGGAACGTCGCGCTTCCGACAGGCGAGCATCAGGTGCGGCCACATCTCCCCTTCCACCAACACGATCTGGGACGGCTCGAAGCGATTCAGGTATCGCTTCACGCAAAGCCGGAAATCCACCGGCGCATAAGTCACTCGCACTCCGGGAAGCGCAGCCTCCACCGCAACCGCGTGGCCGGTAGCCGTCCCCACCGCGAGCACGAAACGCTTGCCGGGCTCCCGCGCCTGCCACGCCCGCAGCAGCTTCACCGCGATCATCGTCTCCCCCACGCTCACTGAGTGCAGGTGGACCTGCCCGCACGGCTCATCTTCCAGAGGCGGCCGATAGATCGAAAAACGCTCCCGCAGTCCGCTGCCAAAGCCACCCCGCTGCCCCATCCGCACCAGCCACCCCGGCATCGCCACGAACAGGTAGACGGGTAGCAGCAGGCGATAGATCGCCAGAACCAGCGGAAACAGCATCGCGCGGAGGCTAGTGACCCATGTTTGAACCGGCAAGAGCACTCCACTATTCCCGAATGCCTATATAGGGGAATTACGGGAATTCCCCTCTCGCCTCTCTGCCACCCGCCCAGCTCCTATTCCGCGGCGTAAAGCAGAATGGCGCTATTCCCGTATTCACGGCGCTCGCTTAGCACCCATCCCGGCGCTTCCGGACTCCGGGTCGAAGAAAAGCACTCGGCAATCAGCAGCCCGCCATCAGCAAGCCGCCCGAGAAGAGCCGGTTTGCCCATCAGGTCCTTGAGATGGTCCCGGTCCAAGGATGTCTTCGCATATGGCGGATCGGCGAAAATCAGATCGTAGCTGCCGGTGTCCCGGGCCACCCAGGCGTGCACATCCGCTTTGACCACCCGCCCTCCGGCCAGCTTGGCCTTTTCCAGATTCTCACGGATCACGATCTCCGCCTGACGATGCTCGTCGACGAATACGCACGAGGCCGCACCACGGCTAAGCGCCTCAAGCCCGATCGCCCCGGAACCGGCAAAGAGATCCAGCACCGCCGCCTCCTCGACCCGCGGGCCGAGGATCGAAAACACCGCCTGCCGCACGAAGTCGGTGGTCGGCCGAGTCACCGCCTTCGGCACCTTGATGGCCAGTCGTCCTGCTTTTCCCGCGATGATGCGCACGGCCGCTTCATGCCAAGCGACGGGCCCGGCGGCAATACCCGCCAACAAAAAAGCCTCCCGGTCTCCCGGGAGGCTTTTGGAAAAGGCAGTATGCGGATTAGCGCAGGACCTTGATCTTGCCGACGCCGTAGACCGCGTCGTTGCCCAGCTCTTCCTCGATGCGGAGGAGCTGGTTGTACTTCGCGATACGGTCCGAGCGGCTCATCGAGCCGGTCTTGATCTGGCCGCAATTGGTCGCGACGGCGATGTCGGCGATCGTGTTGTCCTCGGTCTCGCCCGAGCGGTGCGAAAGCACGGCGGTGTAGGCGTTTTCCTGGGCCATTTCGACGGCGTCGAAGGTCTCGGTAAGCGAACCGATCTGGTTCACCTTCACGAGGATCGAGTTGGCGGTCTTGGTGGCGATGCCCTTCGAGAGGAACTCGACGTTGGTGACGAACAGGTCGTCGCCCACGAGCTGGGTGGTCGCACCGAGCTTGTCGGTGAGGATCTTCCAGCCAGCCCAGTCGTTTTCGGCGCAGCCGTCTTCGATCGAGATGATCGGGTAGTTGGCCTGCAGGCCGGCGTAGTAGGCAACGAGCTCTTCAGCGCTCTTCACCGACTTGTCGGACTTCTTGAAGACGTAGGCGTTCTGCTTGGCATCCCAGAACTCGGAAGAAGCGACGTCGAGCGCGATGGCGATGTCCTCGCCGAGCTTGTAGCCAGCCTTCTCAACGGCTTGAGCGATGACGCTGAGAGCGTCGTCAGCGGAAGCGAGGTTCGGGGCGAAGCCACCTTCGTCACCCACGGCGGTGGAAAGGCCGCGGTCGTGCAGCACCTTCTTCAGCGCGTGGAAGATTTCAGCACCGTAGCGCAGGCCTTCGCGGAAGGTCGGAGCGCCGATCGGCATGATCATGAACTCTTGGAAATCGATCGGGGCGTCGGAGTGAGCACCGCCGTTGATAATGTTCATCATCGGCACGGGCAGCACCTTGGCGTTCGGGCCGCCGAGGTACTTGTAGAGCGGCAGGCCGGTCGCCTGGGCAGCGGCCTTGGCCACAGCCATCGAGACGGCGAGGATGGCATTGGCGCCGATGGACGACTTGTTCTTGGTGCCGTCGATCGCGATCATGGCGGCGTCGATCGCGGCCTGGTCGGTGGCGAGCATGCCGCAGAGCGCGGGAGCCAGCTTGCCATTCAGGTTCTCAACGGCGTTCAGCACGCCCTTGCCGAGGTAGCGGGACTTGTCGCCGTCGCGGAGTTCGCAGGCTTCGTGCTCGCCGGTCGAGGCACCGCTGGGCACAGCGGCGCGGCCGACGACGCCGCATTCGAGGATGACGTCGGCTTCGACGGTAGGATTACCGCGGGAGTCGATGACCTCTCGGCCGCGGATTTCAACGATGGTGGTGTGTTCCATGGTAGTAGAATTGGAGAATTGTTGAGGGAGGAGGTGGAGCTGGAAACTAAATGCGGGTTGCGGCTTCGGCACGTCTTGCCGCTTGAAGGCTATTCAGCTCGATCCGGCTTCTCGCCGCTTTGATCAGCCTTTTTGGCAGCATCCGGAGACTTCTTGCCGTACTTCGATTCAAAGCGATCGATCTCGGACTGAGGAATCGGCATGAGCTTGTTGAAAGCTTCGGCGATCTCGCTTCCGTGGATCTCGATCCATGCGGGACGATCAGGGTAAGTGAATGCGAAGTTCCCGCACTTCCAACAGAAGCTCGATTGGAAGATGATCTTCTCACCGGCGGTGATTCTCACTCCGTGAATGGGCATGTGGCAGAAGGCGCCACCTCCGACATCGCCTTGGACTCCGATCACCTTCTGAAGCTTCGGAAGGAAGTCTCGCTTCTGGTCGTCCGTGAGAATCGCGCGTTTTAGAATCTTCGATTTGGCGCCGTAAGGAATGATCGGGAACTCATCTTCTTCCAATCGGGTGTCCCAATAGAGAAAATCAGATGGAGTGCGTTCCGTCTCGAAGTCCAGAAGGTAAACTTCGATCGTCTCTCCTTTCGAAAGGGCCTCGGCAAAATCCCGCCTGTAGTCCGAATCGATCTTTGACTTCGCTTCGTAGAACCGGGATTCGGCCTCCGAAATCCCCTTCTCGGCATCGCTTTCAGCGAATGCTCCCGAAAGGGAGATCGCGCCAGCGAGAACAGAGATGAGGAGACTTCGGCACATTTCGAACTTCAGGGATTCACCGCGGCGATCGACTGGATGGTGTAGGAGTGCGTGACCTCGTTCTCGTCGCGGACTTCCACGGTTTCGCCGATCTTCTTGTTGAGAAAGGCGGCACCAAGCTCGGAGAGATAGGAAAGCTCGGCCTTTTCGGGATCCGAATCCCAAGCGCCAAGCACGGTGTAGGTCGTCTGCTTGCCGGCCTCGTTCACGAGCTTGACGATGGTGCCGATATTCACCGCGGAGATGTCGGCCGCCTTGAAGTCGGTGCCGCGGGCGCGGGAAATGTCCCGCTGGAGTTCCGTCTTGCGGTTGTTGAGATACTTCTGGTGATCCTTGGCGGACTTGTATTCGAAGTTCTCGCGAAGGTCGCCGTATTCGCGGGCGATGGAGATGTCCTTCGTATTCTGCGGGATGCGGTTGCGGATGATGTCGTCCAGCTCGGCCTTCTTCTTTTCAAGGCTGGGCCAGGAAACGAGCAACTCCTGCTCCTTTTTCCCACCACGACCGGCTACGAGTTCGCCAGTCTCCGGGCGGGCCTTGATCACGCGGGCCATCAGGCTCTTGCGGTCCAGCTCACTGAACACCGGGCACTCCATCAGGCGGCGACCGAAATTGCGGGCTTCGTTGACGTCCATGGAACCCACGATGTCGCCGAGCAACTCCTTGTCGTCGGAGAGCATCGACTGCAGGCGCGTGGTCTTGCGCGGACCATCGCTGAGGTGGTCGGTTTCGAGCAGATTGAGGATACACGCTCCGACTTCGCTGCTGAAAATCCCGGAGGCGGTGGTGTCGCGCTCGCGGCAGACCCAGATCAAGGCATCCGTGCCGAGCGAGCGGCGGGCCAAAGCGGAAACGAGGTGCTCGGAGAGCTTCTTCATCTGGCCGCGCTCCTCGAGGAGCTTGGCGATCTCCGCGACGCCGCGGGTGCCGACCTTGTCGAAAATGAACGTCAGCACGTCCACCCAGCGCTCACCGAAAGCGGCCGGGAATTCCTCGTAGATCGCACGCTGGCGACCGGAGGCGAGGCCGTTGAGCGCATCGGCGAGGCGGTTTTCCTCGGATGCGAGCAGATCGGAAAGGCGGAGCGACTCGGCCGGCAGCTCCATGTCATCGAACGCGCGGACCATCTCGTCGCGAGCCGACAGGAGCTCCAAGGCGGGTCCAAGCGAGATGCGGACGTTCTTCGCGGCGGTATCATTGATACCGGCGAGCAAGCGCTGCAGCGCCGCGGTGTCTGCCTTGAACAGATTGAGATCCCCGGTGATGGCTTCGAGCGCCTTGGCCATCGTCTTCAGATCGCGGGCCTGCTCGAAATCGGACACCAGTGCTTCCGCCGGGCTCATATCGCCGGAGCGGAGCTGAAGAGGATCGGTGCGGCGGGACGGGACCACCACGCGCTTGCTATCGCGCAGGGAGCGCTTGGCGGATTCCCACCACTTGCGGAAATCATCGGCCGAAATGACGGCACCGGAAAGTTCCTTCTCCAGCGCATCCACGGTCATGGTGCCGCCGTGGCTGGCGAGCAGGTGGCAGACCAACTCGACCGGGTCGCTCTTGGAGAGCGCGCGGAGTTCCTCAAGTTGCTCGACCTTCTTGGCGCGGAAATCGCCGGCGTCCAGGAACTCGGTCCGCTGGATCGCGAACTGCAGGTCCATGGTCTGGCCGCTGCTTTGCTCAAAGTCGATCGTGACCTTCTTTCCGGGAAGGTCCCAGTCAGTCACTTTCCCAGCGCCCCATGCCTTGTGAAGACAGAATTTTCCAGGGGCAAGCTGGTCGAGACGGTTTGCAACGGCTTGGTTGATTCTTCCGGCCTCGAGCAGTTTCGCCAAATCGGGATGCATGCCGGGGCAAAATGGGAACCGTCACCCGATTGTGCAAGGATTCATGCAGACCAAATCCGCAGGAATTGCATTGTAGGGCCTTTATTCCCGATTTCCCGGGTCAATCGCCTCCGGTCACGAAGTCGGCTTTCGTGCCAGCGCGTCGGACTGTTTCACGAAATCGTCCCCATCCCACTCGGCGTCGCTTTTCACCATGCCGGCACGCTCCTTGGCCGCCGCTTCCTCGGCCTTGCGGGCTAGTTGCATGCGTACCAGCTCGGCGTGGGTGGTGAAATACGGCAGGCTCAGGCCCTTGAAATCCTCGATTTTTTCGAAGCCCTTGCCCTCCATGAAGGTCAGCAGCCCCTCGCAGAGATCCTTCACCATCCCGTAGCCGAATTTCATGACACCCGTGCAAACCTGCACGGTATCGCTGCCCAGCAGGATGAATTGCGCCGCATCCGCCCCGGTCTCGACCCCGCCGAGGCCCGACAGCGTCCGCCCCGGGAAATCCTTCTTAATCAGCTGCGCGATCTCCATGACCATCCGTAGCGCGATCGGCTTCACCGCCTTGGAAGAGTAGCCGCCGGGCGTGGTGTAGCCCTCCACCGTGGGCTCGGGACGGAGCGTTTCAAGATTCACCCCCATCACGCTGCGGATCGTATTGATCGCGGAAACCCCGTGGCACCCGGCGCGCAGGGCCGCGGCGGTCGGGTCCTCGATATGGGTCACATTCGGCGTCATCTTGGCCCACACGGGGATTTTCGACACCCCCATCACCCAGCCACAGACCTCTTCCAAAATCGCCGGATCCTGGCCCATCGCGGCTCCCATCTTCCGCTCGGGCAGGCCGTGCGGGCAGGAGAAGTTCAGTTCGAAGGCGTCGACACCCGCGTCCTGACAGCGCTCCACGATCTCGCACCAGGCGTCCTTGTTATATTCCTCCATGATGGAGGCGATTAGGATGCCGTCCGGGTACTCGTCCTTCGCCTCCTTGAATTCATCCAGCCAGATCTCGAATTTCCGGTCGCTGATCAGCTCGATGTTCTCCCAGCCGATGACTTCCTTGCCGTCACCCGCCATCAGCTTGGCGTAGCGCGGGCCGACATTGACGACCTTCGACGCATCGAGGCTAACGGTTTTGGCGATGACCCCGCCCCAGCCTTCCTTGAAGGCGCGCTTGATGACCTTGACGTTGGTTCCCGGAGGCCCCGAGCCGATGACGAAGGGGTTCGAGAATTTCAGTCCGTCGACGGTCGTAGCAAGAGAGGCCATGGTTTTGTATCCCAACACGCTTGGGTCGGGTTCGAAAAGCTCGATTCATGCCCGGCGGGAAAATTCCTGATGGTTCCAGCGCGGAAAACGGCTTTTTCGACTAGCGCGCCGCGGCCGGAAATTCCAAGTTGGGGCCGTAGCCGCACGCGCACCCGCGTCCGGCAGATTTTTCTCCCGATCATGAACCTCACGCTGAAGGTCTGGCGCCAGAACGGTCCGAACGACAACGGCCGCATCGAAACCTACCCCGCCAATCACATCCCCGAGGAAGCCTCGTTCCTGGAGATGCTGGACATCGTGAACGAGAAGATCGTCATGGACGGCGGCGAGCCGATCCATTTCGACCACGACTGCCGCGAAGGCATCTGCGGGATGTGCTCGCTGACCATCAATGGCGTCCCCCACGGCAAGGAAGGCGGCATCACCACCTGCCAGGTTCACATGCGGAAATTCCGCGACGGCGACACCATCTGGATCGAGCCCTTCCGCGCGAAGGCTTTCCCGATCATCCGCGACCTCATCGTCGACCGCACCGCTCTCGACCGCATCATCGCGGCCGGCGGCTACATCGACATCCGCACCGGCTCTGCAGTGGACGCGAATGCAATCCCGATCGCGAAGTCGGATGCCGACGCGGCCTTCGACGCCGCCGCGTGCATCGGCTGCGGCGCCTGCGTGGCGGCCTGCCCGAATGCCAGCGCCATGCTTTTCACCTCCGCCAAGGTTTCTCACCTCGGCCACCTGCCCCAGGGCCAGCCCGAGCGCGACAAGCGCGTGCTCGCCATGGTCCGCCAGATGGATGGCGAGGGCTTCGGCAACTGCACCAACCACTACGAGTGCGAGGCGGCCTGCCCGAAGGAAATCAGCGTCGATCACATCGCCCGGATGAACCGCGACTACAGCAAGGCCGTTCTGGTGGAGCAGTTCTGTTCCTGATGATCTTCCCGCTCGGTCTCGCGCTCACGCTGGCCTCCGGAATTGCTCCGGCGACAACACGGTGGGCGCAGGCTCAGGAGCGGCGGATTCTCGCAGAAGGCGTGCCGCTCGCGGCCGAGGGCTTGGCGTTTGCGGCAGAGCTGAAAATCGAACGCCCGGAGGAAGTCCGGGTGCTGGAATTGAAGCCGATTCCCCTGCCCGTGCCACGACCGCTGGTAAAGCTGGCCGCGCACTGGCGCCTGCCGCTTTTCGAGCCTGCCGGAATGACCTTGGGGAAAGGCATCTACATTCTGGAAGGCCACTCCCGGGTGCTACGCCACGAGCTAGTGCATGTGGCGCAATACCAGCAGATGGGCGGCATCGGGCCGTTCATGCAGCGATATCTGGTGGAATGCCTGACCCACGGCTACGCCGATGCTCCGCTGGAAGTGGAAGCGCGGGAGAAAGAGTAAGAGATTGCAGGGCGGCGCGTATGATAGATGCGTTCTGATCGGATCAAGAATTCGAAGATCGCGCCTATCAACAGACCTTGCCGCTGATAGACTGCATGTAAGCCCTCCCTTCCAGTGCGATGAATACGCCTACCCTCGGCCCGGTTCTCGGGCTTTGCGTTCTTATCTCGGCAATTTGCCACGGAGAACTCGGCCCTCAGGAGCCACCGTCAAAGGACGATACGACGCCTCCTGCTGCCAGCCAGGCGAAAACGCCTCAAAGCGATGCTCCTTACAGCGACAAGTTCGGAGCTTTGAAGGAGACGATGTCTCTCGATAAAATCAGGACCACGGAGATCGAGAAGCTAAACGAGGAACGGAGATCCATCGTCGCGTCCATCGCGAAGGAAAAAGGGGTCAAAGAGAGCGAGATCCTGGCTGAGTTCTATAAGAAATGGCCCGACACCAACAGCATTCTCGGAAGAGCCTATCTTAAGAACCCTGAAATCGCGGTCGGTTCATTCATTCTCGGGCTGGAGGGAACAGCCCGGTCAATCGCCCTGATCTCGTATGCGTCGTCACTATCCAGGAAAGATGAACTGGGCGGCCTCCGGAAGATGTATGAGCTTGTCCCTCCCGGAAAGGATCGGGCGCAAATCTCTTCAAAGCTGATTCTGACCACCTGTCGGCTACAGGGCCTTGAACTCGCATTAAGGGTCCTGGTCGAGCTGGACCACCCGGATGAAAAGAAGGCCGCACTCATGGGGCTCCGTGCCAATCTGTCGACGGCCATCAAATCACCTTCGGAGGATGATCTGAAGCGGATCCATCAGGTCGCCAAGGACATGGGCTATGAGCGCTTGGTTCCAGTTACCATCCTGCCACCGAATGACGAGGCGGACAAAGGCATCCCCCCAAGTGGGCCTGCCGATGCGCCGGTGAAGGATCACTGACCTGCCCGATGCTCGGGCGGCTGGCTGCTGAGCTAGCTCACATTCCGGAGACCTGCCCCACAAGGCACGGAATCCGCTTCCGCCGCGCCATGCCTGCGCTACCCTCCGGCGTCATGACCGACCGCCGACGCTTCCTTGCCCTCTCCGCCTCGGCGCTGGCCGTGGCTGCCTGCTCCGAGAAGTCCACGTCCGGCGGTAGCGGCGCGGAACTCCGCGTCGGCATGGACCTCACCTACCCGCCCTTCGAGATGCAAGACAAGGCCGGCAAGCCTGACGGCGTCGGCGTGAAGATTGCCGAGGCATTGGCCGCAAAACTCGGCCGGCCGTTGAAGATCGTGCCGATGCAGTTCACCGGCCTGATCCCCGCGCTCCAGACGGGCAGCATCGACCTCATCCTCTCCTCGATGACTGCGTCGGACGAACGGCGCAAATCGATCGATTTCTCCGATCCCTACGCCTTCACCGGCCTGGCTATCCTCGTGCAGAAGAACTCGGACATCCAGTCGATCGAAGATCTGAAAAAGCCCGGCCGTTCGCTCACGGCGAAAGCCGCCACCACCGGCCAGATTTGGATCACCGATCACCTGCCTTCGGCGAAGCTCGTTGTCTTCGAGGATGAGGCCTCGTGCGTGCAGGAAGTCGCCCAAGGCCGCGCGGACGGCTTCATCTACGACCAGCTCAGCATCTTCCGCTACAACAAGGAGAACCCGGACACCACCCGTGGCCTGCTCAAGGCCTTCGTGGAGGAGTCTTGGGCGCTCGGCATCGCCAAAGGCAACGACGCGCTCCGCGAGCAGGTGAACGAATTCATCAAGGGATTCCGGGCCGATGGCGGCTTCGAAAAACTAGGCGCGCAGTACTTGCAGGAAGAGAAGAAGTTCCTCGAAGCCCAGGGTATCCCGTTCATCATCCGCTAAGGATTCGTGACTCGCCGCCAGCAGATCGCCAATGTCCTCGTCGCCGTCGTCATGGCGGCGGGCTTCGCTTGGCTGTGCACCGCGATCTTCCAGCGGTTTGGCAAACAGGCCAACTGGGCAAAGGCTTGGGAATACCGCGAGTCGCTGTGGCTGGGCTGGAAGCTCACGCTGTGGATTTCACTGGGCTCGCTGTTAGGGAGCGTGGTCTTTGGGATGCTGTTTTTGTTAGGCCAGCGTTCGCCCCTGCCCGTGATCCGGAAGACCTGCCGCGGCTTCCTCGAATTCGTCCGCGACACCCCGCTGCTGGTGCACCTGCTGTTCGGCTATTTCGTGATCTTCGCGCCGCTCCTTTCCCGGCCGCTGGCTGGCTGGGGACTTGAGGACAAGGTGATCATCGGCGGCCTGCTGCTATCCCTGTTCGGCGGTGCCTATCTCGGGGAGATCCTGCGCGGCGGCGTGGAAAGCATCCCGAAGACGCAATGGGACTCGGCTCGCGCGGTAGGCTTCAATCCCGTCCAGGTCTACCGCTACGTGATCTTCCCCCAGGCACTGCGCCGGGTCCTGCCTGCGATCGCCGGGCTCTTTGTTTCGCTGATCAAGGACTCCTCGCTGCTCAGCGTGATCGGCGTGTCCGAGTATTTCTACAACACCAAGAACTTCATCTCCCGCACCTATGCCGGGCTCGAGGGCTACATGCCGCTCGCGATCGGCTACCTCGTCCTCACCCTTCCCGTCGCGTGGCTGTCGCACTGGTTGGAAAAACGCTTCCGCGATGAAACTTGAAGTCGATCGCGTGACCAAACGCTACGGCGCAACGACTGCGCTCGATGGACTCTCGCTGAGCCTCACCTCGGCGCGAGTGCTGGTATTGATCGGTCCCTCTGGCGGAGGCAAGAGCACCCTCTTGCGTCTGTTAGGCGGCCTCGAAACCGCCGATGCCGGCACGGTCCAAGTCAACGAGCATCGTTTGGTTGCCAACGCCGCCGAGCTCCAAAACTACCGTCGGCAAAACGGCTTCCTCTTCCAACAATTCAATCTCTTCCCCCACCTCAGCGCGCGGCGGAACATCACGCTGCCACTGGAGAAGGTCCACGGGCATCCACCCGCCAAGGCACACGAATTGGCAGAGCAGGCGCTCGACCGCTTCGGCCTCCTGAAGCACGCGGACAAGCTGCCCTCGCAGCTTTCCGGCGGTCAGCAGCAGCGGGTCGGCATTGCCCGCGCCGTGGCATTCTCGCCGGAGATTTTGTTCCTTGATGAACCAACCTCCGCGCTCGACCCGGAGATGACTGCGGAGGTGCTGGAGCTGATCCAGGAACTCGCCGAAGCCGGACAAGACATCATTCTCAGCACCCACGAGATGGGCTTCGCGCGCGCAGTCGCCGATCAGGTCGCCTTCATCGCCGCCGGCAAGATCGAGGAATGCCGCCCTCCTGCGGGCCTGTTTGACTCCCCCGAGTCCGCCGTCTGCCAGCGCTTCCTCTCGAAAGTCATGCGCTATTGAAACACTGTTCAAATGCGCAATTTCCTCCTTGCCAGAGGAAATGTTCCGGTGAACAGTTCCTCCGCATGAATACGGAAACCGCGCTCGATCCTCAACGTCTTCCCCAGCTTCCGATCTACAAGCCCAACAGCCGCGGCACTGGCGGGGTCATCCGCTTCGGTCTCAATCCCGCGAAGTCCGCCCTGTTCGTCGACGCTGCCACGCAGACCGGCGACAAGCAGTTCGACTGGGAACGGAAGTTGACCATGAAATGGAGCCTTACCGACATCGGCGCCGCGCTGTCCGTGCTGCAAGGCCGGCAGACCGAGGCCAAGCTCTTTCACCAGTCGGAGAAGTCGAATAGCGCCTTCGAGATCGTGGCTCGCAATGATCCAGATCGGGCACCCTACCTCCTCAGCCTTTCACGGCAGGATGCGGCGGACAAATCGGTACGCAAGGTGGCTATCCCGGTAAGCCACGCGGAAGCTGCAACTCTCGAAGCAGCCCTGCGCGCCGCCATTGGCCGATTGCTGGGATGGTAGCCGCTTTCAAGCGTGCGCCATCTGTCCTCTGGAACTAGAAGGTGGCCATGGAAATCCACCGCGCCGGCTCCCGCCCCTCCACGAAAGGCCCAGAAGACTGGTTCACCGGCACCGTCCGCATTGACCCGGTGATCCAAACCGGCGCTCCAGCCCGCGTCGCTTCCGCCACGGTCACCTTCGAACCCGGTGCCCGCACCGCGTGGCACACGCACCCGCTGGGCCAGACTTTGATCGTCACTGCCGGCTGCGGACGGGTGCAGCGTGAAGGCGGCCCGATCGAGGAAATCCGGCCCGGCGATGTCGTGTGGTTTTCTCCGGGCGAGAAGCACTGGCATGGTGCTGCCCCCACCACCGCGATGACCCACGTCGCAATCCAAGAGCAGCTTGATGGCAAGGCCGTCGATTGGCTGGAGAAGGTCAGCGATGACCAGTATCTCAGCTAGCACGACCCCTCGCCGCCCCGCGAGTCGAGGCTGTTGGAAATTGGAACTTGGCACTTCCTCATTCGGGACTTCCTTCTCTGCCCGTGGCCTCGTTCGTCATTTCCCTCGCCGCGCTGAAGCGCAATACCGCCATCCTTCGCGAAACCGCCGATGCCGCGGGCTGCAAGATCGTGCTCGCGCTCAAAGGCTTCTCCTGTTGGAAGGCGTTTCCTCATTTCCGCGATGTCCTCGACGGCTGCTGCGCCTCCGGCGTGTGGGAAGCGCTGCTCGCCCGCGACTACTTCGGCAAGCACGTGGTCACCTACTCGCCGGGCTATCAGGAGGACGAGATCCGCCAGCTCTGTGAGTTCACCCACCACCTCGACTTCAACTCGCTGTCGCAGTGGTTCCGCTTCCGCGACATCGTGATGGCGCATCCGCGCTTCAAGAGCGGCGAACTCCACTGCGGCCTGCGTGTGAACCCCCAGTGCTCCACCGGCCATACGCCTCTCTACGATCCCTGCGTCGCCGGCTCGCGACTGGGCATCACCGCGGACCAGCTTGAAGGCGCAGATCTCACCGGCCTCTCCGGCCTGCATTTCCATACCCTCTGCGAGCAGAACTCGGACGACCTTGAGAAGACCCTCGCCGCGGTCGACGAGAAGTTCGGCCACCTGCTGCGTTCACCGCAGTTTACCTACCTGAACATGGGCGGCGGCCACTGGATCACCAAGCCCTTCTACGACCGCGAGCGTCTCATCCGCCTGGTCCGCGAAACGAAGGCGAAATACGACGTCGAAGTCTGGCTCGAACCCGGCGAAGCCGCCGCGATCCACACCGGCGTCCTCCGCGCCGAGGTCCTCGATGTTTTCGAATCCGCCGGCCACAAGCTCGCGATCCTCGACGTCTCCGCGACGGCACACATGCCGGACGTCCTCGAAATGCCCTACCGGCCCGACGTCTATCTCGCCACCACTGGGAGCGCGGAATTCATTCCGCACGAGGAAGCTTCCCGTCCCGCCGTCACCTTCCAAGGCGAGACCTATCAACTCTCCTCCGAATCCGGCGACCACGTCTACCGCATTGGCGGCCCCACCTGCCTCGCCGGCGATGTCACCGGTGACTTCACCTTCCCTCGCCCGTTGAAAGCGGGCGACGTGCTCGTCTTCGACGACATGGCTCATTATACCATGGTCAAGACCACCACCTTCAATGGCGTCCCCCACCCTTCCATCGTGCTACAGCATGAGGATGGATCGCTGGAGACGATCCGCGAATTCGGCTATGCGGATTTCAGAGACCGCTTGTCGTAGGAAACGCGGTCATTCTGACCACGCCGTGTCGACCGAACGTCGACACCCCTTAAACCAGTGAAGCCCGGGTGAATTCGCCGTGAACCGACCGAGTGAATTTGACCTCAACCGGTTAGGAGGATCATACCGGACGGAAAGTCATGTTGATCCGTCTCGCCTTCGTTCTCTTCACCTCGGCATTCGTCTCGCTCGTCGTCCTCGCGGATCGCGGGCAGATCGGAATGATCTGGGAATTCATCGCCAAGGTTCCCTTTGGCGACAAGCTCGGTCACGTGGGCCTCGTCGGCACTCTGACCGTGCTATCGAACCTACAACTGAAGCGCCGCAAAGCCGGCCCGCTGATGCTCGGCAGCTTGATCGTCCTTACGTGCATGATGCTTGAGGAAGGCAGCCAATACTTCTTCCCTGCGCGCAGCTTCGATGGCTACGACGCGCTCGCCAATCTGATCGGCGTTATTTGCGGCGAAGGCCTGGTGCGCATGCTCCCTCGCCGCCCTACGAAACAGGATCAGCCACCGCTGCCACCAAGGGCGGAGGCACGGGCATCCTGCGGCGCGCCTTGAGCAGGAAGACCACGGTCGCGATTGCATGCAGCGCGAGCGAGACGTGGAAGACAGATCGGCAATTGATTAATGGCAGACCGGCGACCTCGGCAAACGAACCGTAGGCGGGTAACGCGAAGCCCGACATGCCAGCGATCCACATCGGCCAACTGTCGGGTTCAACCGACATCAGCACACCAACCACCGCGACCATCAACGGAACGACCCACAAGGCGAAGCCGGCAAACAGCGCCACCTTCCAGCCGCGCCACAGCACCAAGGCATGAGACGCAAGCGCAGGAGCGAGCAATGACGCCGCGATCCACCCCATCCCCGAGGCCCGGAGATCGACCACCTGCATCGCAGGCGTCTCGTGCAGGAGCGTGACGACTACACGGCACCACGCCCCCGCGGAAAAGAGCGAAAGCAACACCACCCAGAGGATGGCGTTCCGGCCGTCATTCCACCACGGCGCGCGAACGAGATGACGGCAACGGGCCCGCGCTTCCGGGGATGGGACAAGGATCGCGGTGAACAGGAGATTGATCAGGCCGAGCACCAGCGCGAAGCCGGCGATCCAGAGCACGCCAAGCATCGGAGGCCCCGAATACCACTCGGGATCCAATGATAACTCCAGGCTGAGGACATTGAGGTCGGACAATGCACGGCCGTGAGAGAAACCGGGCAGTAGTTCTCCGCACGTAAGCACGAGCATCCACGCCGCCAGCAACGCAGTGCCGACCTTGCCAAGAAGCTGCGACTCCTGGTCGTTCCAGCGGCGCACGAGCATCGTGAGCAGTGCAGCCAGGGCCGTGACCGTGATGATCCAGTGATAGCCGGAAACCGCGATCTCCCAGCGGAAGAAATCGACCGGCGGCGGAAGGACGTCAGGAGGTAAAAAACCTTTCGGCACCAGCATCTGCGGCGTGGCGGAAACGATCTCGTGGAGGATCGCGGACTCCATGCCCAGGTGAGAGATCAGGCCGATGCCGAAGCTCTGGGAAAATGGCAGCACGAAGTGCAGCAGGATCACCAGCACCTGCGAGATTGTGCCGGCGAGGATCTTCTGCCGGATCAAGGTGCCCGCCACCAGACCGATGGAATGGTGAAGCAGGGCCGAGGTGGCGAAGATCAGGTAAACCTTCGCCATCATCACCGGAGAAAGCCCGCCGAGCCACGCGCTCGCCGCCGCCCAAGGAATCAGCAGCAAGGCCAACACGTTCTCTAACAAGGGCAGACCCAGCAATTGTCCCACGACCTTATGCCCGGTGGACAGCGGCGCGAGGCGCTCGGAATCGATCATCCCCTCGTTCGACTCCCGCGCCACGCCCGTGGCCACGCTGAAGGTGCCTTTCAGCACCACCAGCAAGCCCTGGATGATCAGTACCGCCAGCCAGCCGCAGAGGTAGGCATTGGTGCCGTGCTTCTCTAACAAACGCTGGAAAGCTGGCGAAGCGAGGTTGAACTCGATCCTCCCGTTGCCTTGAGCGTGGAGATACAAAAGCACCGTCACCCCCCATGCAAAGCCGGTGATCACCTGGGTGATCACCAACCATACGAGAACACGCCACAGCCGCAGCCTCGACACCGCATGCCGGCGGAAAACCGGATTCGCCGGAAGATTCCAGAGGGAAGGAAAATCAGGCACATTCATGACAGGGAGGCTTGGCTACCGAGGCGGACCACCACTTCCTCGACGCTGGTTTCCACCGCATGCATGCCGGTCACCCCCAGACGGGCTTCCCCCAGCGCGGTGAACAGCGCGGCACGCGAGAGCTTGTTTTCATCGAGACGCAGCTCGATCGACTCGTCATCGGTCATCCGCATTTCCGCATTCACCCCGGGCACTTCGCGCAGCCAGGCGGCGACTTCATCGCGACGACCGGCTGCACGCACAATGACACGCGTCTCCGCCTGGCCGAACTTGGCCAGCACCTTGCGAATCGGCCCGGCATCAAGCAGACGTCCGCGCTGCAGCAGTCCGATCGAGGTGCAGAGATCCTGGATCTCCGCCATGATATGGGAGCTTAGAATCACCGTGGCACCGGCATCGGCCTGGCGGCGCAGCGCCTTCTTCAAATCCGCACGAGCCAGCGGATCCAGCCCGCTCGCCGGTTCATCCAGAATAAGCAGCCGCGGCCGGTGAAGGATAGCCTTCGCCAAGGCAAGCCGCTGCCGCATTCCGAGCGAGAGCTTGGTGCAGATGTCCTTCGAACGTTCCCGGAGCCCGACCGAGTCGAGGCACTCCGTCACCCGCGAATCGCGGGCCTTGCCGCGCAGCCCGTAGGACTCCGCGAAGAAGCGAAGGTATTCCACCGCACGCAAGTCGGACGGCATCGGCGCCAGGTCCGGCATATAGGCGATCGCCGAGCGGACTTCCCGCGGCTTTACGTGAATCTTCTCTCCGCACAACTCCACTTCACCGCGGGTTGGCGAGAGCAGCGTGGCCATCACGCGAAACATCGTCGTCTTGCCCGCACCATTCGGACCTAGCAAACCGAACACCTCTCCCGCGGGGACGCGCAGGTTGACAGCATCGACCGCACGGCGCTCGCCGTAGTCCACGCCGAGCCCGGCAATGCGGACCAGATCGGCGGGCTCGCCGGCAAGCGGATCGACCCACGAGGTCATGGGCTGAGGACGCGTTGAATGGCACCGGCCGGCTCGCGCAAAGCAGTGAGACCACGGCGGAAGTCGGACTTGATGGCAGCGTATTCCCGCTCCGCCACGCTTGGCCGGTGGGTGGTTCCGACCGGACGGACATCGATCAGCGTGTAGCCGCAGATGCCGATCACCACCGCAGCCGCGGCGACAGAAAGATAGCCGCGGAAACGATGCCGCGTCGACTCCACGCGCACGCTCTCCCGAGGCATTGCGAGAATCTTCTCCCGCAACTCCAGCCCTGCCGGCGGCAACGCGGCGCCGAGCATTTCGTCCAAGCCACCACTCCATGCATCGAGGAATGCGGCACAGTGGGGACAATGCTCCACGTGATCGATCACGGCGGCGGGAAGCTTGATGCCCTCGTCCAGCGCGGCGGAAATGTCGCGCTGGGTGGCATCGCAGATGGCATTCAGGGTATCCATGGGATCACGGGGTGATGGTGACAGTGGGGCGCCATTCGATCGCCAGACGCTGGCGGGCGCGGAAGAGCAGGACTTTCACGTTGGCTTCGCTCTGGTCCATGGTGGCGGCGATTTGCTCGATGCTTTGGTGGCCTTGAACGCGCAGCCACAGCGCGGTCGCCTGAGTTTCAGGTAGCAGCCTGAAGACCTTTTCCCAAGCATTCCGGGCGGAATCACGCTCTTCAAGGATGCTCGAAGGGTGGCTCGACTCGGTACCGCTGTGGAGATCGGAGTGAAACTCTTCGGTCGGCTTGTGGCGGCGGAAGCGATCGATGGTCTTGCGCCGGGCGATCGTATAGAGCCAGGCAGTGAACGGGTGCGTCGGTTCGAAATTGGCGATCTTGAGACAGACTTCGAGAAAGACCTCCTGGCAGATATCGGCTGCATCCTGATCGTTCCCACATCTCGAGCGGACGTAGCGGTGGACGGGATCGAGATGCCGCCGCACCAGCTCGTTGTAGGCCTCCACCACGCCGGATTTCCAGCGCAGGGCGAGGTCGTTGTCAGTGTCCGCAGTCACGACCGTAGGAAGGGGCAGTTTAGCGCTCCTCGATGGCTTTCTTCACCTCCTCGATCAGATCGTCGAGGTGAGCCTCGGTCAATTCGATCCTGACCGTGAGCTTGCCGTCCTCGGCGTCGATGGTGACCGGCGGCAGCTTCGGTCCGAAATCCTTGTCTGCGACCAGCTCCGCCTTGAACTGCTGCAAAAGCATCTTGGCGGTCTCGGCAGCCTCCTTGTTCTCCAAGCCAGCGCTGACGTCGATGGCGATCCCCTCGCCCGCGCTCGATGCGGAAAAGCCCAGGCTCTCCGGCAGCTTCAGCGTCGTCGATGCGAGTTCCTCAAGCTCGGAGATCTTGCCGAGATTCACCCACCCGGACACCCAGGCATCCCCCTGCGGAGCTGCAGTCGTGGCTACGGCAGTGCCAGCATTTTGCGGCGGGCTAGCGAGGCGCACCGCATCACCGTCGCGCCAGACGACAAAGGAAACGCCCTCTTCTTCCATCAGGAAGCGGCCCTGACCATCCGGCTTCGCCTCGCCCTCGACCTCCTTCATGACCGCGGCCGGGTCGGCGAGATCGCGCACTTCGGCGACCCAGTCTTCCTCCGGCGTGGCCGGATTCTCGAAGCCGGCGATCCGGAACACCGCCTTGTCCCCGATCATCGCGGCGGAACCGTCCTTGGCGAAGAATTCCTTGATCCACCCGTTGAGCCGCGGGTTTTTCCCGCCGTCGAGCCGGGCTTGCACCTCCCAGAGGGCTTTTTCCTCGGCAAATCCAGCCAGCGGCAGCAGCGCGGCGGCGAGGGTGATGAGCGTGTTTCGTTTCATGTTCACCGGGACTCCGTGGATGGCTGGGAAAAGGTTACGCGCCCTGCAATTTTTTTCCGCTCCGGCCGGGCGGACTCGTGGAAGCGCCCCACCCCGTCATTTCCCTTTCATTTTCCGCAAAAAGCCTTTTCTTCCCGCGCATGGTTCCGCCCGCCGCCGACAAGGTCGCCAAGCCCAAGAAGGACAATAGCTGGTCTCCCGCCCAGTCCGCTGAGTTGTACGGCGTCGACCAGTGGGGTCACGGCTTCTTTGGCGTGAACAAAAAGGGCCACGTGACGGTGAAGCTCCAGGACGACAACGGCGGCTCCGATGTCTCCCTCTTCGAGATCATCGAAGGCCTCCGCGACCGCGGCACCGACCTGCCCGTCCTGTTACGTTTCCGTGACCTGCTGCATTCGCGCATCCGCGAGCTGAATGAATCTTTCGGCCAGGCGATCAAGGACACCGGCTATCGCGGCGAATACCGCGGAGTCTATCCGATCAAGGTGAACCAGCAGCGCCAGGTCATCGAGGAAATCTCCGAATTCGGAAAGCAATACCACTACGGTCTCGAAGCCGGCTCCAAGCCCGAGCTCATCGCTGCGCTGGCCCACATGCACGACACCGAGGCCTACATCGTCTGCAATGGCTACAAGGACGAGGAATTCATCGACCTCGCCCTCCACGCCCAGAAGATGGGCCTGAAGGTAATGCTCGTGCTCGAGATGCCGAGCGAGCTCGATCTCCTGCTGGAGCGCTCGCGCAAGCTGGGCGTGCTGCCGAATATCGGCGTCCGCGTCCGCCTCTCCACCCGCGGTTCCGGCCACTGGGCGGAAAGCGCCGGCGACAAGTCGGTCTTCGGCCTCAGCGCCAGCCAGGTCATCGAGGTCGTCGATCGCCTCAAGGAAGAAGGCTACCTCGGCTGCCTGCGCATGCTCCACTACCATCAGGGCAGCCAGATCCCGAACATCGCCGCGATCCGTGAAGGCGCGACCGAAGTGGCCCGGATGTACTGCGACCTCGTCAAGGAAGGCGCACCGATGGGCGTGCTCGATATCGGAGGTGGCATGGCCGTCGACTATGACGGCTCCCACACCAATTTCCACTCCTCCTGCAACTACTCCATCCTCGAGTATTGCACCGACGTCATCGAGACGATCATGCAGATCTGCGACAAGGCCGGCGTGTCGCACCCGAACCTGATCTCGGAATCCGGTCGTGCGATCGTCGCCTACTACTCGGTGCTCGTTTTCAACGTGCTCGACGTGTCCACCGTGCAGACCACGGAGAAGGCACCCCCGACCCCCGAAAATGCCCCGCAGAACCTCTTCAACCTGATCGCGGTCAACAAGGACCTCAGCAAGCGCAACCTGCAGGAGTGCTTCAACGACGCGGTCTACTACCGCGACCAGGTCCGGGCCCAGTTCTTCTACGGAGCCGCCACGCTGCGCGAACGCGGGTTGGCCGAGGCATGGTTCTGGCATATCATGACCCGCATTTCCAAGCTCATCGTGGATCTGGACATCGTACCGGAGGACCTGCGCGAGCTTTCCGACACGCTGGTCGATTTCTACTACGGCAATTTCAGCCTGTTCCAGAGCCTGCCAGACTCGTGGGCGATCAAGCAGCTCTTCCCCATCCTGCCGATTCACCGCCTCGACGAGCGCCCGCTCCAACGTGGCGTGATCGCAGACATCACCTGTGACTGCGACGGCAAGATCGACCGCTTCATCGACCGCGAGGACGAAAAGAAGGTGCTGCCGCTCCATAGCATCAATCCGGGCGAGCCCTACTACATCGCAACCTTCCTCGTCGGCGCCTACCAAGAGACCCTCGGCGACCTTCACAACCTCCTCGGCGACACCAATGTCGTCGGTGTGCACCTCGAAGACGGCAAGCCCGTCTACACCCACGAGGTCGAGGGTGACACCGTCGCAGACGTGCTCTCCTACGTGGAATACGACCCGAAGGAACTGGTCGGCCGCTTCCGCGCCTTCGCCGAAAAGGCCGTGGCCCAAGGCCGGATCTCTCCGAAGGAGCGCCGCGAGGTCCTCGACCTCTACCGAACCGGCTTGGCGGGCTACACTTACTTCGAGGGCTGAGGAGCCGCTTCTTTCTTGGAAAGAGCGATAAACTCCTTCGCTAGAATCGCCCGGAATTTCTTCAGTCGCTCGAAATCCGGGTCGGTTTGAAGCTTCTCGCTAGCTGGAGATTGCTCGACATAGCTGATCGCAGAATTGAGACAGGTGATGGCGTAGATCACTCGCAGCTTTCGATCCTTGGAGGCCATGATCTCGCGGTTGAGCCGCTCGTTGGCCTGCATGACCAGCAGGTCGGGATCCTCCGGAACAGTCCCAATATTCGAGACGTTCGGCGCGACCTTCTTCTCCACGCTGGCAAGGATCTCATCGACCGTCGGCTCCGCCGCAGCAGCCCACTGCCAGGAAAGGCATCCCATCGCCAGAATCAGTGGAAGTCTTCTCATACTTCCTAGCTTCGGCAGGAACGATGCCCGGCGACAATCCGGAACTTGAAAGAGGCGACGCCCGCCCTCCTTTCCCTTCCCGTCACGTTGGACGCTTGCCCCCGGCCGATGCGGCGGCTAACACCCGTGGATGCTGCCATCGATTCAAGCGCTGCTGGTGCTCCAAGACCGCGACCGCCGCCTGCGTTCCCTCGCCGAAGACCTCGCCAAGATCCCCAAGGACGAGACCCGGGCCAAGGACAAGCTCGCTGGCGACAATGCCGCCGTGGCCAAGGCCAAGGAGGGAGTGCAGGCGAACGAGATCGAGATCAAGAAGGTCGAGCTCGATGTCGGCACCCGCAAGACCACCATTATCCGCCTCAAGACCCAGCAGTTCGAGACCCGCAAGAACGACGAGTTCACCGCACTCGGCAATGAAATCGTCCGCTACGAGAAGGAAGTGGACGGGCTCGAAACCAAGGAACTGGAACTGATGGAACGTGCCGACGCCCTGCGCGCCACCCTTTCCGCAGCGGAAGCCTCCCTCGCCAAGACCAAGAAGCTCGTGGACGAGGATCTGGTGGCACTTGCCGATCGCAAGAAGCGCCTTGATGCCGACACCGCCGAAGTCCAGGCCGAGCGCAACCGCCTCGCCGCCGCCGCTCCTGAAACCCTGCTCCCGCTCTACGAACGCCTGCTGAAGATCAAGAACGGCGTCGCCATTGCACCCGTCACCGCTGGCAAGTGCAGCGGCTGCCACATCAAGCTGGTCGCCTCCACCCTCGTGAAGGTGAAGTCCGGCGTGGAAGGCGTGCAGTGCGAGAGCTGCGGACGCCTTCTTTACGACGACGAATGATCCGGAATCAGTTCGCGCCCGCGCCGGTGTAGAAGATCTTCCGGCGCTCCTCCAGCACCACCAGCCAGTTCATCATCGTGATCGGAGGAAGCTCCGCCGGATGAGTGATGGGACGCAGGTTGACATCGATGTTGGCGGCAGCAGCACTGGCTTCGCTTGCCATCTTGAAGTCGAGCAGGTTGACCGGCGTGGAACTCGCGCCGTCGTCACCCTTGAGGTGGCCGATCTGGCCGGCGACCTCGACCTTGTAGGGATCGTAGTCCGTGCCATAGCGCTTCTCCGGAGCGAAGAGCGAGGCAGGCGGATAGAATGGAGCTGCCAATCCCGAGCCCGCAGGCACCGTGGTAGCCACCACATTGAAGTCATCGCCGATG
Organism: Luteolibacter sp. Y139; assembly: GCF_038066715.1. Classification (NCBI taxonomy): domain Bacteria; kingdom Pseudomonadati; phylum Verrucomicrobiota; class Verrucomicrobiia; order Verrucomicrobiales; family Verrucomicrobiaceae; genus Neoluteolibacter; species Neoluteolibacter soli. The sequence goes on along the minus strand of NZ_JBBUKT010000002.1, from coordinate 394,972 downwards.
TAGAGACGCAGGTTGGTGACCAGCGAGAACCCCTTCGTGAAGGGGGTGAGGTCATCGCACTCCGTCATTAGCACGCCGTAGTCATTGGCCGTGCAGGGAATGTTCGGCTTGTAGGCGGGCAAGTTGATGCCGGTGGTGGAATAGTCGACGTTGATGGCGATCGAGTTGTTCACGTCCAGGCCGTCCGCCCCGAGCGAGACGAGGAAAGCCTGGAGTCGCTTGGGGTAGATCGCGATGCATGGCTTGGTGCCCTGAAGGTTTTTGATCTCGAAGGGATAGACGGGCTTGTAGTAGCCGGCTTTCGTTCCAGTGCCAGGATTGCCGAAGGTGGCGGTGTTGAAGGTGATCGGCCCCGTGACGCCGGTCTTGTAGAGGAAGGTGCCGCCGCTGACACCATAAGCCACGTCCACCAGCGTGGTTCCGAAGTTATAGGTCTGGCCATCGTCCGCGACCTTGATGTAGCCGGCGGCAAGACCGGTCGCCGGTCCCGTGGTCAGCGGCAGGTTGAGCGTCTGGCGCGCGCCGCCCTTGTAGTATTGGAAACGCAGTGCCGTGGGCGTGCGGTTGGTGGCACTGGTGACAGCCGAGATGTCGAGGCGCATCGCAGCCTGGAGAGCGCCCACCGAATAGTTGTTCCAAGTCGTCGGCGAAAGGGTGCTCGTTTCCGTGGTATGGGCGAAGCGATCGAAGAAATCCGAGCCGCGGTTGATCGAGACGAAGGACGCACGGCCGGAATCCGACGCCAGGGCCACCGGCATGTAGGTACCGGTGGTCACCTCGTATTTCTCGCGGGTACCCGGAGTCAGCGGATTGCCATCGATCGTGTTTGAGCCGATGGTGACATCGCTCCCGAGAGTCAGGCCGCGGCGGGCCATGAGGCGGTCCACGTGCATGCCGTTGCTAACCTGGGCGCGCGTCGCGTAGATGCCGCCCTGGATCGTGGCGTGCTGCCACGGGGTGCCGTCCGCGTGAGTGCCGATCTTGGTGAACGCCTCCGCCGAAATCGCGAGCTGCGAGGGAATCTCGTAGATCGAAAGAATGAAGTCCCGCTCACCGATCTGGCTGTCTCCACGGGCGTAGCTCTTGAGCAGGTTGGCGTGCTCACCCAGGTGCAAGCTGAACGTCCACCAGTTGCGCTTGGCCACGAATAGCTGGCCCGGAGCGCAGTAGCCGAAGCGGATTTCCGGATAGGGAATCTTGGTGTAAAGCGGATAGCTGCTCACCGACAGCGGCAGGCTGCTCTGCGCCAGGTTGCCGTAGACCTTCGTGGTGCTGATGATCGGATAGACCGGATCACGGCTCGTGACGTTGCTGTTGGCGGTCTCCAACGGTGCCGGAAATCCCGTCCCCAAGGACCGTCCGATACCGGCAGAAATAATCCCGGTTTCAGGGTCGATGGCGTCGAAGACGTTCTCGATGTTGGAGGCCTGGGTCACGTTGCCACTGGCATCCTTGACGTCATCGGTATAGACCGCCACGTCGCCCGTGTTGGCCATGATCGCCTTCGATCCGCCGATCTGGGTGGCAAGGGCCGCGGTGATCGACGAGCGGGTCCCGGCCTGGTCCAGGGCGTCCGAAAAAATGTTCCTCCAACGCAGCGCATCGCGTGCGGCTCCGGAAGTGTTGGAACCGCTTTGCATGGCCTTCATCGCCCGGTTGGGGACGATGTTCACGATCCCCCGGAGCACTTCGTCTTCCTTTTCCTGGTAGTCCACCCGGAGCTGGGTCTCCTTCTGGATCGTTTGCGATGACCCGGCGTATTTGTAGGCGCTAAGGGTCAGCACGGTCAGCATGGTTCCCACCGTCAGCACCAGGATATAGGAGATGTATCCCCGGCTCGCGGCGCGGGATTGAAATCGCGTTTTCATAGCTGTACTGCTCCTGAATAAGTTACTTCTTCACCATTGGGCCCGCTCACCACCATCCGCAGGATCCCGTTTTCAATCGCAAAACGGACATTGGAAGGCCTCTTGGATAGCGACCATTGCGCGGTGCCAAGCGTCCCCGCGGTGTTCACCATCCGATAGTAGAGTCCTGTGCCAGTGCCGGGGTTCTCGAAGGAAAGCACCGACGCACGGAAGGTGCCGTTCGGTTCCTTGAAACGAAGCATGATGACCGGCGCATTCGTCATCACCTGCGCCCGTCCGGCCACGAGATCGTCCACGCTCGCATAGAGCCGGAAGCTGTCGGCATTGCCGATGATCTTGACGACGAAGTTGTTCAGCATCGGCGCCTCCGTCACGAGGAAGCTCTGGGCGCGGAAGATCCTGAGGAAGTTCAGCTGCTGTCTCATCAGCGTCATCACGATCGCGGAGATCATGATCCCCACGCTCATGGCCAGCGTCAGTTCCACCAGCGTGTACCCGCGGCCGCGGGATTTGCGGATCGGGAGCTTCATTGTGAACGAACGACGGTTCGGGTTTTCAGATAGGTGCGTCCACCGAAGGTATACTTGATGACGCTCTGGAAGCGCCACACCTCCATGCCGGCGGGATTCGTGGTGGTGGTGCCGGAGCCACCACTGGCAGGCAGGTTGTTAGAGTCGGGATAGCGGGTCCGCGTCACCGTTCCCGTGATCGGTGTGCCACCCGGAAGCTTGCCGAGCACCACCGAAGTCGTGGCTATGCTCGGCTGGGCCGGCCACAGCGACTGGGCACTCGTCAAATCCGCAAAGTTCAAGCGCTGCGCCGCAGCCTGTTCATAGGTCAGGTAGGCATCCGTGATCGACTGCTGCAGCGTCCACTGTCGTGGAGCCGTCACATTCAGCGAGAGCTTCAGGAGTGTCAGCCCGAGCGTCGTCAGCAAGGTCATCGAAATGGCGGCTTCCACCAGCAGCGAGCCACCCTTCCAGCCTGCGGGCTTGCGACGCCGCCGGAAAAGAGGGAAACCGCGGCCGTGCGCACCTTCATCCGCTGTCTTGTGATCGCCCTGCTCGGCTGGGCACGGCTCCATGCCCAGGCAGTCTTGGAGCCGCCGTTCGGCTTGCGCTGGGGAGATACTCCTGAGAAGTTGATTGACTGGGCTTCCCGACATTCCCTGGACGTTAACATTTCGCTGCCCGGGGATCAACCCGCACTTCGCGTCGTGAAGATTTCCCCCCGCCAGGGCAATCTCCCGGGTGCTGCCGCCCAAGCCCTGGAAGGCCGCTTCCTCAGTGGCCGGCTCTTCGAAGTCACGGTCCACTACCGCGACCCGGCGGCGAAGGCCGAGGACATGGAGACCCGGTTCAACAAGCTGAAGAAGGAACTTGCCGGAGAATACGGCGCGCTTTCCGCCAACCGCCAGGACCGGACCGTCAAGGACCAGTTCGCCACCCGCAACCTCTCCTTCCATCGCGAACCGGTGAAGGGACTGTTCCTCCTGCTGGCCTACACCGAGATCGAGGACCAGCTCCGGCAGACCCGCGAGGCCACCTTCTCGCTCCTCTACCGGAACGACAACTTGCGGCAGGACATCGAGAAACTCGCCGTCCCCGGCGGGCAGGTGCCCGGCGGGGATGGGAAGTGATGGGAGAGGAAGGGCCATGGCGACTATGGACTTTCTCCGCAGCGCGGAGGGTTGTTTCAGTCGGTGATCGTAGTCACCGAAGCATTCATCTGGAGCGTGCGGTCGAGCGTGAAGGTGACGTAGGCAAGCCGGTCGATGCCGAAGGGCGTCTTGGTCAGCAACTCCATGGTCCACTGGCCGTCGTCCTTGAAGGTGGCGTCGTAGTCAGCCAGCGAAAGGATCTGGCTTTTGGGAACGGTATCGTTGACCACCAGCGAGGAGCCCGGGACGATCGTTCCTGTCTTTCCCAACTGCGCGGCACCCTTGTAGGCCTGCACGTAGGTGGTGCTGTTGGGATAGAGATCGTTGAGGGTGACCGTCACCGTCGGCATCTTGTAGCGGATCAGCTGGTTGGCGGTGATCCCCGCGAAGGCACCGTCCGCCACCGGCCAGATTTGGATGTACTGCGAGCCCAACTGAGCAGCAGGGGCCGTATAGGTAAGCCCGCTGCTTGAGTCCGTCCGGTTATCCGCCAGCGAGAATATCGAATAGCGCTCTTCACCGCGGACCTTGGTGCGATCGGCCCCAGGAATCGAGGTGATCGCGAAGGTCGTGGTCGTCAGGCCGTTCTGCTGGATGTAATTCTGCGACAGGAGCGTTGCCTGGGTGCGATCGAGACCAACGCCGGTTCCAGCCGTTCCGTAGGATTGGACGTGCCGCAGGAAGTTCACCTTCTTGGAAGCGTCGGGATCGGACGCGCCACTGAGCAAGCCTTGCACCGTCACGTCCACGTAGAAGGGGCGATCCGCACGCGTGCGGGGCACGATGTCATAGGGATCCTCGGAACGAATCGCCACCGTCGCCATCGGAACGTATGAAGCCACGTAGCGGGACTCCAACAGATACGATTTGACCGGGCTGACGGCGTTATTGACCGTCCACAGTTCGAACTGAGCGCCACCCGGATTGATGGCAAGCGCCGACTGGCTTTCGCCGTTGACTGCCACCGGCATGTCCCAGACCACCCCGGAAGGCAGCTGTTTCTGGCGGATGAAATTCGTGTAGGAGCTGCTGGTCGACTGCGCATGGACAAACGGCGCCGCCACTAACAGGAGTGAAAGGATGAGCTTGTTCATGGCTTTTTGATGGTGGCTGGCTTTTGAGCGCCGGCGGTTTCGGCAGGAGCGGCTTTGACTGGGACTTTGAGCGGGAGCACGGAAATCGGGCCGCCCTGATAGGTGGCCACCACCACGGTGCTGCTCTTCTCCATCCGCTTCGAAAGCTCTTCTCCAAGCGCTTGGTTTCCTTCAGCCTGAACGCGGCTTACTTCGACGGTGGTGATCCATCCCCGGTTGGAGGCGTAGAACTCCGCCCAAGTCTGCACTGCACTTCCCCGCTCGAGCTTGATGCGGTTCGCAAGCAACGGCGGGATATTGAGGATCGCATGCTTTGGTACGAGGGTCGCCCGGCCGCCGAATGAGAGGAAATCCGAAGTCTCCATCAGATCGCCCGATTGCTGGGCCGCCACAGAGGGATCCGGGCCTTCAGCCGGGGTGAACTTCACCAGCGGATTCTGGTTGGTTGCGACTTTCAGCTTCTCGACGAGCTGGTCATGAGTCGCGGCGTCCCGCATGACGACAGGCTCGACTGCCAGCGAGGTCGCCGGCACCGCCAAGGCGATCGCGAGGAATGGGAGACAGGTTGTGGAAATTTTCATGTTCGAAGGAGTTGGAGTTACTTCGCTTCGTCATCCACGCCGCCGGACGGATCGACCGCTCCGTTGGGACCACCATGACCCTGACCGGGGTTCGAGGAATCGACCCCGTCGAGGTTGTTGCCATGACCGTTGTTAGGGTGCTTGGCGCTGAAAGTGACCAGCACCACCTGGTCCTGATAGTCGAAGCACGGAGAGCTCTGGTTGGTCTGAGCCAGCTCCATGATCAGCAGCACGCTCAGCGGCCCGATGTTCACCTTGAAGGACGAGTCGATGTAGGGCTTGAGATAGCTAGCCATCGCGGCCTGCCCCTGGAACTTCGTCTTGGCCGTATAGGTGTCGCCATTGACCAGCGCAATCACCTGGAGGTTGCCGCTGCGGGTGGTGTAGAAGGGACTCCAACCAGTGCCGATCACGTAGCGACCGCCGAGGTCGATCGTCTGACCAGCACTCACCTTTTTGATGTAGAGTTGCTTCGAGGGATCGACGTTTGCCTGGGTTCCATAGAACAGCTGCTTGTAGGTGGCACCGGCCAGGCTCAGGCGCAGGTCGGTCGCCGGCGCGGTGGAGTTGCCGCCTCCGCAAGCGGTGACACCCGTTCCGATGATCTGGACGGTCACGTAGCAATCCGTCGCCGGGATCAGGGTCCCTGGCGGATTCACGTACGCCATGTTTTGGGAACCGTCGCTATTGCTGTTTCCGTTTCCGTTTCCGTTGCCGCTGGTTTGGCCGCTGGCAATGCGGGCGGGGTGCATGATCGACCAGGTGAGCGTCGGCTTGGTGCCGGTCTGTACCATGGTCGGGAAGGCCGTCATCGCTCCTGCAGGAGTGAGTGGGTCGGTGGTCTGGGCCTGTGCGGCTCCAGAGATAAATGCGCACGTGGCGAGAGAAGCCGCCGCAAGGGCAGCCAGTCGGCTGGTTTTCATGGCTGGTGTGAACAGTGTGTGAGACGGACCTCCTCCGTTCTCCTTGATCCTCGGCTTGTGGGACTGAGCCTTGGAGGAGAGGGACCCGGCGAGGGTGCCGGGCACGGGACGGCCACAAGAGTGGAGCCGGACCGTGCCCGCTCGGGACAGAGTCCCTCGCCGGGTCTCCGGGGAAGCGATCGGGATGTTATCGCCTCTCCGGAACGGAATCAGTTGATGTAAGGGGACGACTCGCGTCGTCTTCGGGTGTGTGTCGGGTGTGGGAACAGCAATCGTCAGATTGCGGTGGGTGATCTTTTTCAGCGCTGGGGCAGGCCGCCGTCCCAGCCGGACCAAGGTCCATGCGGAACGTCACGACCTTCGACGAAGCGCCATTGCACGCGCTCGCCGCTGCGGAAGCCGAGGTAGTCGCGGACCGCAGGGCTCAGGTCGATGCCTGCGTTCTGATTGCGGTTATTTCGCGGATCCTCGTTGCCGAAAACATACTGCCAGTGGTCTACCTCGAAGGGACCGACATCCTCCCACTGGGCGTAGCAAACCTTGCCTTGGTAGTGAATCGCGAGCCAGCGGCCCTTGCAGACGGAAATCCCGTCGCCGCGATAGTCGCGCCAGAACCACGGGATCACCTCGGAAGCCTCCGGGCGATGGACACCACCCTTGGCGACGTCATTGTAGGGCAGCGCGATGTAAAAAGGATTCTGCTTCGGGACGAAGCCGGCCGGCTGGTAGCCCTTGCGATGATCGGGGTCGTCATAACCACCGAAGTTCGCCTGCCAGTTCATGTCCCAGGAGCTCATCGTGTTGGGGACCGGGTTGTTTTCGGTCGGCTGCTCGCCGATCCAGAACACCGTCCCCACCACATTGCCGCGCCAGCCGCGGAAATTCCGGAAGCTCGTGTCCGGCTTCTCGACGACCAGGCGGGCCTTGTCCGGAACTCCGAACGGATTACTGAGGCCTGGCAGAGCCTCGCGGCGATTGTCCAGAAGTGCGCCATGCGACGCCTCAAGGCGATCGCTAAGCAGCAATGCCCCCTCCGCCACCGGCAGGATTGCCGGCGCCACAAACGCAAGGAGGAGGAGCAAGCGTGGCTTCATGAGTGTTTTTCCAAAAACTCTCGACCCTTCAAAGGTCCTTCGCCGCGCAGTATGAACAATCAGGAAAGCCGAACAAGAAATTTCTAACGAATTTTTGAACGGATTGAATTCCATTTTGTCTCAGGAACTTCCGCAGCGGAACATTCCGTGATCACGTTAGCTGAAAATTTTGCAGGAAGGCTCGAAAATGCCCGTCACTGCAAGCTTTGCGCCGATCCCGACGTCATTCCCCCGCCCCACTCGAGGAGCGTTGGCGGGGAAATGGCGCGGAACGATCGAACTCATGGACTCCGTCAGAAAAGCAGGACGGAAGTCCCCAAACAATGAAATTTTCAGCTATTTTGAATAACTGATATCCCAGACAATATTGAGGCCGGAAATTTCAAAAACCTGCGCTTTTCGCTCCGGAAAACCGCCGTTCCAGCTCCTTTATCGAGAATTCGGTGAGCGTCGGTCGGCCATCCGGGGCGCAGTACGGGAGCTCGCAGCGGAACAAAACGTCGAGCAGGCGCAAGGCTTCGTGCGGTCGCGGAGCCTCCACCAGCGCCGCGCGACGGGCCAGCAGCTTGGCGAGGAGATCGAACGCCACCCGGCTGCCAGGAAGCTGGCCGCCTGCCAATTCGTCGATCAGCCCGGTGAGGAAGGAGCGGACGTCGGCGAGCTTGAGAAAGTCCGGCAGCGAGCCAACCCGCAGGGTGCCGGAACCGAAGTCTTCCAGCTCGATGCCTGCCTTGGCGAATTCGTCCCGGTGGCGCAGCGCCAGCTCGCACTCGCGGGGCCCGGGCTCCAGCAGCACCGGCACCAGCAGGGTCTGGCTCTCCACCCCGCGGCCATCGGCATCGTGCAGCCAGCGCTCGTAGAGGATCCGCTCCCGTGCCGCGCGCGGATCGAGCAAAACCAAGCCATCCTCCGACTCCAGGATCGCAAAGCGGTCATGAAGCGTGCCGACGTAACGGAACGGCGGGGCTTTCGACACCGGCGGCGCCTCCGGAACCGGCACTGGCAAGGAAGTCGTCGCGGGAGCCACTGCGGGTGCCGCGACCGGCTCGAACATCCGCTGCTGCACCGGCAGGCTGGCAGGCCACTCGCGCGGCGCAGCCGTCCTCGGGACTTCCCTTGGCGTGCCATGAAAAACCGGCCGCTCCTCGACGGGCCGGGCAGGAGCCACCGTCGCTTCCACCTTGAAAACCGGCCGCTTCGCCGCCTCCGCCTTGGCCAAGCCTTCGCGAACCGCTTCGGTCAGCACTTCGCGCAATTCGTGGGGCCGGTGCAGCCGGATCTCGCGCTTCGCCGGATGAACGTTCACGTCCACCAGCGAAGGCTCCATCTCGATCCACAGCCACGCCGCGGGATGGAGGCCATCGGACAGCGCGCTGCGAAAGCCCTCGGCAAGACCGCGGGAAATCGCCCCGTCTTCCACCGGCCGCCCGTTGAGGAAGACACATTGGTGGCGGCGTCCCTTGCGCGCGTGGATCGCCGGTAGCACGAAGCCCTCCACCGAGACCCCGTTGCCATGCGTGAGCGGCAGCACGATCAACTCGCGCCCCAAGTCGTTCCCCGTCATCCAACGCACACGGTCCAGCCGCGACATCCCCGCGGGGAGGTCGAAGACCTCGCGCTCGTCCTTGCGAAAGCGAAACCTGACACCAGCGGCGGCCAGCGCGTGCATCCGCAGCTGATGCTCCACGTGGGCCGACTCGGTGCTCTCCGCGCGCAGGAATTTCCGCCGGGCCGGCACGTTGAAAAAGAGATCCTTCACTTCGACCGTCGTGCCCGGCGCGCAGCCAGCCTCGCGGACATCGCGCATGACTCCCCCTTCCACCGCGATCTCGGTCCCCGCCACTGCCTCCGGTTCACGCGTGATCAGCCGGAACCGCGAGACGCTGGCGATGCTCGGCACCGCCTCACCGCGGAAACCCAGGGTGCGGATCGAAGCGAGCCCAGCCGAATCGGCGAGTTTGCTGGTCGCGTGGCGCTCCAGGCTGAGCAAAGCATCATCCTTGGACATCCCCGAGCCATCGTCGATCACCCGCAGCAGGGCAGCCCCGCCCCGGCGGATCTCGACCAAAATCTCCCCCGCCCCGGCATCCAGGCTATTCTCGACCAATTCCTTCACCGCACTGGCCGGCCGTTCCACCACCTCGCCCGCCGCCACTTGGCTGGCCAGGATTTCGGGCAGGATTCGGATGCGCGGCACGCGGCAAGGGTGGGCCGCCCGGGAAAAAGTTCCAGTCTTGTGTCTTGCGTCTGCGAATCTTGCGTCTTGTCTTTCCTCCAGATGATTACGGTGACCGACAAGGCCGCAGGCGAACTGCGGACACTGCTGGAACGCAAGGGCGCGAGCCCGGGAAGCGGACTGCGCCTCGCCGTCCGCAAGGGCGGCTGCGCCGGCTGGCAGTATGTCATGGAAATCGCCGCCCCGGAAGACGGCGACACCATCGTGGAAGTCCCCGGTGCCCGGGTGATCGTGGCCGCCGATAGCGCCGGCAAGCTGCAAGGCTGCCGCATCGACTACTGCGATGACCTGAACGACGCCGGCTTCCGCATCGACAATCCGAATGCCGCCCGCTCCTGCGGGTGCGGCACCTCATTCGAGACCGCCAACGAGCCGACGCCCGAGCCTGAGGAGTGCCGCTGATGCCGCGCGACAAGCAGCCGCCGCCGAAAAAGAAGCGCTCACCGGCCTACTACTGGTGGGCCCTGGCCAATGTCGTCGCGCTATGCCTCGCGGTGCTGAGCTGGCTGCTCTGCCTGCATGTGTTCCAGCACCCGGAGATCCCGCGGAACTACGAGATCCTTCGCAAACTGAAGCGCGTCGAACCGCCGCTGCCCTTGCCCCTGCTTCAGGCCCCCCCCGGCGAGTCCGCCGATCCCCGCGCCTTCTATCGCCGCTACGCCGGATTGTCCGATGAGGACCTGCAGACCTTCAATGCAGCGCTGATGAGGAACTACCTGACGAACCTCAAGGAGCCCGCGCTGATCCAGTATGCCGAGGGCGACTATCAGGTCCAGGAGGTCCGCAAGCTCGGCCCGGACGATCTGTTCCATCCCGGCTTCGCCGTGCGGGCACAAGCGATGATCGCTCCCGACGAATTCACCAAGCCCGCACCGTGGCCGGTGGTGATCGAATATCTATTCCCCACCGACGAGACCAAGGCGGAAGGGTGGATCGCCGCCGGTGACCAGCTCTCCGTCTCCAAGTTTCCCAACTGCGCCATGCTCCTGCACGTCGCGAAGGTCGCCGGTGAAGACACGCCGATCATGGTCATGACCGTGGTTCCCGTCGCCTTCGGCAATTTCGAACCGGGCAAGGACCGGAAGTTCGCGCTCAAGGCTCCCACCGAACTGAATCCCGCGGGGCCGCTACCGGTGTTTCCCACCGGGACCAAACCATAAACCATTCATCCGCTCAGGCAATCGCTCGAGGTGCTGGGTGGAAATCACCCGTGCTCTAGCTGCCGCCGCCAATACTCTCCACGGAGCAAAGGCGGCTGATTCCGGCGCGGCATCTCGCCGCAGCCACGGTTCACTTCTTTTTCAGCAGCGAACCACCCGTCATCTCCTTCGGCTTCGGCAGGCCGAGCATCTCTAGCAGGGTAGGCGCTACATCCGCGAGGATGCCGTCCTTCACCTCATACTTCTCCGCATCGGCGGCGACGTAAACCAGGTGCACCAGATTCGTCGTGTGCGCGGTATTCGGCGAGCCGTCCGCATTGATCATGAACTCGCAGTTGCCGTGGTCGGCGGTGATCAGCAGCTTGCCGCCGAGCTTGAGCGTTTCGTCGACGATCGCCTTCACGTCGGCATCGATCGTTTCGCACGCCTTGATGGCCGCTTCGACCACGCCGGTGTGACCGACCATGTCGGGGTTGGCGAAGTTGAGGATGACCAGATCGTAGTTCTTGAGCTGCTCGAGCACCGTGTCGGTGACCTTGCCCGCGCTCATCTCCGGCTTGAGGTCATAGGTGGCCACGTCCTTCGGCGAAGGGATGATGTAGCGGTCCTCGCCCTTGTTCGGCTTCTCGATGCCGCCGTTGAAGAAATAGGTCACGTGCGGATACTTCTCGGTCTCCGCGATCCGCATCTGGGTCTTCTTCTCCTTCGCGACCACTTCGCCAAGGCCCATCTTCAGCTTGTCCGGCCCGAAGATGACGTCGCACTTATAGTTGGCGTCGTACTGGGTGAGGGTCACGTAGTGGACCTTCGGACGACGGCCCGCCTTGAAAGGCTTGAAGGTGCCCTCGTTGAGGAAGGCATCGGAAATCTGTCGCACGCGGTCGGCGCGGAAATTGAAGAACAGGACCACATCGCCATCGCGCACGAGCTTCTTGCCCGGCGTGACGAACACCATTGGCAGCAGGAACTCGTCCGTCTTCTCGTCGCCGTATTTCTCCGCCACCGCCTCGGAAGCGAGCACGTCCTTCGCCTCGCCGATGCCGTGCACGATCGCGTCCCACGCAAGCTTGGTGCGCTCCCAGCGCTTGTCGCGGTCCATCGCGTAATAGCGACCGGTCACGGTGGCAATCCGGGCGCCGTATTGCGCGATCTCATCCTCGACCTTGGAAAGGTAGCCGGCACCGCCGGTCGGCGACGTGTCGCGGCCATCGGTGATGGCATGGACGTAGATGTCATCCACCCCGGCTTCCTTGGCCATCGCCACCATCGCGCAAAGGTGATCCTGATGCGAATGGACGCCGCCATCGGAAAGCAGGCCGAGGAAGTGGAGGCGCTTCCCTTTCGCCGCGGCGAGCGCCTTCTTGAAGGTCTTGTTCTTGGCCAGGGTGCCGTCCTCGATCGCCTTGTTGATGCGGGTCAGGTCTTGATAAACGATCCGCCCGGCACCGAGATTGAGGTGGCCGACTTCCGAGTTGCCCATCTGTCCTTCTGGCAGCCCCACGTCGAGGCCGGAGGCGCTGAGGGAGCCCTTCGGATACTGCTCCAGCATCACGTCGTGAAACGGGGTCTTGGCGAGCAGCGTCGCATTGCCGTCCTTTTTCGCCGTCTTCTTCCCCCCGGGGTTCACACCCCAGCCGTCGCGAATGATGAGCACCACCGGTTTCTTGGCCATGACGGGCCGCGTTTAACGGCCTGACGGCCCAGCGTCCAGCGGGGATTCCTCGCAAGCCGGGCGATTTCCGGGCACCCCGTCCCGCGAGCCGCAGGTATTGCTAAATCAAGCCTTTTCTGCGTTCCCGCGCGGGGTCTTTTCGCTGGCCATGGGGCGGGCGGGCTGATTGGAAAGCGGGGCGGAAGAGCAGTTCCGCGACGATGAAGCAATCTTCCGCCGGCCATGCGGTCCGCCAGCCCTCGCTCCCCGCTGCGACGCTCGCGGCCCTCGGCATTGTGTTCGGAGACATCGGGACGAGCCCGCTGTATGCCTTCCGCGCGTGTTTTTCCGGCAGCCACGGCGCGCCGCTTCACCCGGAGAATCTGGTCGGCGCGGCCTCGCTGATCGTCTGGTCGCTGATTCTGGTCGTCTCGATCAAATACCTCTTCATCATCCTGCGTCTCGATAACAAGGGCGAAGGCGGGATCCTGGCGCTGTCAGCGCTGATCCGCTCCGGCGTGCGGCGATTCGGCCGGAAGGATCCCAAGTCCGTCCTGATCCTCGGCCTCGCCGGCGCGGCGCTCATCTACGCGGATGGCATGCTGACCCCGGCGATCTCAGTGCTCAGTGCCGTGGAGGGCCTCTCCGTCAGCGCGCCGGTGGTGGAGCGATGGATCCTCCCCATCTGCGTCGGCATCCTGATCGCGCTTTTTGCCATCCAGCGTCACGGCACCGGCAGGGTCGGCGTGCTTTTCGGTCCGGTGGTCATGCTATGGTTCGGTGCGCTCGGCGCCCTCGGAATCGGCCAAATCATCAAGCAACCGGAAGTCATTACCGCCCTCAGTCCCCACGCCGGGCTGATGTTCATGATCCATGAATGGCACCATGCCTTCCCGCTGCTGGCATCGGTCTTCCTCGCGGTGACGGGGGGTGAGGCGCTCTATGCGGACCTCGGGCACTTCGGCGTGAAACCCATCCGCGCCGCCTGGTTCACGGTCGTCTTCCCCGGCCTCGTGCTGAACTATCTGGGCCAGGCCGCGCTGCTCATCGAGGATCCCAGCGCCATCCGTGCGCCCTTCTTCCTGCTCGCACCGGAGTTCCTTCGCTTCCCGCTGACCATCCTGGCGACGGCGGCGGCAGTCATTGCCAGCCAGGCGCTGATCTCCGGGGCCTACTCGCTCACCACCCAGGCGGTGCAACTCGGCGTCATGCCCCGCGTGAAGGTGCGCTACACCTCCGAGCACTCCGCCGGCCAGGTCTATGTGCCGTCCGTAAACAACCTGCTTGCTGTCGCCTGCATCCTCCTCGTCCTCGGCTTCAAGAGTTCGAACGCTCTGGAAGCGGCCTACGGCATCGCCATCGCCCTGACGATGACGATCACCTCCATGCTCTTCTATTCCGCCGCGATTTCCGTCTGGGGATGGAGCAAATGGCGGGCCGCCACCCTCACGACGATATTCCTGATCGTCGACGGTGCCTTCCTCGCTGCCAATACCCACAAGATCATCGACGGCGGCTGGCTGCCACTGGTCGTGGGAGGCGTGATCTTCTCGCTGATGGTCACCTGGATCTGGGGCCGTGCCCGGCTCTTCCAGCGTCTTTCACGCGAATCGCTTCCCATCGACGCGCTGCTGAGCGACCTGAAAAAAGGCCAGATCCACCGCGTCTCCGGCACCGCCGTCTACATGAGCGGCCGCGGCGACAACGTCCCCACCGCCCTGCTCCACAATTTGAAACACAACCAGGTCCTCCATGAACGCGTGGTGCTGCTGCACGTTCAGACCCTCGACCAGCCGCACGCCGACCCGAACGAGTGCCTCGGCCACAACGACCTTGGCGAAGGAGTCCACCGGGTCCATCTCAGCTTCGGATTTGCGGACACGCCCGACGTGCCCGAAGCTCTCAAAACCCGGCTGCCCGAAGAAGTGAAGTTCCACCCGGGCAAGGCCACTTACGTCCTCGGCCGGGAAACCTACGGCGTCGGCAAAAACGCCAGCGCACTGGATCGGGTAAGGCTCGCACTCTTCGCCGTCATGGCAAGGAACGCATCCCCCGCCACGGCCTATTTCCGCCTCCCGCCCGGCCGCGTCGTCGAGCTCGGCGCGCAGATCACCCTGTGATTTGCGAATGTTCGTAAAAGCGCCCAGTTGATCTTCGCTGGCTTAGGGACTACTGTTAGGTGGATCGGTGGAAAAGCCGGTCTTCCAGCAGAAAGGACCCCAAACCATGCTCGGCAAGATCTTACGTTTCTTCCGCAGCAGCCCGCGCCCGGCCCGACGCGAGCGTCCTTTGGATAGTGCGCCAGCGCCAAAACTAGGACTCGCCTTGTCGTCCGGAGGAGCCCGCGGCCTCGCCCATGTCGGCGTCCTGCAGGTGTTGGAGGAAAACGGCATTGAGGTCCATGCCATCGCCGGCTCCAGCATGGGCGCCTACATCGGCGCCCTGTGGGCTGTGGGATTCTCCGGCAAGGCGCTCGAGGATCTCGCCGCCGAAATGCAGGATCGCCGCCAACTCTGGAAGCTCGCGGATCCGATGTTCCCACCGATGAAGGGACTCTTCCACGGCCACAAGGCGCGAGCTCATCTCGAACGCTCGCTCGGTGACGTGTGCTTCGAGGACCTGGAGCGCCGCCTTCTCGTGGTCACGCTCGATATCGATACCAAGGAGCGCCTTGTCCGCCGCCGCGGAAAAATCGCCGATGCCGTCCACGCGTCCTGCGCCATGCCCGGCATCATCGCGCCCGTCATGCTGGATGGCCATCGCTGTGTCGACGGAGGGGTGATCGATCCCGTTCCCGTGGGGGCACTGCACAAGTTTTCCGATGTCGATCGGGTGCTGGCCATTTCCACCATCCCCACCTTTGCGGATGTCGATGAAGGCTTTTGCCGTGTCGAGGAAGTTCCCGATCTCGGTCTATGGAAACGTTGCGGCATCGCCGTCAACCGCAACATCAACTTCATGGCTCGCGGCAACATCATCGACACCTTTCGCCAGAGCATTCGCGCCGCGCAGATCCGCCTCGCCCATGAATCGTGCAAGCGTGCCGATCTATGCCTGAGGCCCGAGCACTTCTTCGCCCCTTGGCACGACTACTCAGGCTTCCGCCGCTTCATCGATGCTGGTCGTCAGGTCGCCCTCGACCATCTCGATGAGATCCGCGCCCTGCTGCGCCCAGATTTCCAAGCTGATGAAACCCCATCCGTTCAACCCATGGTGGGCCACGACGTCGCGTGACGAACTCCACCACCGCCAGGACGCGCTGCTGCAGCGCCTCCTGAAGGACCGCGTGGTGCCCTTCACCGCGCACTACGGGAAACTTTTCAAAGACCTCGACATCGAGGCCGGCGACATTCGCAGCACCGATGATCTCCAATCGCTGCCCTTCACCTCGAAGGCCGATCTCTCCACCCCGCGCGACTTCGTCATCATTCCCGATGAAAAAGCCCTGCGTCACCAGTGGTCCACGCTGCGCTACGCGCTCACTCACGGCCCCGCGGCGACGAAGCAGGCGCTTGAGGAAGAGCTCCGGCCGATCCTTCTGACAAGCACCACCGGCCGCTCCGCCGCACCCGTGCCATTCCTCTACACCAAGCACGACCTCGCCAACCTAGAGGAGGGCGGACGCCGCATGATGGAACTCTGCAAGTCCGATCCCTCATGGCGGCACATCAACGCCTTTCCCTTCGCGCCTCACCTCGCCTTCTGGTTGGCCCACTACGCGGGCATCGGCTTCAACACCTTCATGATGTCCACCGGCGGCGGGAAAACGCTCGGCACCGACGGCAATCTCCGGCTCGTCACGAAGATCGATCCCGATGCGATCATCGCGATGCCCACCTTCCTCTATCACCTGCTCCAGCAGGCCGCCCACGAGAAGGAGCGCTGGACCAAGCTGAAACGCATCGTCCTCGGCGGCGAGAAGGTCCCCCTTGGCATGCGCCGGAAACTGCGCGCGCTTTGCGAGGAGATTGGTGCCGAGCACGTGGCCATCATGTCCACCTACGGCTTCACCGAAGCCAAGCTCGCGTGGACCGAGTGCATGCCGCCGGAAGGCGAGGAAACCACCGGCTTCCACACCTACCCTGACATGGTCTTCCTCGAAGTGATCGATCCAAAGACCGGCCAGCGTGTTCCCGACGGGCAGCCCGGCGAGATCGTCTGCACTCCGCTGGATGCACGTGGCACCGTCGTCATCCGCTACCGCACCGGTGACCTTGTCGAAGGCGGGATCACCTACGAACCCTGCCCGCACTGCGGCCGGACCTGCCCGCGTCTGTTAGGAAAGATCTCCCGCGTCTCCGACATCCGCGAACTCAATGTAGGCAAGCTCAAGGGAACGCTCGTCGACTTCAATGCCCTGGAAAACCTGCTCGATGATACCGACGGCCTCGGCGCTTGGCAGATCGAACTGCGCAAGCGCCACGACGACCCGCTCGAAACCGATCAGGTCTTCGTTCACGCAGTCCCGATCAATGGCTGCGACCGGGATGCACTCCGCCATCACATCAGCCATCGCTTCGGCCAAGCAGTCGAGTTCGCGCCCAATGACATCGTGTTCCACACCTGGGACGACATGCGCCGCATGCAAGGCGTCGGGAAGGAATTGAAAGAGCAAAAAGTCGTCGATCACCGCCCCAACCCCGAAGTCTCATGAGCGATCTCTTCATCATCGCCGGCATCCGCACCCCCTTTTGTCGCTCCGGCTCCGACTTCGACATGCTTTCGGCAGACGATCTCGGCTGTCATGCCTGCACCTCCTTGTTGCTTCGCACCGGCATCGACCCAGGCCTGATCGATGAGGTCATCATGGGCTGCGTCGCGCAGCCACCGGATGCCGCGAACATTGCCCGGGTCATCGCCCTGCGCTCCGGCATCCCCGAGAAGACGCCTGCGGTGACCGTCCACCGCAACTGCGCATCGGGCATGGAGGCAATCACTACTGCTCACCAGCGGATGGCCACTGGCCAAGGCGAACTGTTCCTCGTCGGCGGTGCTGAAAGCATGTCGCAGATCCCCTTCTTCTATCCTCATGCGACCGTCGCCAAATTCGCCACACTCTCGAAGGCAAAAGAGATCGGCCAGAAGATCACGGCCATTGCCGATTTCCGACCCGCGGACTTCAAACCGCGCGTTGGCCTCCAGCTAGGCCTGACCGATCCCTATTGCGGCCAGATCATGGGCGACACGGCAGAGACACTCGCCCGCGAGTTCAATCTCTCGCGCCAGCTCCAGGACGCCTTTGCCGCCACCTCTCACCGCAAGGCGCTCGCCTCCGCCGACAGGCTGTTAGAAGAGATCGCGCCCGTTCACCTGCCCGGAAAGGCAGTCACTCGCGACAACGGGATCCGCGAGAATTCGACACCCGAGAAGCTCGCCAAGCTCCGTCCCATCTTCGACCGCCAGAGCGGCAGCGTTACTGCCGGCAACAGCTCGCAAGTCACCGATGGTGCCGTCGCCCTGCTGGTCGGCAGCGAACAAGCCGCGAAGAAAATCGGCGTCGAACCCCTCGGTCGTCTCACCAGCTACGCCTACGTCGGCTGCAACCCCACGCGCATGGGACTCGGTCCCGTTCACGCCATCGCCCGCCTCGGCCGTTCGCCGGATGATGTCGATGTCATCGAGATCAACGAGGCCTTCGCAGCCCAGGTGCTCGCCGTCCTCGCTGAACTGAAAAGCGGAGCTTCGATGCCGCCCATCGAGATCCCCCACGAAAAGCTCAACCGCCGCGGCGGTTCCATCGCCCTCGGCCATCCAGTCGGAGCCACCGGTGCCCGCCTCGTTCTAACAGCCCTGCACCAGCTTCGCGAGACCGGCGGCAAGTCCGCCCTCGCCACTCTCTGCGTCGGCGGCGGCCAGGGCGCCGCCCTCTGGCTCGAACGCCCGTGACGAACCACCCAACGCCATGCCACACTTCCATTTCCAACTCAACGGCACCCACGGCGTCCTCACCTTCGATCGCGAAGGTTCCTCCGCCAATATCTTCGACCGCCCCGCCTTGGTCGAACTCAACGAGAAGCTCGATGCCCTCTCCGCTCACCCGGAACTCACCGGCCTGATCATCCGCTCTGCCAAGCCTTCCATCTTCATCGCAGGCGCAGACCTGAAAGTGCTTTCCTCTCTTCAAGGAGATGACTTGCGCGACCTGATCGAGCTCGGCCAAGCGACCTTCGAGAAACTCGCGCGCCTCCCCTACGTCACCGTTGCCGCCATCCATGGAGCCTGCGTCGGCGGTGGTTGTGAACTTGCCCTCGCCTGCGACTGGCGCGTCGCGAGCGATGCCTCGGTCACCAAGATCGGCCTGCCTGAAACCAATCTCGGCATTCTCCCTGCCTGGGGTGGAACCACCCGGCTCCCCCGCCTCATCGGCCTTCCGAAAGCCTTGCCCATCATCCTCGGTGGCAAGGTGATGGCCGCCGGCGCTGCGAAGGCAAAAGGCCTCGTCGACGCCGTCGTTCCCAAGGAAAACCTCGATGCCTACGCCCTGACCTTCCTCGACCGCGGCAAGCGCCACTTGAAGCCTTTCTTCCATCTGCACAATCCACTCTCCATCGCCATCATCGGTGCCAAGGCTCGCTCGGCACTGCGCGCCAAGTCCCGCGGCCTCTATCCCGGTCCCGAGGCGGCTCTCGACGTGGCGCTGGCCTCCTGCAGCGGACCGATCAAGGAAGGCTTTCGCCGCGAAAAGGAAGCGATCCTGAAACTCGCGCCACGCCCGGAAACGCGACAGCTTCTGCGGCTGTTCTTTCTCCAGGAGCGGGCGAAAAAGCACCGTTTCGTCGCCGCCGAACCACGCAAGATCGGCCAGTGCGCAGTGATCGGCGCGGGTGTCATGGGCGCGGGCATCGCCTACTGGCTCAGCACCCGCGGCCACGATGTCATCCTTCGCGATCTCGACGATGACGCCCTCGCCCGTGGCATGAAGTCGATCGCCAGAAACTACGACGAGTCTCGTAGCCGCCGCATCCTCACGCCCACCGCCGCAGCCCGCGGCATGGATCGAATCCACCCGTCCGCAACTCCCGTCCCCCTCGACCGCTGCGACCTCGTGATCGAAGCCGCCGTGGAGCGGCTCGATATCAAACAAAAGGTCTTCGCCGATCTCTCATCACGCGTCCGTCCGGACACCATCCTTGCGACCAATACCTCGGCATTGCCCGTCCACGAACTCGCCAGCGTCATCACCCATCCTGAGCGACTGGTCGGCCTGCACTTCTTCAATCCCGTCCACCGTATGCCCTTGGTGGAGGTCGTCCGAACGGCCACCACGTCCGATGAAACGCTCGCCACCGCGGTCGCCTTCGTCCGTTCACTCGGAAAGTTGCCCGTGGTAGTGCGCGATGCTCCCGGCTTCTTGGTGAACCGCATCCTCATGCCCTACCTCGTGGAAGCCGCCAGGATCTTCGAACGCGGCGGCGACCCCAAGGCCATCGACGATGCGATGCTCGACTTCGGCATGCCGATGGGACCGCTGCGCCTGCTCGATGAAGTCGGACTCGATGTCTCCGCCCACGTCGCCCGGACCTTGGCCGAAGCCTTTCCCGACAGGATGAAAGTTCCCGATCTGTTGGAAAAGCTCATCGCCCGAGGCCAACTCGGTCGCAAGTCCGGTGCAGGCTTCTATAGCTACGATCACAACGAAGCCACGCCCAATCCAGCCGCACTCGCCCTCCGAACCGGAAATGAACCCGCACCCTCCGACGTCGCCGCGCGGCTCAATCACGCGATGAGCCAGGAAGCCCGTCTCTGCCTCAGCGAAGGCATCGCCGAAACGGCCGACGACATCGATCTCGCGATGGTTCTCGGCACCGGCTACGCGCCATTCCGTGGCGGCCCCCTTCAGGACGAACTCAAACACCCCTCTTGAGCCATGCACGACACCCTGATTGATACGAGCAAGATGTCCGCCGGTCAGCGGGCGGCCTTGGAACTCGCCGAGTCGTCTCGCGACACTCGCGAACTGTCTGGCTTCGCAGCCTCGATCTTCGATGGTTCGCCGGACTTCTCGCTCATCTTCCCCTTCCCTCAGCAATCCGCTGCCGACCGGAGCGAAGGCGATGCCTTCCTCGAAAAGCTCGCCGCATTCCTCCGTGACCACACCGATCCCGATGCGATCGACCGCGAGGGCGAGATCCCCGATGCCGTCTTCGATGGCCTCGCCAAGCTCGGGGCCTTCGGCATCAAGATCCCCCGCGACTATGGCGGCCTCGGCCTGTCGCAGACGAACTACTCACGTGCCGCGATGCTCCTGGGCGGCCACTGTGGCAATCTCACCGCCCTCCTTTCGGCCCATCAATCCATCGGCATCCCGCAACCGCTCCTCGCCTTCGGAACGGCAGAGCAAAAGAGAAAGTATCTCCCCCAATGCGCCGCAGGCTCCGTCTCTGCCTTCGCTCTAACCGAAATCGACGTCGGCTCGGATCCCGCCCGGATGAAGACCTCGGCACGGCTTTCCGACGATGGCAGTCACTGGATTCTCGATGGTGAGAAACTCTGGTGCACCAATGGCCTCAAGGCCAAGCACCTCATCGTGATGGCCCGCACCCCCTTGCCGGACAAGCCAAACGCCATCACCGCTTTCATTGTCGAGATGACATGGCCCGGAGTGGACATCATCACCCGCTGCCGCTTCATGGGGCTCAAGGCCCTCTACAATGGCGTGATCCGCTTCACCGGCGTGAAGGTGCCGCGCGAAAACGTGGTCCTCGGCGAAGGCAAGGGCCTCAAGGTCGCACTGACCACGCTCAATACCGGCCGCCTCACCTTGCCCGCCGCCTGCGTCGGACTACTGGATCGCTGCCTAGAGATCACCGTGCCCTGGTCCCGCGAACGCGAACAATGGGGCCAGGCGATCGGCAAGCACGAGTCCATCGCCGGCAAGCTCGCCAACCTCGCGGCCGATGCCTTCGCTACTGAATCCCTCGTACTTTACACCTCATCCTTGGTCGATGCCGACAAGAAGGCTGATATCCGCCTCGAAGCGGCCATCGCCAAGCTCTGGGGCACCGAAGCAGGCTGGCGTGGTGCCGACTCGACCATGCAGATCAAGGGCGGCCGCGGCTACGAGACCGCCGACTCTCTCCGCTCCCGCGGCGAGAAGCCGGACCCAGTAGAACGGCTGCTGCGCGACTGCCGCATCAACACCATCTTCGAAGGCTCCACGGAAATCATGCACCTCTTCATCGCGCGCGAAGCACTCGATCCCCACCTGCGCCGTGGTGCCGCAGCTCTCGACACCCGGAAGCCTCTGTCCGAACGCGCGAAGACGGGCCTCCGCGCGGGCATGTTCTACGCCGGCTGGTATCCAAAGCGCTGGCTTCCCCTCTCACGCGGCATTCCTTCGAATCTCGATCCACAGTTGCGCCGCGGCTTGGCCAAGACCGCATCACTCAGTCGCAAGCTCGCCCGCACCCTTTTCCACGCCATGGCGCTCAACGGCCCGAAGCTCGAACGACGCCAGCTCTTGTTAGGCCGGCTGGTCGATGCCGGTTCGGAGTTGCTTGCCATGACCGTCTCCGCCGCAAGGGCGCACGCCTTGGGCGATGACGCCTCGCTCCAGACCGCGCGCTTCATCTGCCATCGCGGCGAACAGCGGGTGAAATCACTGTTCGCCGAGGCATCGGACAAGCGGGATGCCGAAGCCTACCGGCTGGCAAAACGCCTGATCTCCTGACTGACACGTCACTTCTCCTCGGCCGTGGCCAGCGAGGCGTTCACCTTGATCGTGCGATCGATATCGAAGGTCACGTAAGCGATCCGCTCCGGCTTGCGCTGGTCGAAAGGAGTCACGGTCAGCACTTCGACGGTGTAGGTGCCATCCTCCTTGATGTCGCTTTCGCTCACGGTCAGCGGAACCACGGCGTCTTGCGGCGAGTAGGTGTTGAATGAAACCACCGACGACCCGATGATGCGGCCCGTCGTGCCCAGCGAAGGCTGGCCCTTGTAGATCTGTGCATACGTGAGGCTGTCCGGGTAGAGGTCATTGCACACCACCCGCGCTTGCGGAGGGATGCCGGTGTAACGCTTCCCGGCTTCCAGGTTCTCGATCGTCGCGTCACACACCGGCCATATCTGGATCGTCGAGGTGGCGATGGCAGCTTCGCGTCCGTTGCCACCGAGCGGCACCTTGGCGGTGAAGGTCTCTTCCCCGCAGGCCTTGGTCGGGCTCGCGGCAGGCAGCATCTGATAGATCTCCGGATCGGCAAAGTCGCCGTTCTTCGTGAACTCGAATGCCTCGTCGTAGCTGCCTTGGCCGGCGCCATTCGGATACGGCACAAACAGATCCGGGTGATAGAATTTGAAATCGCGCGTCAGCTTCACCTTGCTGACGCCACCGAGTGGATCGCCCGGCTCCGTGAGCTTGCGGATGCCCAGTTTCATCGAAAACGGCTTGTCGGCGCGGGTTCGCGGCGGGTTATAGGTATCTTCCGAGCGAAGGGTCAGCGTGGCGGTCGGCAAATACGTCCCGATGGTGACTTCGTCGACCAACTTCGGCAGCGGCTGGTAGTCGCCGGAACCGCCGAGGATCACATCGAGGTGAATGCCAAGCAGATTGACATCCACCAGATGCGAGTCGAGCGAGACATTGACGTGGGCGAGAGAGCCGGCACTGAGATCGAGCAAGCTGAAGGGATCGTAGGTCTCGTCCTCGTAGGCGTAGAGTTGCATGATCGCCCCGTCGCCTTCGAGCGGCTTGGAGAGGATCTGGCCGTTGAGTCCGGAAACCGGCATGTCATAGACGACCGTCTGGCCTTGGATCAGTTGGATCTGGCGGACGAAGTCCTTGCCTGCGGAAGGCAGGACGGTGGCAGCAATGAGCGCAAGGGCTGGGAGGAGTTTCATGGCTGGATGTCGGGTGGAGGGACAGGGAGAACAGTGATCGGGTTGCCGCGCAGGGTGGCGATCACCATGCGGCCTGAGGTGGTGAAAGCCTTGCGATCCTCTTCGGAAAGCGGGGCCTCGCCGCGGACTTGGGCGAGCGTGACCTCGTGGGTGGAAATCCAATTGCGGTTCGCGACGAGGAATTCGTTCCAAGTCACCGGCTTGCCAGACACCTTGTTAGACACGCGGTTCGCAAGCTCATCGGGGCAAAAGATCACCGAACCTTTCGGCAGGATCACATGGGTCTCGCCGTGGCTGATGAAGATGGACAGCTCTTCGATGCTGTAGCTCTTCGCCTGGCGCGGCACCGGCTTGAGCATCGTGGCACCGCTGGCGGCACGCTTGGCGCGAAAGGCTTCGTCATTGGTCACGTCGCTGGCAGGGGGCTGGAGTCCGGGGGGGAGGACTTCCGGCCCCCTGCCGCTGGGGCGCGGTTCCTCACCTCGGGTGGGGGCGCTGGCAAGCAGACCGAGGACGGCGAACAGCGAGGGGGGGATTTTCATGGAGTGCGGCGGATTTTGAGCCAACCGTTTCCCTGGCTGCCGCTGAGATCGACAGTCACACTGACAAGGTCGGGAGCATGGTAGTCCGGCAGATCAATGACACCGCCGCTGGTGTTGCTCCCGGAGGAGGACGGCGGCGTGCCGAGAATGGTGAGATTCGCATCTCCCAGATCAAGGCCCAGGAACGGCGGCCGATAGACGGGAGGCAGTTCCGCGCGATTGATACGGTACGTGATGGGTACCGAGGCTCCGTAGAGGATCGAATTCGAGGCCACTGAAATATCCCCCGTCATCACCGGCGGCGTGGCGTGATACTCGCCGAGGACGTAGAAGTAGCCGCTGGGATTGAGATTGTAGTACGCCGGGGCGAGCACGCTGCCGAGCAGGCCTGAACCGACGAGGTGAAAGGTGAAATTCACATCGCGCGGGTTCTTCGGGTCGCAGAGCGTCCACGACTGCCCATACTGCTGGATCGGTCCGACTTGGACTCCGGGAAAGCGGCCTTTCACCGTGAGATCGATCGGATAGAACTGGGTCAATCCGGTCTGCAGGCGGACGTAGGCGGTCGAATCGACCGCACTGCCGGTGCCGATGAGGCCGAGCAGCTTCAGGTGAAACTCATTGTCCACCACGCTGGTATTCACCGCCTTGTTTCCCAGGATCAACCGGCCGGCGACGCCGAAGACGTCGTAGCGGTAGGGCTTGGTGAAGGAAACGGCGCGGTTGCGGGTACTCTCGGAGAGAGTCACCGGAGCGGTCATGCCAGGAGCCCAGCACTCGACTTGGGCGGAGGCATTGGACAGGCAGGACAACAGGACAGATACGGCGCACAAGGCGGCCGCACGGAGGGGGATCCGGGGTTGCATGGCTAGTTGTAAGGGTGAATCCGGGTTAAGGCAGATGACACTGCCGCAAACCAGATGGGGGGTGGACGGTCCGAAAGGCGGGACTCCTTTGGGATGGGACCGTGGGACGTTTCTGTATGTTTGCGGTGGGTGCCGCGAAACCGGCGAGCCGGCGACTGGAAATTTGAAAATATCAGGCGATCTGAGTAACGGAGTTCTATTGGATTTCCCCCTTCCTCAACAAGATCACGCGTGCACCAATGATTTATGGTTTGATAAACAAAATTCAACACGGCTGGATTTCAATGGTTTGGCGCGGCTCACGCGCCGGGCAATTGCATGACTGCCCGCAAGCCACCGCCTTGCCGGTTCTCCAGGATCAAATCCCCGCCGTGATTTCTCAGGATCGACCGCGCGATCGGTAGGCCGAGTCCCGTGCCTCCCGTCGAGCGATTGCGCGATTCCTCCAACCTCACGAAGGGCGTGAATACCCGCTCCATGTCTTGTGCTGGAATTCCCGGACCGTCATCATCCACCAGGATCTCCAGCATTCCCGCCGCGGTCCTGGTGCTGACCCGCGCCACACCACCATAGCGCACGGCATTCTCGATGACGTTCCTCGCGGCCCGCCGCAGCGCGTCCGGCCGACAGCGCCAGGGCAAGGGCTCATCCCCGCTGAACTCCACTTTCCAGCCGAGCAATTGCAAATCCTCGCACTGGCTCTCTAGCAACGCGTGCAAATCCACCGTCCGCGTGACACCCGCCGAGGCTTCCTCGCGCGCAAAGGCCAGGCTCGCCTCGGTGATCGCCTTCATCTCATCCAGCGTGGACACCAGCTTGTCGCGGGTTTCATCATCGGTCACGAACTCCGCTTGCAGGCGCAGCGAAGTGATCGGCGTGCGCAGGTCGTGGCTGATCGCGGCCATGATGCCGGTGCGGTCCTCCACGTAGCGCCTGATCCGGGACTGCATGCGGTTGAATGCCGTCGCGGTCCGTCGAATATCATCCGCTCCCTCCTCCGGCAGCGGCTCGGTCTCTTCGCCACGCCCGAGCTTCTCCGCCGCTTCCGTTAGACGCCGCAGGGGTCGCCCCACCCGGTTCGCGATCAGCGCGGTTACCAGACACAGCGCCGCGGCCGTGATCCCCATCGAAACATAATACGATCCGGGAGGACCCGTCACCGGCCCCGGCTTAGCATAGACCGAGTGCAGCCAAACCCCGTCGTGAATCCGGGTCGTCAGACCAAAGCCATTCCATTTCTCCAAGTGCAACAAGGTCGCCGGCGAGCCACCTCTCCACTCGTCCACAGGCAGCGCCTCCCACTTCAGCCCGCCCTGCAATTCCAAGCTTCCGGGCGGTGGAGGACGGCTCGCTTCCATCATGCGCTCCAGCGCCTGCTTTTGCCACGTCAGCGGGTCGGACTCGGGGCCAGCGGCCAGCCAGAACCTCACCGCACTGGTGCTCGCCGCCTTAACAATGTCGTCGTGTAGATCCGGCCCCGCCGCGTCCAGCAGCCTCGCCACCGAGCCTGAGCGCGATACGAATTCATCCCGCCTCAGCAGCGAGACCGTGCGCAATTGCTCATCCCGATAGATCGCGAGGAACACCAGCTGCGAGAACACCAGCGACAGCAGCAGCAGCGCGATCCACTGCCCCGTGAGACTTTTCATCCACAGGCGTTTCATGCCGGTGTCACCTCCCCGGTGAAGCAGTAGCCATCGCCCCAGAAGGTCTTGATGAGGACGGGATTCTTCGGATCCTCCTCGATCTTCCGGCGCAGGCGGCTGACCTGGTTGTCGATGCTCCGGTCCCATGCCTCCGCCTCGCGACCGCTTGTTAGATCCAGCAGCGCATCACGGCTCAGCACCTTGCCCGCATGCTCCAGAAAGACGCACAGCAGCCGATACTCGGCGGTGCTCAGTGGCACCGCCACGCCATCAGGACCCGTGACCTCATGGCGCGTCATGTCGAAGACCTTGTCGCCGAAGCGCACGCTGCTCCCTTTCGCGACCGGCTTCTCGCCTTCCGCGGGATCGCCCCCGGTCCGGCGCAGCACCGCACGAATGCGAGCCAGCAGCTCACGCGGATTGAAAGGCTTCACGAGATAATCGTCCGCACCCAACTCCAGACCCACAATCCGGTCCGTATCCTCCGCCATCGCTGTTAGAAAAATCACCGGCAGCGTGGACCCCGACCGCAGGTGACGGCACAGCGACAGCCCATCCTCTCCCGGCATCATGATATCCAGCACCGCCAAATCCGGCACCTCCCCGCGAGCCATCATTCCCCGGAATTCCGCCGCGCTGGCAGCCGCGCTCACCCGGTAGCCGTGCTGGCCCAGATAGCGCACCAGCAGCTCTCGGATCTCCCCGTGATCGTCCACCACGGCGATGTGCGGAAGCGGTTCCATTCCTTATTGCAGCTAGCATCGCCGTTTCCGGCCCCGAGGGCGTGCAAAAAAGTGTCGCAAATTGTGTCGCGACCTGGGGCCTTGCGACAATTCGCGACAATAAAAACCGGCGTTCGACATACTCTCTGCCTCTTCCCGTGGTAGTGATTCCCCCGCCGATGAAGAAAGTCGTTTGGTTCCTGATCTTCCTGCTGGTTCTCACCGGCGCCTATTTCGCGCGCCAGCGGATGAATACCGCCGCGGACAGCCAGAGCCGCGGCTCCTCCGGTGGTGCCTCACGGCCCGTGCCGGTGACCGTCGCGAAGGTCGTGAAGAAGGACATCCCGATCTGGCTCGAAGGCATCGGCAATGTCCAGGCGGCCAATACCGTGACCGTCCGTCCCCGGGTCGGCGGCACCTTGGAAAGCATCAACTTCACCGAGGGAGCGATCGTCAAGGAAGGCGACGTGCTCGCCCGGATCGATCCTCGGCCGTTCGAATCCGTGCTGGCCCAAGCGAAGGCAAAAAAGGCCCAGGATGAAGCGCAGCTCGCCAATGCCAAAACCATCCTCACCCGGGCTGAGACCCTCGTGAAAGAGAACGCGATCAGCCGGCAAGTGGTCGATCAGGCGGAAGCCTCCGCGACTCAGTTGGAAGCCCAGGTGAAAGCCGACCAGGCAGCCATCGATGCCGCCCAACTGGATCTCGATTTCACCACCGTCCGCGCCCCCATCTCCGGCCGCACCGGCGTGCGCATGGTCGATGCCGGCAACGTCGTCACCGCCAGCCAGGCGGAAGGCTTGGTCGTGCTTACCGAGATGCAGCCCATCTCGGTCATCTTCACCCTGCCCCAGCGCCACCTCTCCGACCTTCGGCCGCACATGAAACCCGGTGCCGCGGAACTCTCCGTCCAAGCTGAGGATGAGGATGACACCCTGCTTGATGAAGGTCAGCTCAAGCTGGTGGACAACCAGATCGACAACACCACCGGCACCCTGAAGCTCAAGGCTTCCTTCCCGAATAAAGACTACACCCTCTGGCCCGGCCAATACGTCAATGCACGCGTGCTGGTCGAGACGAAGAAGGACGCCTTGGTCGTGCCCGCGGAAGCCGTGCAGCCGGGACTCAAGGGCCCCTTCGTCTATCTGGTGAAAGATGATAATACCGTGGAGGCGCGCCAGACGAAGACCGGCGTCACCCTGGACGGACTCACGGTGATCGAGGACGGCCTTCAAGTCGGCGACCGCGTGGTGCGAGAAGGCCAGACCAAGCTAAAGCCCGGTGCCGCGGTCACCACCAACAAGTCGGAATCATGAGCATTTCCGAACCCTTCATCCGTCGCCCCATCGCGACCACGCTTCTGACCATCGGCATCCTGCTGGTGGGTCTCGTGTGCTTCCCACTGCTGCCGGTCGCCCCACTGCCGCAGGTGGAGTTCCCCACCATCCAGGTCTCCGCGAACCTGCCCGGAGGAAGTCCGGAAACCATGGCATCCTCGGTGGCCACGCCGTTGGAAAACCAGCTCGCCCTGATCCCCGGCGTCACCCAGATGACGTCTGCCAGCGGCTTGGGCAACGTTCAGATCACGATTCAGTTCGATCTCACCAAGAACATCGACGCCGCCGCGCAGGAGGTCCAGGCGGCCATTAGCGCCGCCGCCGGCCAGCTTCCCACCAACCTTCCCAGCCCGCCCAATTTCCGGAAGGTCAATCCCGCGGACTCACCCATCCTGATGCTCAGCCTCATCTCGGATGTGCTGCCGCTGACCGAAGTGAGCGACTACGCCGCGAACGTGGTGGCCCAGCAGATTTCCCAGCTCAGCGGCGTGGCTCAGGTCGATGTGATGGGTGAGCAAAAGCCCGCAGTTCGTGTTCAGGTCGATCCCGCCAAGCTCGCCGCTGTCGGCCTCAGCCTCGACGACGTCCGCGGCGTGATCGCTTCCGCCACCATCAATTCTCCCAAAGGCACGATCAATGGTCCGCGCCAAAGCTTCTCCATCTACGCAAATGACCAGCTCCTGAAGGCGGAGCCCTACAACGACCTCATCCTCGCCTATCGCAAGGGCGCTCCCATCCGCGTCCGCGATGTCGGCCGCGCCGTCGATGGACCGGAGACCGCTCGCTCCTCCGCCCTCGTGAATAACCGGCCCGGCGTCGGCCTCGTCATTCGCAAGGAAGCATCTGCCAACGTGATCGAGACGATCAAACGCATCAACGATCTCCTGCCCTCGCTGCGCGCATCAATCCCGCCGGCC
The DNA here is from genome assembly GCF_038066715.1 of Luteolibacter sp. Y139. Lineage (NCBI taxonomy): Bacteria > Pseudomonadati > Verrucomicrobiota > Verrucomicrobiia > Verrucomicrobiales > Verrucomicrobiaceae > Neoluteolibacter > Neoluteolibacter soli. Next base: position 365,836 of record NZ_JBBUKT010000002.1, on the reverse strand, counting down.
ATGAGCATCGATCTCCTGAGCGATCGCAGCCGCACCATCCGCGCCTCGGTGTCGGAGGTAGAGTTCCACCTCGTCCTTACGGTCATCCTCGTCACCGTCGTGGTCTTCGCCTTCCTGCGGGATATCCGCGCCACCCTGATCGCCAGCGCGGTGGTGCCCGTGTCCATCATCGCAACCTTCGCGGTCATGAAGCTCCTCGGCTTCAGCCTGAACAATCTCTCGCTGATGGCCCTGACCATCTCAGTAGGCTTTGTGATCGATGACGCGATCGTGATGCTGGAGAACATCTACCGCTACATCGAGGAAGGCATGAAGCCGATGGACGCCGCCCTCAAGGGCGCGAAGCAAGTCGGCTTCACCATTCTCTCCATCACCTTCTCGCTCATTGCCGTCTTCATTCCCGTGCTGCTCATGGGCGGCATCGTCGGCCGCCTCTTCCGCGAGTTCGCGGTAACGGTCACCGCTGCCGTGATGGTCTCCTGCTTTGTCTCGCTGACCTTCGTGCCGATGCTCTGCTCGCGCTTCCTGAGGCACTTCAATCCCGCCACCGGAAAGGGACCCCGCGCCCTTCTGGAGCGAGGGCTGGAGAAATTCTTCGGCGGCTTGGAGCGCACCTACGAAGCAATGCTGCACGCGGTACTCCGCCATCGGAAGATCACGCTCTTCTCCCTGGTAATCACCGTCGCACTGACCGGCTTCGTTGCCATGAAAATGCCAAAGGGCTTCTTCCCCCAACAGGACACCGGCCTGATGAATGCCACTGCGGAGGCATCTCCTGACATTTCTTACGATGCCATGTTTGCTCGAGTGCAGCAGGTCGGCGATATCCTCAAGAAAGATCCCGCCGTGCTGGCCTTCCAGAACCGCCTCGGCTCCGGCGGGCGCGGTGGCGGCTCGATGAATAGCGCCCGGTTTTTCATCACTCTCAAGGAACGCGACCAGCGCGACCCCGTGAGCGTGGTTATGAACCGGCTGCGCCAAGCCACGTCAAACATCCCCGGTCTCACCGTCTTCTTCCAGGCACAGCAGGACCTCAATCTCGGCGGCATCTCCTCCAAGACCCAGTTCCAGTATACCCTGCGGGATTCCGACATGGATGAGCTGAACGAGTGGGCGCCGAAGATCATGGAGACCATGAAGAAGCTCCCACAACTGCGCGACGTGACCTCCGACCAGGAGTCCGCCGCCCCTGCCCTCACCGTGGAGATCGATCGCCAGGCAGCCAGCCGTTTCGGCATCCCGGCCCAGGACATTAACTCCGCCCTCTACAATTCCTTCGGCGAGCGCCAGATCACGCAGTTCTACACCCAGGTCAGCCAATACAAGGTCATCATCGAAGTCTCGCCGGAGCTTCAGAAAGACACATCCACCTTCGACAAGATTTTCCTCAAGTCCCCGCTCACCGGCGGACAGGTCCCGCTTTCGTCCCTGGTGACTTTCTCCACCGGAGCCAGCAAGCCGCTCACGGTGAATCACCTCGGCAAGTTCCCCTCGGTCACCATCTCCTTCAATCTCGCGTCGGGCGTGGCACTCGGCGACGCCGTCACCGTTGTGGAGAATGCCACTGCGGAAATGGGCATTCCCGCCACCGTCACCGGCAGCTTCCAAGGCACCGCACAGGCCTTCCAGGATTCGCTGAAGTCGCAGCCGCTGCTGATCGCCGCAGCGATCGTCGCGATCTACATCATCCTCGGCATGCTCTACGAGAGCTACATCCATCCGCTGACCATCCTCTCCACCCTGCCCTCCGCCGGCCTCGGTGCGCTGCTCACCCTATGGGCCTTCGGCCATGATGTCGGCGTGATTGCCATCATCGGCATCCTGCTCCTCATCGGCATCGTGAAGAAAAACGCGATCATGATGATCGACTTCGCCATCGAGGCCGAGCGTGACCATGGCGTGGAACCGGAGAAGGCCATCTTCGACGCCTGCGTCAAACGCTTCCGGCCCATCCTCATGACGACCCTCGCCGCGATGATCGGCGGCATTCCGCTCGCCCTCGGCCACGGCGATGGCTCGGAACTCCGTCAGCCGCTCGGCTACGCGATCGTCGGTGGCCTCGCCCTCAGCCAATTGCTCACGCTCTTCACCACACCGGTCGTCTATCTCATGTTCGACGGCATCCTCCTGCGCGCCAGAAAGCTGCGGAAGCATCATCAGCCAGATGACCTCGACAACGCGGGATCTCAGCCTGCCTGAGCCGCCGGCAGTCTCACGGTGAAGCGCGTCCCTTTCCCTATCTCGCTTTCAACACCGATCGTTCCACCCTCCGCCTCGACCAGACCCCGGCAAATCGCGAGACCCAGCCCATAGCGGCCCTGCGAACCCGTGCGTGACTTGTCCGCGCGGTAGAAGCGCTCGAATACATGGGGCAGGTCCTCCTCCGGGATGCCCGGACCATCATCGGCCACCTCAATCACAACCTCGCTCTCATTCTGGCGAGTCGTCACCGCCACCGCTCCGCCCTCGCGCCCGTGATGGATCGCATTTTCCAGCAGATTGGAAATCACCAGTGCGAGGCGGTCCGGACTACCGCTGATCAGGGCGACCTCACCCTGCCGCTTGATGTCGACGTTCCTAGTCTTCGCCAATGACTGGAGCCGGACGATCACGTCGTCCACCAATCCTCCGACTTCCAATGGAGGACCGGGCTCCCGCTCTGCTCCCGTGTCGAGGCGGGCCAGCTCTAACAGAGCCTCCGCCAGCCGCTTCATCTGCCGGGCGGTATCGAGATTTCCAGCCAGCACCTCACGATATTCTTCCACCGGACGCTCGCGCGACAGCACCGTCTGGGTCTCGGCAATCAACACCGACAGCGGCGTCCTCAGCTCATGCGAGGCATCCGCGGTGAAGCGCTTCTGCTGGGCGAAGCTATCCTCCAGGCGTTCGAAAGTCGTATTCAGCACTTCGGCGAGTTGCCCCAGCTCACTGCCCGGTTGATCGACCGGGATCCGCTCGGAAAGCTTGCCCTCGGAGATGCGCTTCGCCGCACCAGAAATCTGTTCGATCGGACGGATCGAGCGCGTGGTCAGCACCCACCCTCCTCCAAGCCCGACAACGAGCACCCCCACGCCAATCAGCGACAACCGCGCGGCGTAGGGCTTCATGTCGGCGAGATCTTTCCCCACCGGACGTCCTGCCAAGACGCATTCACCCATCTCGGTGAAGTGGAAGGCCTCCCGCATTCCAGCACGGTCGCGGAAACGCGTCTGTGTATCCCGCGCCTCTCGCTGCGGCAGCGGGACGGCAACAGGGGCATTCTCCGAACTCTGGGCACGCGCCTGCCGCCCGGTCCACACGACGTAGTAGTAGCCCTCTCCCGCCTCGCCCGGAAACATCGCCTTCGCCGTCGAGGAGACAGACCTTGTGCGCGACCTTGATGGAGGTCCCGGCTCGAAACTGCCGCGGTCGAATTCCTTGGATGTGTCAAAGGGACTGCCCTCGCCTTCGTCGGGTGGAGGGCGGCGCTTGGAAGATCCTCCCGGCCCTCCATCGCGGAATTCCGGCGGAGGCCCGGGACCAAAGTCATCGCCGTTCCCACCGGAACTCACATCCTCATCCCGCGGCGAACGCCGCTGCGAACCACCAGGCCCCGACGACATCCGATTGCCCATGGATGACGGATCAGGAGGACGAATGCTCACGCCCAGCGCCACGGCCCGTTTCGCAAGTTCATCGTCCAAGCGCTGCACCCGCTGCGTCTTCTCAAGCTGCCACGCCGTCGCACCGAAGGCCACAAGCAGCCCCACCAGCAGGATACCCAGCCATATCTGCAAGCGCCAACGGATGGAATGCGTGAACATGATCACTCGATGAGATAGCCTTCGCCGCGACGGGTAACGATCAGGTCCGCGCGCAGCTTCCGCCGGATGCCGTGAACGTGGACATCCAACAGATTGGAAAGTGTGTCCTCATTCTCGTCGAAGAGGTGCTCGTAAAGTTCCGTGCGACTGATCACCTCGCCGCGGTGCAGCGCGAGGTATTCGAGGATGGCGTATTCGCGTGCTGTTAGAACGACACCCTTTCCGCCGAACTCGACCTTCCGGCCGCGCGTGTCGATCTCGACATCGCCGATGACCACCGTGGAGTGCGGCCGGCCCGCATGGCGGCGGATGATGGCCCGGATGCGGGCAAAGAGTTCATCCAGCTCGAAGGGCTTCACCAGATAATCGTCCGCGCCGCCATCGAGACCCTTCACCCGGTCGCTGGTGGCATCGCGGGCAGTGAGCATCAGCACCGGTGTTGGCTTCGTTGCGCGCAGGCGGCGCAGGATCTCCCACCCATCCATGCCCGGCAGCATCACATCCAGCACCACCGCATCGTAGTTGAAGGCCGTCGCCTTGAAGAGGCCATCCTCGCCCTCCTCCGCCGTGTCCACGGCATAGCCCTCCTCGCGCAGGGCCTTGGCCAGCGCGCGCTGGAGTCGCGGTTCGTCCTCGATGATCAAAAGTCGCATGAATCACAGGCGGCACACCCAGTGCCGGAGGCAGGCTAGCACGTCTTGGATTAAGCTACCATGAAAGGGGGAGAACGAAATTTCCGGCGATTTTTCCGCGCTTAACGCGCCCTTAATCGACCGTCGGCTACGGTGGGCCCATCGATACGGAAACCCCATGAAGCTACCCATCCATCTCGCCTTCGCCAGCCGCCGCGGCTTGCTCGCGAATTTGGGAATGCTTCCGAAAGGCTCCCGCGTCAGTGACGCTACACCGGCACGCCCGGAACCGCCACCGACATCGTCCATCGGAAACACGTCCGGGAATTCCGGAGGTCCGCCTGGCCGGGCACGTCCCGGCGGAGGAGCAGGCGGGCCTCCTCCCCGATCGCCCAGTTAGATTTCCTGGCAAAGCGGAGGTCCGTCCGGCCGTGGCACCGTGTGCCATGGCGGAGGAGCGGACGGACCTCCATCTCTCCCCGCGGCCGCCTCGTCTTCCCAAAAAACTCATCGCCATGAACGAACGCAAACCGCTGCCCGTCTACATTCCCGTCAGCCGCCGCCGCTTCTTCAAGAGCATGGCCGCCGCTTCCGCGGGATTCACGCTTCCCGGCTTCCTCGCCGAGGCATTGACCCAGTCGCCGATCGTCACTCAAGGGCCCTACTACCCACTGGCCGATGACATCCCGCTCGACAAGGACAACGACCTCGTCCAGCTCACCGATCATCTCAGCAGCGCCACCGGCATCGTGACCTACGTCACCGGACGCGTGCTTGATTCCTCGGGAAATCCCGTGAAGAACGCCCTGGTCGAGTGCTGGCATGCCGACAACGAAGGCGACTACCTCTACTCGACCGGCACCGGTCGCAATGCCGCCTGCGACGCCAACTTCGCCGGCTTCGGCCAGTTCATCACCGGCTCCAGCGGTTACTTCAAATTCCGCACCATCAAGGCCGGCCTCTACACCGGCCGCACCCGGCATTTCCACTGGGGCGTCACCCTGCCCGGCCAGACCACGCGCGCCTGCACGCAGACCGGCTGGAACGAGGTCGCCTATGCCGCCAACGGCACCCAATGGGCCACCCAGAACTCGAACGACAACGTCTTCGCCTCACTAACCGCCGCGCAGAAGTCCGCCATCCTGCTGAGCTTCCTGCCCGTCGCCGGCACCACCACCGGCGAGGTCTATGCGAACTGGGACTTCGTCAGCGGCCTCACTCCGCTGGAGCCCACCTACCCCGCGCCTGGAGGATTTGTCGCCACCGGCACTCCCGTCGTCGGACCTAGCAACACCGTCCGCTATAAGCTCACGATCCCCGCCTACACGGGCTACTGCTACGAGATCTACGGGAACCCCACGATGGCCGATCTGGAATGGAAGGCCCTGCCCTTCTCGATCACCCAGACCGGCACCATCGACCGCCACAAGCACGTCGCCACGGCCGAGGGCAGCCTCTCGATCTACGTCGAAGCAAAGGCCACCAAGGGCTTCTACAAGGTCGCCTTCCGCGTTCCCGGTGCGAACACGGGAACGCCCTGATTCATGAGATGATCTCCTTGATGACCTTCGCGGGCTCCACGCCGGTGAGGCGTTGATCGAGCCCTTGGAACTTGAAAGTGAGCTTCTCGTGATCCACGCCGAGAAGACTGAGAATGGTCGCATTCAGATCGCGAATGTGCATCGGATCCTTGACGATGTTATACGAGAAATCGTCCGTCTCGCCGTACTCGGCTCCCGGCTTCACGCCGCCGCCTGCCATCCACATGGAGAAACAGCGCGGATGGTGATCGCGGCCATAGTTCTCCTTCGAGAGACCACCTTGCGAATACACGGTGCGGCCGAATTCACCGCCCCAGATGACCAGCGTGTCATCCAGCAAGCCACGCTGCTTCAAATCCGCGATCAGCGCTGCCGTCGGCCGGTCGATGTCCTCGCAAAGGATCTTCATCCGGCTTGGCAGGTCGCCATGGGTATCCCAGCCGCGGTGGAAGATCTGCGTGAAGCGCACCCCGCGCTCCGCCATGCGCCGCGCCATCAGGCAATTGTAGGCATACGTGCCAGGCTCCTTCGCCTTCGGCCCATACATGTCCCAGATCGACTGCGGCTCATCGGAAAGGTCCGTGAGTTCCGGCACCGAGGCCTGCATGCGGAAGGCCATCTCGTATTGCGAGATGCGGACGTTCGTCTCGGGATCGCCAATCTTGTCGTGAAGCTGGCGATTGAGATCGTTCACGCCATCGATCATCGCACGCCGCAGCTCGCGGCTGACGCCCTTCGGATTCGAAAGATGGATCACTGGATCACCGCCGGAGCGAAGTGCCACTCCCGCGTGCTCCGGCGAAAGATAGCCTGACGACCACAGACGCGACGATAGCGCCTGGATATTCACGAACAGCGGCAACTTCGAGGTCAGCACCACGAAGGTCGGCAGATCCTCGTTCATCGAGCCGAGGCCATACGAAATCCACGAGCCGATCGACGCCTTGCCCGGCACCATGTTGCCGGAGTTCATCAGCAGGATCGCAGGCTCGTGGTTGATGGCATCCGTGTGCAGCGACTTCATCACCGCGAACTCATCGGAGACCTTCGCGATGTTCGGGAAGAGCTCGCTGACCCAATGCCCCGCCTGACCGTGTCGCTGGAAGTTGAACACGCTCGGCGCGATCGGGAAGCGGGACTGCGACGCGGTCATGCCGGTCAGCACCTGACCTCCTCTAACCGACTCCGGCAGGTCCTGGTCGAACCGCTTGATCAGCTCCGGTTTGTAGTCCCAGGTCTCGAACTGGGACGGCGCACCCGCCATGAACAGGTAGATCGCACGCTTCGCCTTCGGTGCGAAGTTCGGGAGCATCACACTAGGTTCGCCACCTGACGCCAAGGCGGACTGCCCCGACATCAGCTTCGCAAGACCCGCCCACCCGAGCACCTTGCCGGAGCGGCCGAGAAACTGCCGCCGCGTGGCAAGCTCCAGCCAGCGTTGCTTGAGCGCGAGCGGCACCGGCATATCGAGCACGGACGGACCTTCGCCGGAAAAATCGGAACAGGGATGCAGGAACGGCTTCATTTGGTCACGTACTCGTCGAGGTTGAGAAATTGGTTGGCCACCATCGCCCAAGTGGCGACTTCCGAAGGAGGAAGCGTGGCGTCCGCCGGCGATTCACCGGTGGTGAGCAGGGCAGTCGCGTCGTCAGCGTGTTCGCTGAAGTGCTTCCGGAAAAGCTCCACACTCTTCGAAAGGGCTTCCATTTCAGGCGTGCTCAAATCCCGCGAAAGCGTCGTCCGCGCCATGAAATCGAGGCGCGACGTATCATGCCCGCCTGCCTTGATCGCCCGCTCGGCGAGCTTGCGCGCGGCTTCCACGAACTGCGGATCATTCATCGTCACCAGCGCTTGCAGCGGCGTGTTCGTCCGCGTCCGGCGCGTACACACGACCTCGCGCGCCTGCGCATCGAAGGTCTCCAGCGATGGCGGCGGAGCGAAGCGCTTCCAGAACGAATACATCGAGCGCCGGTAGAGACTCTCGCCCTTGTCCGCTTGATACTGCTTGGTATTCGACTCCGGCATTGACACCGCCTCCCACACGCCGACCGGCTGATAGGGCTTCACCGGCGGTCCACCGGTCTTCTCCACCAGCAGGCCGGACGCTTGCAGCGCCGTATCGCGCAGCACCTCCGCATCCATCCGGAATCGCGGACCATGTGAAAGCAGCCGGTTCTTGTCGTCCTTCGCCAGCTTGTCGGGAGTCGTCGCCGTGCTCTGGCGATACGCCGCCGAGGTCAGCATCATCTTGTAAAGCCGCCGCATGTCCCAGCCCGACTCACGGAAATCCACCGCCAGCCAATCGAGCAAGGCCCCATGGCTCGGCCGGGTGCCCATGATACCGAAGTCATCGGCCGTCTCCACGATGCCCGTACCAAATACCTCCTGCCACATCCGGTTCACAGTAACCCGGCCTAACAGCGGCTGGTCATCCTGCAGCAGCCACTTCGCAAGCCCCAGCCGATTGGCGGGCAGGCCGTCCTTCATCGGCGGCAGGAAATGCGGCGTCGCCGGCGTCACCCGCTCCTTGCGGGAGGTGTAGACGCCACGCACCAGAATATTCGAGTAGGCAGGAGACTCCCGCTCCTTCGCGATCAACGTCGGAGTTCCATCCTTCGTGATCTCGCCGATCTCGCCATCGATCCGAGCGAGTTCTTCCTTCAAGCGCGCGGCATCTGGCTGCGCCGAAAGGAACCAGCGGTCTAGCACAATGAATCGCTCGTCGGTCGTCCACTTCGCGGGATCAGGCTCGCGGGCGATGATCTCCGCCGCCAGGTCCTCGAAGGGCAGACGCCCGAATTCCTCCGAAGAAAGCGCACGACCATAAAGCCTCAGATCCTGATAGCGGCTCTCGCGCAACGGTTCTTCATCGTCACGACGTCCGACTTCCATCCGCGCGTCGGTCCGGATCGATTGCCCGGGCTCCAGGCTATCATGCGTGACCTTCAGCGGAACCGACTTGCCATCCACGTAGAGCTTCACTCCAGCCGCCTTGGACGAGCCATCGTAAGTGAAACCGACATGGCGCCACACGCCGCGCGGGAATGGATCGCTTTCCAACCGGATCGCAAACTGCGGCCACTTGTTGATGATGTGGATCACATACTTGCCACCATCGCAGAAAATGTCCCAACCGCGGTGGTCCATGCGATCGCTGCCCCCCATGCGGGAAACGATGCTGCCCGTCCCCGTGTCAATGTTCGCGGTCTTCATCCGCGCCATCGTCCAGAACGAGAGCGAGAACGGCTGGTTCGCCTCGAAGTCACCTTGATCGGGCAGCGGCAGCTTGCTGCTGATGTCCATCCGCATCGACGGCCACAGCCATGAGTTCTCGCCCCAGATGAGCGGATTCGTATCGACCTGGTAGCTCTTCGTCTTCGCGTCAGGCGCGCTGTTCACCACCGTGTCACCCTTGCCTTCGTCGAAACGGAAGCGAACCTGCAGCGCCTCCGGTGACACCGGCACCGGCTTCAAGCCCTCGGCCTGCCGTTGCCGGAACTCGGCCATCTCGTTTCTACGAAGCTCCTCGTACTTCGCCGCCGGTTCATGACGCCGGGCGATCGCATCCTCCAATGCCGGAAGCTTGTCAGCCGACGGAATCCTCAGCACCGGAGCAGGGTCCTGGATGTTCTCGTCCCACGACTTCTCCGCGGTGTTGTTGAAGAAAGCCCCGAGGCTGTAGAAGTCCTTCGTCGAGGTGGGGTCGAACTTGTGGTCATGACACGCCGCGCACCCGACGGTAAGTCCCAGGAAGGCCCCGCCGAATGCCTCGGCACGGTCGCGGGTATTGTTGACCTGCACTTCTTCCGGAATGGTGCCGCCTTCGTTCGTCGAAACGTTTGCCCGCACGTAACCCGTTCCCACCAGTTCATCGATCGTCCGAGCCGGGAGCAAATCCCCCGCGAGCTGCTCCGTCACGAGGCGATCGAAAGGCTTGTTCTGCTGGAATGAGCGGATCAGGTAGTCGCGATAAGGCCACAGCGAGCGAACGTTGTCGAAATGCAGGCCGTGCGTGTCGGAGTAGCGCACGTAGTCCAGCCAGTAGCGCGTCCTGTGCTCGGCGTAGCGCGGTGACGACAGCAGCTTGTCGAGATAGGCCTCGTAGCCGGCATCGGTCGGATTGGCGACGAAGGCGTCGACATCGGCCGGATCAGGCAGCATGCCGGTGAGATCCAGCGATGCCCGGCGGATGAGCGTGTGCGGATCCTCAGGCGGCGCGGGCGTCAGTCCCTTCGCCTTGAGCTTTTCGAGAATGAAGCGGTCGATGTCATTGCGCGACCACGTGTCACCCTCAAGGTGCGGCGGAGCTTTTTTCACCGGCGTCACGAAGGCCCAGTGCTCCTCGAATTTCGCGCCCTGACTCACCCAGCGCTCGATCAGCGCCAATTCCGCCGGCTTGATCTGCCGGTGCGCCTTCGGCGGCGGCATTTGCTTGTCCGGATCCGTGCTGCGCATCAGCTGGATGATCAGCGACTCGTCCGGCTTGCCCGGCACGATCACCGCTTTGCCGCTCTTTCGCTTCGCGAATGCGAATTCCGGCCGGTCCAGCCGCAGTGGCTCATCCTTCGGCTCCCGCGTCCCGCTGTCAGGTCCGTGACAGTGGTAACAGGTCTCCGACATCAACGGCTGGATGGCGTCGTTGAACGATACAGGTTCGTCTGCCCCGGCCACCTGTAGCGACAGGAGCAAAAGGACTTGGGTTGAAAGCAGGCGCATTGGGTTGAACAAGAACGTCGCAGCGTGGCCAAAAATTTCGGCCTGCATAACTGCAAAATTCCCTAGGAATATCGACCCGAATGCCCTCCTTGGCGATCCAACAATTGCCGGAATCTCAGCCCAAATTGGCCACCGATCGCGAGGTCGATGTCCTATTCAGTCAAGACGCCCGTGCTAAAGTGACGGGTATGACTCAAGTTTGCGATCGCATTGATCGGTGCCGCCATTTCCGCCCCTCCGACGCTGAACTGCCCGAGGAAGCGATCGAGCTGGCCGCCGAGCTCCTGCGTGAAGCGACCCGCGGCCAACGCCTCGGCGAAAAGCTGCAAGCACGCCAAATGGCCGCCATGATGGACGACGCGTCCGGCAAGGCCTTCACCTTCGCCATGGCCGACCAAGTCTTTCGCCCGCCGACGGCCGCGCGCGAGGCAAAGCGTTTCCGCGACCTGATCGAGGACTACGGCGTCCCCCACTACCTCCCCCTCCCCGCCCGAGTGGCGATGCGCGCCGGCGAAATCGCCTCTGCCGCCGCGCCCGAGATCGTGATGCCGCTCGTGGCGGAAAAGATGCGCCAGGAAAGCTCATCCGTCATCCTTCCCGCCGAGGAAGAAAAACTCCGCCGCCACCTCCGCCGCCGCCGCGATGCCGGCATGCGCATGAATCTCAACCAACTCGGCGAAGCCGTCCTCGGCGAAGAGGAAGCCAATCACCGCCTTGAAGCCAATCTCGCCCGCCTCGCCGATCCCGACACCGACTACATCTCGGTGAAGATCTCCGCGATCTTCAGCCAGATCCACCTCGTCGCCGTCGATGAAACACTCACCGAGATCAAGAAGCGCCTCCGCGAGCTCTATCGCGCCGCCATGAAGTCCACTCCGGCGAAGTTCGTGAACCTCGACATGGAGGAATACCGCGATCTCCGCCTCACTTGCTCCGCCTTCCGCGAAGTGCTGGATGAGCCCGAATTCCAAAAACTCGAAGCTGGCATCGTTCTCCAAGCCTACTTGCCGGACGCGTGGCCGGTGCAAAAGGAACTCAATGCCTGGGCGCTCAAGCGCGTCGATGCCGGCGGCGCGAGCATCAAGATTCGCATCGTGAAAGGTGCCAACCTCGCGATGGAGAAGGTCGATGCCGAGACGCACGACTGGCCGCTCGCTCCCTACGGCTCGAAGGTGGAGGTGGATGCCAATTTCAAGCGCATGCTCCACGAAGGATGCCGCAAGGATGTCGCCCGTGCAGTCCGGCTCGGAGTGGCCAGTCACAATCTCTTCGACATCGCCTACGGCCTCCTGCTCCGCGCTCGCGAAGGCGTCGAGGACCGCGTGGAATTCGAGATGCTGGAAGGCATGGCCAACCACCAGGCCCGCACCGTCCGCGATGCCGCGCAGGGGCTGCTCCTCTACGCACCGGTCGTGAAGCGCGAGGACTTCCACAGCGCCATCGCCTATCTCGTCCGCCGTTTGGATGAGAACACCTCGCCTGAAAACTTCCTCCACGACCTCTTTGGCATGAAGCCGGGCGACGCCGCGTGGGAACGGCAGAAGAAGCGTTTCCTCAATGCTTGCGCCATGATCGGGACCGCGACCCACGGCCCGCAGCGCGTGCAGGATCGCAACACCGAAAGCCGTCCGCCTCACTCACTCGACGAACCTTTCCACAACGAAGCCGACACCGATTGGTCACTGCCACACAATGTCCGCTGGGCCCGTGAGAGAGTGGAGGCCATGCGCAAGGCGGAGCCAACCTTCGTCCCGCTTCAAATCGGTGGCAAGAGCACCCCGGGTTCCGCGACAGCCGAAGGCACCGATCCCTCGCGGCCCGGCCAAGTGGCCTACCGCCATGCGCTCGGCGGACCCGAAGACATCGAACGCGCCCTGCAAGTCGCCGTCTCCTCACGCGAATCGTGGAAGAACCTCGGCTGGCCAGCCCGCGCTGAAATCATCGCAAAAGTCGCATCCATCATCGCATCCCGTCGCGGCGAAGCCATCGCCACCATGGTGCTCGATGCCGGCAAGGCGGTGATGGAAGCCGACGCCGAGCTGAGCGAGGCCATCGACTTCGCCGACTACTATGCCCGTAGTTTTTCCCGCGAGGGCGCCTTCGACGGCCTCGCCTGCGAACCTCTCGGAACCGTGCTGGTGACCCCGCCGTGGAATTTCCCCTACGCGATCCCCTGCGGAGGCATTCTCGCCGCACTGGCCGCCGGAAACACCGTCATCCTGAAGCCCGCACCCGAGACCGTGCTGACTGCTTGGGAAATGGTGAACTGCTTGTGGGAAGCCGGCGTGCCTCGCGACGTGCTGCAATTCCTCCCCTGCCCCGACAACGAAATCGGCCGCTCGCTCGTCACTGACCCGCGCATCGGAGCCGTCGTTCTAACAGGTGCTTACGAAACCGCGCGGATGTTCCTCTCGTGGAAGCCGGAGCTGCGTCTCTTTGCGGAGACCTCCGGCAAGAACGCTCTCGTGATCACCGCCTCCGCCGACCCCGATCTCGCAGTGAAGGACCTGGTGAAAAGTGCCTTTGGCCACGCCGGCCAGAAGTGCTCGGCCGCCTCCCTCGCCATCATCGAGGCGGAACTCTACGACGATCCCGGCTTCCGCCGCCGCCTCCGCGATGCCGCGGCTTCGCTGAAGACCGGTCCGTCCTGGGAATACGACTCAGTCGTCACCACCATCATCCGCGAACCGGGCGAGGCACTGCACCGCGCACTCACCACGCTCGATTCCGGCGAGGAATGGCTGCTCGAGCCAGAGATGCTGAATGGAAATCCATGCCTGTGGTCTCCCGGCATCAAGCTGGGCGTCACGCCAGACAGTTGGTTTCGCCGCACCGAATGCTTCGGCCCGGTCCTCGGCCTCGTCCGAGCCAACAACCTCGACCACGCGATCCGCATTCAAAATGACTCCGACTTCGGCCTCACCGGTGGCATTCATGCCCTCGATCCCGCGGAGATCGATGCATGGCGCGACCGAGTGGAAGTCGGCAACGCCTACATCAATCGCCCCATCACCGGTGCCATCGTTCAAAGGCAGCCCTTCGGCGGCTGGAAGCGTTCCTGCTTCGGCCCCGGCGCCAAGGCAGGCGGCCCGAATTACGTCTCACTCTTCGCCACTTGGCAAAACAATGGCCTTCCACAACTTCGAGAAACGCCTGCACCTGAAATCATGGAGCTGCTCCAAGCGCTCGCGCCGATCGTCTCTTCGCACGAACTCGAAGCCGCCGCTGGCAGTGATGCGTGGTGGATGAAGCACGAGTTCGGCATCGAGCACGATCCGTCTGCATTGAAATGTGAAGCAAACGTTTTCCGCTATCGTCCCTTCACGCGTTGCCTGATCCGCGCGAACGAGACCACGGATATCACCGCCATCGCCCGCATGCTCATCGCCGCCCGCGCCGCCGGAGTTGGAATCGAGCTTTCATTGCCGCCCGGGCGCGAGTTCCCCCTGAAGGAAATCGTGATTCACCATGAAACGGATGATGCCTTGGTGAAACGCCTCGCGGCAGGCCGCTACGGACTACTGCGCTCGCCGTCACCCGCTCCGCGCCTTGTCGCCGCAGCGATTGGAGCCGGTGTCCGGATTGTCACCCACGAGCCCGTATGGTCAGGAAAGCCCGAACTTCCGGGATTTTTCCGCGAGCAAGCGGTGTCGGAAACTCGTCACCGCCATGGATCGGTGTTGCCCCGACCCGAAGAATTGCGATAGTCCCGTTGCTTCGTCCCGGGTCAGAACCTGGGTGATCTGGGGGGAGAATCCGGGCTCGCCGGGGCGAGGCACTCATCCAAAGCAAAAAGCTCACCCGATGGCGGGTGAGCTTTTGCGTTAAGGGATGTGAGGAAAACCAGCGCCGGTTATTCCTCCTCGGCCAGCGCGATGATCTTCCCGCGCTTCACCAGACGGCGGCGCCACAGGAGATCGGGACCACGAAGCGTCCGCAGCTTGCCAGGCGACATGCGCGAGATCGTGCGAACGGTCTTCGCGTGACTCGGCACGGCGACCTTCGGACCACGTGCCTTCCGCTTCCGCTTCTTCTTCTTTTTCTTCGCGGCCTTCGTCGCCGGAGCCTTGGCCCCGGCAGGCTTGGGTCCTCCACCACCTTGCTGCGGAGCGCGGCGGCGCGGCAGCACGAGTGAATCATCGGCGAAGAGAAGCACGTGACCTTGCGTCAACAGCCAGAAGAGATCCGCCAGCCATTCCTTGCCCGGCTCAGTGGATCCCTCGGGAAGGACACCCTTCCACAGGTCCGCGAGCTTCGCGGTCGGGTTCTTTTCCAGCCACTCGACCATGGCCGACGGGCGCTCGGCGAGGATGGCATCGGTCGTCAGCGGATGCGGACGGGCAGGACCGGTGAAGAGCTTGCCCTCCCGCTTGAAGACCGAGAGATGCTCGCCTTCTAACAAGCGACAGATCGCCGGGATCAAAATGGCAGGATGCTTGCGCGCATGCGAACCGGCTATGCGGACACAGGCAAGCAGGCCCGGCGAGAGATCGCGGGCCGGGATATTGCCGGAAACCTCAGCGCTGCGGATTTCCTCGAAGACCTCCGCGAAACGCTTGGTCGCGAAGTCGCGCTCGATCTCGCCACGATCAAAGCTCCACGCGTCATCACCGGCACCCTTGAGCCGCCAGCGCACGCGCTTCTTCATCGTCTCCAGCCACGCATTGACCGCTTCCTCGCCACGCTCCGTGCGGACACGCGAGGAATAAACCTCGAACGGCATGTGCGAGAACTGCTCGCGATGAATACGACGCAGCGTCGTCTGATAAGAATGGAAGTTCGGAGGTCCGAGCCACTCGCCGCTCATGCCGCAGCGCGCGACGACCTGGAAATTGCCAGCCGGTGGGTCGGTTTCGATCTCCTCGGATTCGTAGAGGTCCTTCGCCGCATCCGAGTGCCAGAAATGCGAAATTGCCTCCTCCTTCGTCAGCCACATCGAGGAATCGAGCTTGCTCTTGAAGATCGGTCCCACCTTGTCCGAAACGGCGAACTGCAGGTGATACCGCTCACGTCCGGCAAGCAGGATCTGGGCGACATCATAGAGCGAGTAAACGCGGGCGACGTGATGGATTTCCTTCACCACGAGATGCACCGCCTCCGCCGCGGGAGAAATCGAGACCCGCACGCCTTCCGCCGGCTGGGGAAAGTCACGCGGCCCCTGATCGCGTCCATGGCCATGACCCTGACCTTGTCCATAGCCCTGACGGCGGTCGCCATCACGACGCGGGCCTCGATCATCGCGACGTCCGCCGCCTCCTCCACCGCCTCCAAAGCCTCCGCGCTGGTCCCGCCGATCGCCGCCGCGGTCATCACGACGGCCGCGGAAATCGCGGTCGCCCTGATCCCGCCGCTCGCGCTCGCGCGGGGCATCTTGGTCACGGTGCTCGGGTTGTTTTTTCGCCGGTGCATCGTTCCGGGCCCAGGACGGGCCTAGCTCGAATGCGGACAGCAGGCGCTTGGCCAGCTCATCGGAAGGGTCGCTCACGCCGCGGACACTAGCGACCCCGCCGGAAATGACAAACCCGCCTTGCGACAATTTAAACGGCCATTTTCGACCCTATTCCGCCCCTTCCACACCGCGCTGCGCCACCGCGTGGCCGCGTTTTTCATCGATCAGCAGCGTGAGCACCAGTCCCACGGCGATGAAACCGGCTAACAAGAGCAAGGCCTGCGGGTTGCCGGTCGTGTCCTTCACCCACGCAAACGGGAAGGTCATCACGGCCGCAAGTTTGATCATCAGACCCCAGATCCCGAAAAATTCGGCCGATTTTTCCGGCGGTGCCAGATACCCGACGAACGCCCGGTTCGCCGAACCCAGTGAACCGAGACCGAAGCCTAACAAGTTCCCGATCAGCCACAGCGGCCACGTCGGATAGTGGCCGACACCGTTCACCATGTGAGCCTCGTAAAGGTAGGCATATCCCGCGAAGCCGGCGGCCGCGAGCACCCACACGCCGAGCAGCAACGCCGAAGTGAGCCGGTGCCCGATGCGATCCTGGAACAGCATCGGCACCACCGTCCCGATAATCCCGGACACCGTGATCACCGCCATGAAGATCACCATCTTCTCGTTCGTGAATCCGTATTCTCCCGCCAGCTTGCTGGCGAACGAGACCACCACGCTCATGCCGGTGCCAAAGAAGAACGAGGCCGCCATCAACATCGCGAGATCGCGATATCCGCGCAGGTGCTTGAAGGTCTCACCAAGCCGAACGAAGCCGGCGGTGAGCCACGATTTCCCCGAGTGAACGGTGTGCTCCACCGCAGGTTCCTTCAGCCAGAGGATCGTCGGAATGGTGAAGAAAAGGAACCACAGCCCGGCCATCATGAAGAACGGGCGCCATTTCTCCGGGTCATTCAATTTGAAGAGCATCATGCTGCCCGCAGTGATGAAAATGAGAACCAGCGCGGCGAAATAAGCGAGTCCCCACGAGAACCCGCTCAGGCGCCCCACCTCCTCCTTTCGCGCCAAGGTCGGCAAGAAGCTGGCGAGGAAGTTCTCCCCGATCGCGAACGCGAAGTTCGCCGGAATATAGAGCAGCATGGTCAACCAAATCTGCCCCGGCTTGAGAAAGGCGAGACCGCAGGTGAAGAGGGCGCAAACGACGCCGGTAACGATCAGTCCCGACTTTTTCCAGGCCCGCTCGTCCGCCGCCGCGCCCGCCAGCGGCGACAACAAGGCGGCCAAAAGCATGCTGCCGCCAAAGGCCAGCGACCACAGGCGATCGTCCTTGGTATCGTCCTGCACGATCACCGCGCCGAAAAACACCGAGAACAGCATCGTGTTCACGATCAACGTGAAGGACTGGTTCGCCACGTCATAGGAAATCCAGCTCCAGATCTGGCGTTGCTGCGGCAGTCCCTTGAGCGGATAGATTCGACGATCGTTCATGGCGGCGGCGCTATCCTCGACGGATCGCCCGGCATTGCAATCACGGCAGAGCGGACATTTTTCCGTGCCCCGCCGCCCGGAACGGTTCACCATTTCCCGAAATCATCCGTCATGAAGCGCCTGCTGCTGCTCCTCGCCCTGCTGCCATCCTGCCAAAAGGAAACGGCCGCCTCGTCCTCATCATCCACTCCTGCCCAAGTGGCGGGATTGGAAAAGAAGGACGGCATGGTGCGCTTGTCCGGAGGCACTTACACCATGGGACACGACGGGGCATTTCAAACACCTTACGGGGAGAAAACCTTCCCGGAGGAAGGCCCGGCCCACAAGGTTACCGTAAAAGGTTTCTGGATCGACGAGACTGAGGTCACCAATGCCCAGTTCGCCGAATTCATCAAGGCCACCAAATATGCCACCTTCGCGGAGCGCGAGGTGAAGGCTGAGGACTTCCCCGCGGAAGCCCGCGGCAACCTGCCGGGCGAGAAGTTCAACAATGGCTCGATCGTCTTCCGCGAGGACGCCCACGTCGAAGGCGACCCGAACATTCCCGGCCGCTCCATCGAGTGGTGGCGCTGGGACCCGACCGCGAATTGGCAACACCCGACCGGCAAGGACAGCTCGATCACTGGCAAAGAGAACTACCCCGTGGTCTGCGTGATCTATGAAGACGCCGTCGCCTATGCCAAGTGGGCCAACAAGCGCGTCCCGACCGAAGCAGAGTGGGAATACGCCGCCCGCGGCGGTCTCGAAGGAAAGATCTACACCTGGGGCGATGAGCTGAAGCCCGATGGCAAGTGGATGGCCAACTCGTGGCAGGGCGAGTTCCCTAACAAGAACACCGGCGACGATGGCTTCAAAGGCAGCTCCCCCGCCAAAAGCTTCCCGCCGAACGGCTACGGCCTCTACGACATGGCCGGCAATGTCTGGGAACTCTGCAGCGACCTCTACGATCCGGATTATTTCACCGAGTGCGATCCCGACAATCCCACCGGCCCAACCACTTGGGTCAATCGCGACACCGGTAAAAAAGGCGATGGCAAGGTCCACCGCGTGACAAAGGGAGGCTCCTTCCTCTGCCACGTCTCCTACTGCATGCGCTACCGGCCCGCCGCGCGGCATTCGCAGGATAGCGAGTCACCGACCAATCATACCGGCTTCCGCTGTGTAAGGGATCTCGCCGAAGCGAAGTAACGACCGGCCATGAAGGCCGCCCTCTCCCTGCTCGCTCTTTCATCCGCCGGACTCGCGATCGAGCCCTGCCGCATCGAAATCGTCGACAAGGAGAACGGCTGGCCTGTCCCGCTCGTCGAGCTGCGGACCACCCACGACGCCCGCTATGTCAGCGACAATGCCGGCCTGATCGCCCTGGAAGATCCCGAGCTCTTCGACCGCGCCGTCTGGTTCAGCGTGAAGGGCCACGGCTACGGCGTGAAGAAGGACGGCTTCGGCTACGAGGGCATCCGGACTTCGCCGACAGCCGGCGGAACCATCCGCATCGAGGTCGAGCGACGAAACATTGCCAAGCGGCTAGGCCGGCTCACAGGAGCAGGCATGTTCGCGGAGCAGCAGAAGCTCGGCGGCGAAGCGAAGGCCTCGGAGACCGGCGTCTTCGGCTGCGATTCCGTTCTTGTGGCGCGGCAAGGCAACGAACTGTTCTGGCTGTGGGGGGACACCACTTTGGCGGGCTATCCCCTCGGAGTCTTTCAGTCCACCGCAGCCCGTACCGCTGTTCAACCCATCCCGGAGTTCAAGCCCCCACTCTCGATTCCCTTCCAACACTTCCGTGACGCCCAGGGCAAGGTGCGCGGCGTCGCTCCCATCCCCGGCGACGGCCCGACGTGGCTCACCGGCATGGTCGAGATCCCCGACCGCTACTCCGGACGACGGCTGGTAGCGACCTATTCGAAGATCAAAGGCCACCTCGACGAATATGAAGTCGGCCTTTGCACCTGGGACCGCCAGACCGAAAATTTCACCCGGCATCGGGTCCTATGGAAGGAAGGCGACGGAGAAAAAGGCCTCATTCCGCGCGGCCATCCGCTCCTTTGGAAAGACGAACAGAAGAAGGAATGGATCCTCTTCGGCGATCCATTTCCCACCATGCGCTGCCCGGCCACCTTCGAAGGCTGGGAACTGCGCGATCAATGGGAAAAGGTCACCACTCCCCCATCCCCACGCTCGGCCGAAGACGGCTCGGAAGTGAAGCCCCACCGCGGCTCTGTGGCTTGGAATCCCTTCCGCAAGCGTTGGGTCACCATCTTCACCCAGCTCCACGGCAAGCCCTCCGCCTTCGGCGAGATCTGGTATGCCGAGGCGGCCTCACCCATGGGCCCGTGGGGCAAGGCCGTTAAGGTCCTGACCCACGACAATTACACCTTCTACAACCCGCGCATTCACCCCGAGCTCACGCCGGAAGATGCGAGCTTCATCGTCTTCGAAGGAACCTACACCGCTGAGTTCGCCGACCACGCGCAGCCAACGCCGCGCTACAACTACAATCAGATCCTTTACCGGCTGGACCTCGATGACGCGAAGCTCGCCGCAGCGCGGGAGTGATCAATCCTCCGGCAGCGGCTTCCCCTTCGTCTCCGGAGCCCAGATTAGGACGATGATCCCCGCGAGATAGATCACGCACATCGTCATGGCCGAGTAGCGCTCCATGTCAGGCGAGCCATATTGGCCATACGCTCCCTTGGCGAGGGCCGCGGAGAAGAAACTCCCGCCAGCAGCGGCAAAGCGACCGAGATTGTAGCAGAAAGACGTCCCGGTACTCCGCAAACGACTTGGGAAAAGCTCAGGCAAATAGATCGCAAAGCCAGCGAGCACGCCAAGCTGCGCCCCGCCCATCAGCGGCGTCATCCAATACGCATCCATCGGCGAGTTCATCTTCCAATAGACCAGCGCCGTGATGATCGCGGCAGACGAGAACCCAACCGCAAAGGCCACCTTGCGGCCGGTCTTGCCACAGAGCCACGTGAAGAAAGACATCCCGAACGCCGCGCCGACCATGGTAAGGAGGTAGGCATTGGTCACCGCTCCATTGACCAGCTTGGCGAGTTCAGGCCCCACGGCACCCGTGGCCTCGAAATGCTTGCGAAACACAATTCGCTGGAGGTCCACCGCATATTCCCCGATTGCCCAAAGCCCCACCACGCCAGTGGAGGAAATGATGGCTCCCACGATCAGGTTGCGTCGCCACCGCGCGTCACGCAGCAGCGCGGCATAAGGGGCCAAAATGCTCCCCGTCGGCAAGCGGCCCTCGCGCTTCAGTTTCAACCACGGCTCGGGCTCCTTAAGGTAGCCCCGGATGAAGAACACAAGGAAGGCTGGCACCGCGCCCACCAGGAATAGCCACCGCCAGCCCGTGCCCGGCGTGATGGTTCCGGCTGTCTGCAGCGCATCCACGCCCATGTTGATGAAAGCCGCGGTGATATTTCCGACGGTGGAAAGAACCTGAAGCGTCCCAAGCGCCCCAGCCCGCGCTCCATCCGGTACCGTTTCGGCGATCAAGGCAACGGCCAGACCGAACACGCCGCCGACGCCAACGCCGGTCAAGAAGCGATAGATCGCGAAGTCCCAATAGTGGGTGCTGAAGAAGCTCAACCCGGTGAAGATCGAATAGAGCAGCACCGTGACGGTGAGCATTTTCGAGCGACCATAGCGGTCCCCCAATGCCCCGAAAATCATGCCGCCGATCCCCCAGCCCACCAGGAACAGGGCTGTGACCTCCTTGCCAACCGCCTGAATGTCTCCGTCCGGCGCTCCCGGCATCAGTGCTTTCAGCGCCGGATTGCGCGCCAGCGAGAACAGCCGCTGGTCCAGACAGTCGAAAAACCACGCCAGCGAGGCGACGGTCATGACGAACCAGTGGTAGCCATTGAGCTGGGTCCACCATGCCCTGTGCTGAGAGTTGTCGGACAAGTTTGCCATAAAGAACCGTTCTTGAGTTTCGGCGACTCCAGAGTGCCGTGGACGATCCGGCAAGCCTGAAAGCTTGTTAGGGAAGCCTTTTCTCGACAAGTTTGTCATCCCCCGCTTTTCTCATCGCAGCGAGCTTCACGGGCACCTTGTCATACAGCCCTGACCCGCAGGAAAACCCTCTTTCTTTCACACCAAAACCATGAAATTCGGAATCATCGGTGCCGGCATGATCGGCCACTTCCACGCCAAGGCGATCACCGCGATGACCGGTGGCGAACTCCACTCGGTCTTCGACCTCCGCGGTGAGGCCGCCGAGAAATTGGCCGCCGAATACGGTGCCAAGGCCTACTCCGACATGGCTGCCTTCCTCGCCGATCCCGAGCTGGAAATCGTCACCGTCGGCACTCCGTCCGGCGCTCACCTCGATCCCTCCCTCGCCGCCCTGAATGCCGGCAAGCACGTCATCTGCGAGAAGCCTCTGGAAGTCACCGTCGAGCGCATCGACCAGCTCATGGCCGCCGCCAAGGCGAATGGCAAGACCCTCTCCGCTGTCCTCAATCGCCGCTTCCACCCCGGCATGGAAGCCTTCAAGAAGGCCTCCGACGAAGGCCGCTTCGGCAAGCTCACCTCGGCCTCCTGCTACGTGAAGTGGTATCGCGACCAAGCCTACTACGACTCCGCCGGCTGGCGCGGCACCTGGGCACTCGATGGCGGCGGTGCGCTGATGAACCAGTCGATCCACACCATCGACGCCCTCATCTATCTCGCCGGTCCCGTGAAAGCCGTGCAGGCAAGCATGGCGTGCCTCGCCCACGAGCGCATCGAGGTGGAAGACATCGCCGTCGCCATCGTCGAATTCGAAAACGGCGCACGCGGCGTGATCGAAGGCTCCACCTGCACTTGGTCGAAGGATGGCCACCCGGCCCGCGTCCAACTCAGCGGCACCGAGGGCTCCGTCTTCCTCGCCGATGAAGCCTTCGAAATCTGGGACTTCATGAACGAGAAGCCGGAGGACGCCGAAATCCGCTCCACGCTCATGAAAGGCCAAGCCGCCGGCCTTGGCGCGAACGATCCCAAGGCGATCAATTTCTACCAGCACCAGCGGAACTTCGAGGAAGTGGTCAACGCCATCCAGAAGGGCCGCGAGACTACCGTCTCCGCCGCCGAAGCCCGCAAGCCGGTCGCCGTCATCCGCGCAATCTACGAGAGCGCCTCCAAGGGCGGGGAAAAGGTCTATTTGAAGGAATGATGACATTTTCGTGAAGGGGGGTGATTTGCTTGCACGGCAGGCCCGGGTTCCATATCTCCGGCCCACCCCGGGCCGCTGAATTACTCATCATCCGGGGATAATTGCGCCCGGATCCGGCATAGCATGGTCTCCGCGGTGTCTTTCTCGTCCGCGCACCACTGCCATGAAGCGCCTCCTCACGCTCCTTGCCCTCCTTCTCATTGCCCTGCTCCTGTTATTGAGTCCCCGCCACGCCCCGGTGACTGGCAGCGGCGACAGCACGGCATCTACGGAAGCGACAGCATTTTCCACGGCGGGCCCTGACTCCCGTGACCAGAGCGGACCGGAACGCAACGCACTGGATTCGTCCGCAGGGGTGGAGGCTCCCGCCGATCACCTGTTGGCCACGGCCAAGCTTCTCGACCGTCGCGAACTCAGCCTGCCCGGCAACCAAAACAGGCGGCGTATTTCACAACTCGTTGAAAGCTCCTTCAAGTATCCCCTGCTTCAGGTTGAAGAGACATGGCAGCACCTGCCCGACGGCCGGGACAAGCGCCTGAGCCGCACGATCCAGGTCGCTGATCACGCGATGATGCGCTTCCCCGCCGGCTTCGACCGCGCGGCTGTTGCAGACTGGTGCGCACGGCAGGGTCTCAAGATCCGGCGGAAGCTGCTCACCGACGACGTTTATCTCGTCCAAGCCCCCCATGCCATACTCGATGCCGTGGATGGCTTGATCTCACGCTTCCGCGCGGATTTCGGAAACGAGCAACTGGCGATTGCCGAGCCCGACTATCTGCAGTTCGCCGACGTGACGCCGTCGGACCCCAGCTTCTCCTCGCTCTGGGGTCTGCACAATACCGGCCAGTCTTCCGGAGTCGCGGATGCTGACATCGATGCCCCGGAGGCTTGGAGCATCTCCACCGGCAGCCGCGATGTCATCGTCGGCATTATCGACTCCGGCATTGATGGCAGTCACCCGGACTTGGCCGCCAACATGTACACCAATCCCGGTGAGATCCCGGCCAATGGCATCGACGATGATGCCAATGGCTTCATCGATGACGTCCATGGCTGGGACTTCTATACCGACGACTCAGACCCCACCGACGGCAATGGCCACGGCACCCACTGCGCCGGGACCATCGGTGGCGTGGGTGACAACCTGATCGGCGTTGCCGGAGTCAATTGGGAAGTCTCACTGGTTGCCTTGCAATTCCTCAGCCCAGGCGGGAGTGGCAGCACCTCCGACGCGGTCGACGCTGTCAACTACGGCCGCAAGCTTGGGGTCACGCTGACATCCAATTCCTGGGGCGGTGGTGCCTACAGCGCCACCTTGGAGCAGGCCATCCGCGACGCCGGTGCCGCGGGCCAATTGTTTATCGCGGCCGCTGGCAACGATGCCACGGACAACGACATCACCCCTCACTACCCAAGCACCTACAATCTCGACAATGTCATCGCCGTGGCATCCACCACGCGCACCGATGCGCTCTCATCCTTCTCCTGCTTCGGCAAGACGACCGTCGATTTGGGCGCTCCTGGCACTGACATCTATAGCACGACGCCCGGCAATACCTACGGCACCAAGAGCGGCACCTCCATGGCCACGCCCCATGTTTCCGGCGCCGCCGCCTTGCTCTATGCCATCAGTCCGGAACGCAGCCATATGGACATCAAGGAGGTGCTGCTGCAAACGGCCGATCGCTTGCCTGCATTGAACGGGATCTGCGTTTCGGGCGGACGCCTGAATCTGCACCGCGCCGCCGAGTACGTTTCGGGACCCCGGGTGCTTCCGAGCGTGGTCGAGGTCGCCGAGCTGGCCGGAAACGGCGATGGCATCGCCAGCCCTGGTGAAACGATTACCTTCGATGTTGCATTCAAGAACGTCGGGTCGGAGCCCGCGGAAGCGAGCACCGCGACACTCGGCCTCGAAACGCCAACGCCCGGCGTGACCGTGACAGGCGGTCCCTTCCCGCTCAGCTATCTGGATCCCGGAGAGCTCACCGGCTTGCATCGCTTCACCATCGCTCTCGCTCCCAATCTCCCGACTCCGGCCCAGGTGCCGCTTAAATTCACGGTGACTCCCGCCACCGGCGAAAGCTGGACGTCCCTGCGGCCACTTGAAGTCCACAGCTTCCACCGCATCAGCGGACAGGTGCTGCGCAAGGATGGTCTGGGAGCTATCGGTGGTGCCGCCCTCACCTATTCCGGACCACTTGGCGGCACGATCACCACGGACGCAGACGGACACTTCGACTTCCAGGTTTACGAAGGAAGCTATCAGCTCCGCGCGACCGCTGCCGGTTACATGGCCGGCACGACCACGACCGTCACGCTCCCTCCCAATGCCGAGGGCCTCGAGCTCCGCTTGGGTAAGGCGCAACTCTCTGCCGCACCAGAATCCATTTCCGTCTCCCTCTTGGCGGGCGACTCTACCACCCGCACGGTGCAGATCACCAACGACGGCAACGTCCCTCTCCAATGGCAGTCCACCGTGGCCTCGATCTCGGCCAACCAAAGCACGAACCTGCCCGCTCATGTCGCCGGAACCGAGGAGGATCCGGATCGCCCCGGTGCGGTGCGGGTCCACGACGCCTTGCCTTCGGTCGAGGATGTCGACGTGGACTTGGGCGGCGTCGGGATCGGCATGCTCACGGGGAGCTTCTCCGAATTCGCAACCGAAATGGGCAGCCGCGGTGCCTCCGTCACAGCGCTCACCCTGCCACTTGGCGCGACTTCTCTCAATGGCATCAGCATCGTCGTCCTCGACGACACGGCGTCCTCCTTGACAGCCGCCGACATCGCCCTCTTGCGCGCCTGGACCATGGCGGGCGGTGCCCTCTTTCTGGAAGGCGACGAGAGCGTCTCCATGGGAAACATCAACGCGCTGGCAAACGGCAGCGGCATTCAAGGGCTCGTCTACGATAGCTTCATCTTCGAGACGCTTACCGACATCGTGCCCCACGAGATCACCGAGAATGTCACCTCAATCGGGGCGAGTTCCTACGGCGCCCATTGCACGGTCAGCGGCCCGGCGGAGGCGTTGGTCCGCACTCCTTCGGGCGACATCTTTGCTGCGGCCTCCTGGCTTGGAGCCGGCCGGGTCTTCATGGCAGGCAACGAGATTCACTACACCAGCGACTGGGCCACGGGACAGACCCGGCTGTTCGTCAATCAAGCGGTGGACTGGCTGGCGGCACGCAGCCGCTGGCTCCAGATCGCAGACCCGGTCTCGGGCACGTTGGCTCCGGGCGAGACGGCCACCGTCACACTGTTGTTCGATGCCAGCTTCGTCGAGGCGGGCATCTACCAAGGGGGGCTAGTGCTGACTACCGACTCTCCCACCACCCCGAAACGCGAGATCGCGGTGCAGCTCAGCGTCTCCGACGCTCCCGCCATTTCCTTCGATCCCGCGGAGTTGGTCTTCCCGGATTCCGCCGTCAATGGCACCGCGATCCGGAACATCGCCATCGAAAACCCGGGAACACAACCGGTCTCGATTTCAGCGATTACGATCAATCACCCCGCATTCGCCATTGTTTCGCCCGCGCCTCTGACGCTGGCACCCCGGCAGCGGCTGACGCTTCCGGTCACATTCTGTCCTCCTGATGTGGGGCTGCAAGAAGGGGCGATCACGATCAGCTCTGACGATCCCACCCATCCTCTGCTGAGCGCACAGCTCCGTGGGACTGGTTTCACGGGCGCCCTCTTGAACTACAGCCCGCTGGCCTTCTCCACCAGCACGCCTCAAGGCACCGCGCGCACCGAACAACTCCTCATCAGCAATCCGGGCGACATGCCCCTCGAGTGGAGCGTGGGTATGAGCGATACCAGCAATGAATCCGCCAATGACACTGACGTCTTGGCCGATCTGTTAGTCGATCTCGACCGCGACTATCAGACGATCACCAGCCTGATCCCGGGCCGCTACGATTTCACCGACGGCGTCACCGGCACCAACATCTCCGACGGCGGCAACGACATGTACGACAATGGCAATTATCTTGCCACGAACCTAGCCGCTACCACCTACCTCAACTACTCCGACGGCAAGATCACAGCCTCGCCCGCATCCTTCGGCCCCGGCGGGCGCTACTTCACCCGCAAGTATCCCGGACTCTTCGTGTTCTCCGCCGAAATGCAGGGCGTGGACAATTTCCAGATCACCGGCGGCACCGGGGCGGATAGTTCCGGCACGGTCGATGGCAGCGAACTGACCATGACCTTTCACGGCAGGACCTACCGCGGTTTCCTCAAGCGGACCTACGGAGCCGGCGATCCCTCCATCAATCAGCTCGTGATCGTCGAGGACCGACCGGGGCTCGGTCACAGCTTCCCCACGGACACGAATGAAGACGATCATACCGTGAGCGGCCTGTCCGGCACCCGGCGCATCCATTATCTGCTCTATGCTGGTAATAGCGGTTCCTCACTCGGTGCGGAGGAGGTGGCGCGCCCCGTCATGCAAGCCTTTCTTCAACTCATCGATCCGGGTCTCACCTGGGTCTATGCGGAGCCATCCTCCGGCAGCATTCCGGCAGGCGGCAGCACCCCGGTGCAACTGCGTTTCGATGCAAGCCATGCCAACGTCGGAAATTACAAGGGGATCCTGTCCCTGCTCCACAGTCAGGCCGGACGTCCCGCAGTGACCATCCCCTTGGCAATGCAAGTAACCGGCGCGCCCATTCTCCAAGTGTCCGCCGAAGCCTTGGAATTCCAGCCGACCTCCATCGGCAGCATCCGGAGTCAGGCGCTACAGATCACCAACCTGGGATCCGCCCCGCTGAGTGTCCAAGCCGCTCTTGCCGGCTCACCATTCTTTTCGCTGCCGCTATCCGCCCCGTTGCAATTGGCAGCAGGAGAAACCCGCAGCCTCGCGATCCATTTCGGCCCGGAGGACTTCGGAGAGGTCGTCGGCACACTGACCCTCACCACCAATGCACCCGGACAGGCACCGCGGCAGATCGGACTCCATGGCAGCGGCATGGCCTCCGGAGCTCTGTCCGTGGGGCCGAACACCCTCGCCCTGTCCTTGGTTTCGGGCTCTTCCGCCACCCAGAGTTTGAACCTCGCGAACTCCGGCGCCTCCGCCGTTTCTTGGACCTCCACCGTGGTGCCGGTGGGAGATGGATCCCTCACCAAGCCCCTGCAAGGTTTGAAGGCCCTGGTGATCTCCAGTTCCTCCAGCTACTATGATGACCTGGTGGCCCGGCTGAAGACCGAAGGTGCGGACACCAGCTACATCAACTACTCCAGCCTCACCGCTGGCAATATCTCGGGCAAGAACCTGATCTACCTTGATGGCAATGTCGACTACCTGTCGAGTTCCAACCTGACCCTGCTGAGGACGTGGGTCATGGACGGCGGATCCCTGTTCCTGGCAGACCAGAATAGTTACTTCTCCTATCCGAACAGCATCCTGGCCGGCAGCGGCATCACGCTCTCCTACTGGAACTCTAGTAGTCCGGCCGCGACGTTCCTCCCCCACCCGGTCACCACCGGCGTCACGGCCCTGCCCGCCACCTACTACTATGGGCAGCTCACGCTCGCAGCCCCCGCCGTGCCCATCATGAAAATGGGGACCGCGACCGTGGGTGCGATCTCATCCCTGGGCAAGGGACGCGTGGCATGTTTCGGAGACGACGTTTTCTACGACAAGACTGGCGTGGTGTCTCACCTCAATCTCGCCGTGCGCCTAGCGCTCTGGGGATCTCACCGCATGATCGACTGGCTGGAACTCTCACCGCCGAGCGGCACCGCCGCCGCCAGCAGCGCTTCGCCCCTGCAGGTCACGGCGAAGACCACCGGCATGGCGGCCGGGGAATATCTCGCTGAGATCCAGCTGACCGCCACCAGCCCCGCCCAGAATCTAACGGTGCCGGTGCGCCTCACCGTGACCGGAACGCCGGACCTCGAAACCACGCCCGCATCCATCACCATGCCCGCAACCTGCGCGGGAACATTCAGCGAACAGAACTTCACCTTGGAAAACCGCGGAGCGGCCACCTTGCTCATCACTGGCATCGACTCTTCGTCTCCGGACTTCTCCATCGCCGGCACTGGCTATCCCCTCAGCGTCCCTGCCTTCAGCAGCGTGGTGGTTCGTGTCCGCCACCAACCCGCCACCGCCAGCGGCCCCCTTGCCGCCAGCCTGACGATCCATTCGAACGAGCCCGCCCAGCCGGCGCTTCAAGTTCCCGTCACTGGCAGTGCCATCCTCCCCCCCGTTGCTGCGCTCGCGACCCCGCTGCCCCTGCAATTCACCCTCGCTGCGGGCACCACGATGACCGGCTCCTTTACCTTGGCCAACCAAGGCAACTCGGCCCTGACTTGGTCAGTACCATCGATCGCGGTGACGTCTGCCACCGATCTCAGCACTGCCTTGACCAAGCTGGATGCAAATCAGGCCAGCGTCACGGCCGCGATCCCCTATCGCGAGCACTTCGACGAAGGCTTCACCGGAAGCGAGATCATTGACGGCGGCGCAAATCTCTTCGACGGCGGCAACAAACTCTCCACCGATCTTTCCGACAGCAACTTGATCTACACGGATGGCCTCATCACGGCTGCGCCTGGCAGCTTGGGAACCAGCGGCCAGTACTTCACGCGGAAGTACCCGGGACTCTTTGTCTTCGCGGCGGATCTGAAAAACGTGAATGAATTCCGCATCCGGGGAAATCTCGGAGCCAATGGTGCCGGCGCTGCGGTGGGCTCTTCCGTTCTACTCCAGCGCGGCCAGGTGACCTATCGCGGCTTCTTCAAGCGCGTCCAAGGTCCCGGCTTCCGGACCCTCCACCATCTCGTGATCGTGGAAGACAAGCCAGGACTGTCCCACAGCTTCGCTAGCGACACCAATGACGACGCCCATACCATCTCCGGCCTCGCCGCCAATACCCGCCTCTACCATCTGGTGTACGTCGGCAGCACCGGCAGCGTGAGCGACGACGCCCAAGTGCAGGGCATCATGTCGTCTTTCCTCGACGCGACCCTCGGAACACCCACCTTCCGCACGACGAGTCCCGCCAGCGGCACCGTCGCCGCGGGCGGCAGCGCCGATGTCACCGTCACGGCCAATGCCAGCGGGCTGATCGGCGGAATCTATCGCTCGAGCATCGAGCTGGCCACCAATGACCCGGTACGTCCCGTGGTGCTTGTCCCAGTGGAACTCACCGTCATCGGCACCCCCGCCATCACCCTCTCCCGTACCACGGCGACCTTCGCTTCGGTCTTCGCCGGTGCCAATGCCACCACCATCTCTGCAACGGTGACCAACAGCGGCACCGAAGTCCTCTCGGTGTCCTCGCTCACCATCGATGCTCCCTTCACCGTAACCCCCGCTGACAGCGCCTTCACCTTGGTCCCGGGCGCGTCCCGCACACTGACACTAGGCTTCAACTCGCCACAAGTCGGCACATTCCAGGGAAAACTCAGGATCGCCTCGAATGCAGCGAACACTCCTGCCGCGGAAATCACGCTGAACGGCACCGCCACCCCGCCCCCGCTCGCTACGACCAATGCCACTCCCTACACGGTGAATCTCCAAGGCGGTCTCACCACGGCAACGCGGAGTTTCAACATCAGCAATCCCGGCGGAGCCGCCCTTCAATGGAGCGCGAGCGTGGAATACACGCCCTATGCCGCCCCGAATGGCAAGGACCTTCAGGGACTGCAGATCGGGGTCATCTCGGTCTTTGATCCCTTCTTGGACTACCTTGAAGCTGCTCTGGTCGCACGTGGTGCCACGGTCACCTATCTTGCGGCAGCCGCCTCGCCTAACCCGACTCCCTATGATGTGATCCTTCTCGACCAGACGATCGATTCGCTATCAACCGCCTACATCGCAACCCTCAAAACCTGGATCGAAAATGGTGGCTGCATGATGGTTACCACCGAGAATTCGAGCATCACGAAGATCAATTCGCTGATGTCTGGTGGCGGCATTGTGGCAGCCACGGGCACTGGCGGCTACGGTTCGCTGCAGGTCGTGCCCCATCCCATCACCAGCGGGATCACCTCGCTGTATGATACCAGCTACCCTTACCTGCAGTTCAACCTCAGTGGACAGGCTGCGGCTCTCACGAAGAGGCAGATCAACAGCACCACCTTCAACAATTCGACCGTCGTCGGACCGCAAGGCAAAGGTTGGGTGATTGCTTCGACCTCGGTTTTCTACGATGTCTTCACCTACAATTCCACCGGCAACCGCAAGCTCACCGACCAATGCTTCTCGTGGATGGCCGGCCGCCTGCGCGGCTTCGTCACCCCAACCCCGGTGAGTGGGACGACCGCCATTGGCGCCACCAGCACGGCGGGCTTCACGATCAATTCCGCGGGCATGATCCCGGGCACCTATCAGGCCACGCTCAAGTACACGACCAACAGCCCGGCCCAACCGGCGGTCACCGTTCCGATCACGATTGAAGTTCCCACCGAGTCGACCCTGCTGCCAAACAAGTCGTCCATTACCTTCGCCAGCACCAAGGCCGGAGTGCCGGCGAGCACCACGCTGCGGGTGGACCACAAGGGCACGGTGCCGGTGATCATCTCCGCCCTGGAACTTCCGGAGGGCTTCACCGCCACCGGTCCTGCCTTCCCGCTTACATTGAAAGGTGGCGCGTCGGCGACTTTCACAGTGCGCTTCAGCCCACTCCTCGCCAACTCGTATGGCGGGAATCTGCGCATCATTTCCAATGCCGTGACACCGCCTCCGGCAATTCCCCTGTCCGGAACCGCAACCTTGGGCCCCGTCTTGGAAGCTCCAGTCCAGCTTCCTCCACTGACCCGCTTTGCCGGTGCTACCTCGACCCTGCCACTCCAAGTTGCAAACGCCGGCCCCGAGAACCTGACTTGGACCTCGTCCGTCATGAATCCCTCCGCGCCGGGCACCACATCCCCGGTCTTGGCCGGGCTACGGGTCGGTGTCTTCGCGAACAACCATCAATCCCTCCTTGCCGACCTCGCGACTTGGGGTGCCACGCCGACCAATATCCCGACCACTGCCGGGCTGCTGACGCCCGCTGCCTACGACACCATCATCATCGACGGCCGCATGACCTCGTTGGTAAGCTCCCACTTCTCGGCCTTGCGCGAATGGGTGAAGTCCGGAGGCACCTTGATCCTTGAAGGTGGCACCTATTCCTCCGTAAGCCGTCTGAATAGCCTGATCAAGGACAGTGGCCTGAGTGCAGCTCACGTCCCCGTGACCACCGCGCAAGCCACGGGCTTCGCTGTCCTCCCCCTGATGCAAGGCGTCTCCGCCCTGACGGGAACGGACTGCGAGATCGGACTCGCGGCCACCGGCCAAGCTTCCCTGCTCGCGCTCCTGCCCGATGGCCGCGGCTTCGCCGCTCAAGGCAGCTTGGGCCAGGGACGTATCCTCGCACTGGGGCAGCAGCTTTTCTCGGACGCCCGATACACCACCGGTTCCGCCCGCGTGCTGGCGGCAAATTCCCTGAGCGTCCTGCAGCGCGGGCGCGATGTTTCCTGGCTGAGCTGCTCCGCCACCGGCGGCACCTTGGTTCCCGGTGCCTCCGCGGACTTTAACCTCAGTTTTAACAGCACCGGACTGGCTCCCGGGACCTACCGCCGGCAGCTCCGCTTGACCAGCAATGACCCGCTGCGTCCCACCGTTCCCTTGTTGGCGGAAATGACAGTCATCGCCCCATGGACCATCCAGCCAGCTTCACTCGATTTTGGAGCGGTGATGCAAGGCGATCTTTTGACCCGCACCGTGTTGATCTCCGGAGACAATTCCGAACCCATCACCGCTACCGCGTCACCGCTTGGGGCCGGACCATTCCAGCTCCACTCAGCCGCCCAATTCCCGGTGGTCGCCGACACTCCCGTCACCCTGCCGCTTACTTTCCAGCCGACAGCGGAAGGCGACACAGCCTCAACCTTGAACCTCGAAACCATCGCTGGCACCATCACGATCCCACTTCAGGGCAAGGGAGTTTCGTCCAATGGCTTCCCCCTCACCGACTTCAGCGCTTGGCGCTCACTCCACTTCCCCGCCGGCGGTCCCTTCACTGGTCTGCATGATGACCCGGACGGCGACGGCCTCGATCTCGGTACCGAGTATGTCTTCCTGCGCGATCCCTTGCAGCAGGATGCCGTGAACCCGATCCGGCTGCTCGGCCACTCCGCGAATGGCCTGCGAGTGGGCTACACCCGGCGCGGCACCGTCCCCGATTCAGCGATCCTGCTGGATACCAGCGACGATCTGTCGTCTTGGCTTCCTTTCGTTCCGGCGGACCGGCTCCTCCACCAGAACCCGGACGGCTCCACCAGCGTCGAAGTTGAGGTCCCCCTCAATGAAGCCCACAAGTTCTTCGTCCGGGGCTCGGTGGGAACGAGGTGAAATACTCCATTCAATGGGGCACCCATTGAGGGGATGCACTTGCGGGTTGCAGGCAGCGGCCGGGCAGGCTCAACATCTGTCAGACATGTCCGCTCCGACCCTTAAACTGACGGGCTTCGCCGACGAGGCCGCACGCGACCTCGAGACCCAGATCAAGGCCACCAAGGAACTCGGCTGGTCCGCCATCTCCGCTCGCGGAATGAATGGCGCGAACCTCCACGAGTTGCCGCAGGATGACTTCGACCGCGTCGCCGACCGTCTCGATGAAGCCGGCATTCAGATCCCCGAATTCGGCTCGCTGATCGGAAATTGGGGCAAGAAGATCACCACCGACTTCGCCATCACGCTTGCTGAAATCGAGCGCGCCATCCCGCGCATGCAACGCCTCGGCACCAAGCTCATCCGCGTGATGTCCTACGCCCAGGAGCCATGGGGCGAAGACCAGCAGGAGCAGGAGCGCTTCCGCCGCCTTCGTGAAATTGTGCAGCGCTTCGACGATGCCGGCCTCACCGCCATCCACGAAAACTGTATGAACTGGGGCGGCTTCTCCGCCGAACACACGCTTCGGCTGATCGAGGAAATCCCCGGCCTCAAGCTCGTCTTCGACACCGGCAATCCTCTGTTCCAACGCGACCGCTCGAAGGGCGAGCCTTACCCATGGCAAGACCCGTGGGAGTTCTGGACCACGGTCCGCGACCACGTCGTCCACATCCACATCAAGGACTGCATCAGCCCGCCAACCGACGGCGTGGAGCCCATCTACACCATGCCGGGCGAGGGCGATGCGAAGATCCCCGAGATCCTCGCCGATGCGAAGTCCCGCGGCTACGAGGGCTGGATCGCCATCGAGCCCCACGTCGCCACTGTCTTCCACGTGAAGGACCAGTCGCAGGTCGATTGGCAGCAGTGCTACGACAGCTACGTCGACTACGGCAAGCGGATGGAGAAGATCATCGCAGCGCTCTGAGCTTCGGCTTGAAACGCGAAAAACCGCGCGAGCCCCGAAGCTCGCGCGGTGTGATCTAACAATGGTCAACGGTGTGGCTCAGGGAGCCGGCTGCACACTCACCCGCAGGAAGCCTTTCGAGGGAAGTCCTTCGGAGGCATTCAGCTTGAAGGTGTGATACTCCCAATCCGTTCCACCCAAGTAAGGCATGTCGATGCCCGCATCATCGGAGACGGAGACATGCGAGACCGGGCTGTCGAAGCTGGCGAGGCCAAGTGATCCCTCGATCCGGTAGACCACGCCGTCCACCGTCGCGGTCTGCGAATTGCCGCTGCCTGCGGTGAAAGTTGCCCCATCACGCACCGCCACCACCAGGGTGAGTTCTTTCCCAGCAGGAGCGGAGACATCCTGAATCTGCACGACTTGCTTGCCTTTATCGGAGGCACTGAGCGGATCGCCATCCAGCGCGAACTCCAGCAGGTTGCTCACTCCGTCTTGGTCCGGATCAGCCGTGGACGCGGCATTTCCTCCGGTCAATCCCTTGCCGGTGGCCCAGGCGTCATAGTCGGAAACGGCTGCCAATTGGGTGACGAGAAGTAGCCCATCGCCAAGGATCGCGTCACTGACGTGATCCGCCCCGCTAGAGCCGCTGCCGCCCCACGTGCCCACCGCCGCCGGCTGACCATTGATCACCAGAGTCCGGATGGTATCGGTCACGCCGGTCTCAAGGTCCAAAAAGGCCCCGCTCCCGATCGTAACGTCCGAGCCGTCCGCCAGCGTGGGCGAGTGCATCACCAGGCTCCCGCCCACCACCGTGGTGTCACCGGTGTAGTCGTTCTCGGAACTGGCGAGGTCCAGGGCTCCATCACCGCGCTTGACCAAGCCGCCGTCCGTCGCCGCATCGCCTGGAATTTCCGAGTGTCGCAGGGCTTGGGCGATCGTCACGTTGCTGCCATTCGTATCGATCACCGCCCCGCCATTGCGGACATTCGCCCGGGTCAAGCCCCACATGAAGTCCGTGAAACTGTTGTTCGCCTTCAAGGTGCCTCCATTGAAATTGAAGGTTGAGGTGCCCACGCCTGTGGTCCGGCTGAGCACCAGCGTGCCGCCATTCAGGTTCAGGGTCGCGGTGTCCGCCACGGTGCCAGCCATGCGGATGCCATAGACAGAGTTGCCTGCCGCGCCGCCGGTGGCGCTGTTGAGGGCATTCACCAGTCCGCCGTTGATCGTCAGGATCCCGGTGCTGCCCTGCTCGGCGAGCACGGTATTGCGAGAGGTTCCGGTCACGCCGCTGGCATTCAGCACGCCTTCATTGATCACATACTCGGCGGTCAGGCCGGCTGTCCGGCCAATGACCACATAGGCCCCGCTGTTCACGACGCCGCCGGTCTGCCGGAAGGTCCCTTCATGAGCATAGAAGTTCTGGCCGTTCGCCACGGTCATTGTCCCGGCGGAAGTGAAGGTGCTGCCACCAAACTTGTTGAACTGGCCGATACTCGAAGTGCCGGTAAGCGTCAGGCCGCCGGTGCCCTGGACATTGAGCGTCTGGTTTCCGGTGATGGCTCCGCCATAGCTGCGCGTGCCCGCCGTATCCAGCGTCAGCGGGCCGCCATTCACTGCGATGTCGCCGGTGAACGTCTGGGCCGAGAGATCGACCGTCAACGTATTGGCGCCGACCTTTGCCAAACCAATCGCCGTACCGAGATTGGTGGCGGTGGCGATGTTCGTGGTCAGGACCTGGTTGCCGCTGCCCGTGTCAAAGGCAGCGTAGGAACCCGGAGCAAACGCCGCGGCACCTGCCAGGCTGAGAAAGTCAGCCTCGCTGACGAGGCCGAGCCGCGTGCCATAGCCCGCACCGCTTGCCACCGAGACCTTGGCCGGAGCCGGAATGGCGGTGAGCGCGTTCGCGATCAGCTGACCGCCTTGGATCACCGTGTTGCCGGTGTAGGTGTTCACCCCGGCCAAGCCTAGGAAACCAGCGCCCTTCTTGGTCAAGCCACCATTGCCCGTGCCTGCGGTCAGGTTGGTGGAGATGGTGCCGTTGAAGCCATTCGTATCGACATTCGCGCCGCCGGCATTCACCACGGGATTGAGGCCTCCAGTGAAGTAGTTCGCGGTGCTCACCAGCGAGCGCAGCGTGCCACCGTCGAAGTTGAAGGTCGCGGTGCCCAAGCCCTTGGTGATTGCCTGCCCGTTGATGCTGAAAGTGCCGCCCGCCAGCAGGTTCACCGTGCCGGTCTGGTTCGCCGAGTTGGTGAGCTTCACCTGGCTGCCGCTGTTGTGGTTGTAGGCACCGGTGCCGGAAATGGTCAGGATGCCCGTCGAGGCCGTGGTCTGGGCGCCGTTGTAGCCCGTGCCCACGTTCAGCGGCCCGGAGTTCACATTCACGCTGCCGGACGTGATGTTCAGCGTCCCGACCGTATTCGTATTGGTCCCCAGGAAAAGCGCCGTCGTCGCCGCGCCCAGCGTCAGATTACCCCCTTGGACATTCAGCGTGGCACTGATGCCGTCCCCAATCCCCACATAGTCACCGGACGTGGTGACCGTCCCGCCGTTGAGATTGAGCGTGGCGGGAGTGGTGGTGCCGATGATGGCCCCCACGATGAACTTCTTGATCGCAAAGGTAGGTGAGGAAAGGTTCACCGTGGCACTGGAGACCGTGAAATTCCGGGCGCTTCCCGCATAGGCCCCGCTGAGATCTAGCGTGCCGGTGCCGACAACGTTGACATTGCCCGCGGTGGCGGTGACCGGCACGGAGATCGCTGCGGTGACGCCACCGGCTACCGTGATATTGTTCGTCGCGGCATTCAGGGTCAGCGGGTCGCCGCTGACGGTGTATCCTGTGCTCTGGAAGCTCAGGTCATTCGCCACCACGCCGTTGGTCGGGATAGTGACGGCCCCGCCGGCGCCGGCGAAGACCGCATCATTGTCCGTGCCTGTGGCGGGCCATACGGCATCGCTTCCGGCAGTGGCCGCCGTATCCCAATTCAAGGTTGTGGCGGTATCCCAAGTCCCCGCACCGCCATCGGCGTCCGGGGTGGTATTCGTGCCATCCCAGTAGAGGGAAAGGGCTAGGACAGGGGTCGCGGAGAGGCTCGTCATTGCAGCGAGCGCCAGCAGGGTCTGACGTTGGGTCATTGGGCTTCTGAGGGTATATTGGGTTCAATCGGGTGGCTTGGTCTTGGGGACCTCGCCGTGGGTCGGGACGGAACGTTTCTCAGGTAGAACACGTTTCATCCTTCTCGGATTTTGTCTGACAGCATCCCCGCAGACCTAGGAGGGAAGCGGGATTGCACGCATGGATGCCGGGCGGATCAGCCGACTTAGCAAAAAATCTTCGGAAATGTTCCGCTCCGGAGTCCAACTCTGTCCATGGCCCACGGAATTTGCCGGGGCTTGTGCAGCCTTTCCTTTTCTCAAGGTCCCCGGAAAGCCATCCATGGGCGGGTGAACCACACGCAGCCGACCACCTACCATCGCCTCGCCGCCCGCGATCGTCCCGCGGGACTCCCGGTGATGAAGCAGCGCTGGTCGCGCCTGCTGTTCCTCCACTGGCGCGTCGATCCGGATCTGCTTCGCCCGCTCCTGCCCGCCGGCCTTCATCTCGATCTTCACGAGGGAGAGGCCTGGCTCGGCGTGGTGCCGTTCCTGATGGAGCGGGTCAGGCCCGTCCTCATGCCTGCCGTGCCCGGGCTGTCGTGGTTCCTCGAGCTCAACGTCCGGATCTACTGCCACGATGACTCCGGCCAGCCGGGCGTGTGGTTCCTCTCACTCGATTGCAACCAACCCGTCGCCGTGGAGCTGGCGCGCAATCTCTTCCTGCTTCCCTACGAGCACGCCCGCATGCGCTACGGCGGAGATCTCAATGCCACCCGCTATCACTGCCTGCGGGATGGCGAACTCGACGAGGCGGTCTACGAGTACGGCCCCGCCGGCGAAATACGGGAAGCACATCCCGGCACGCTCGAGTTCTTTCTGTTAGAGCGCTACATCCTCTTCTCCCGCGGCAGGAACGACCGCCTCTACAGCGGCAAGGTCCATCACCCGCCCTACCGCTGGGGCCCTGCCAAGTGTGACCAGTGGTCCACCCTCCCGGTAAAATGGGACGGCCTGCCAGAACCTCACGGTCCACCCGAATCGATGCTCTGGGTGGATCACGTGGACGTCCACATCTTCCCGTTGCGGCGCCTTCCCCCCACGCTCTAACAACCTGTCTCCACGAACACATGCTCCCACACCGGCCGCTCCTCACGGCAGGAAGCAGCATAGCTTTCCCAATCCTTCAGCTTCGGCAAATCCCGGTCCTCGCCTCGCGCAATCATCCGCTCGCGGCGAACCTCGATGGGACACCACACGAAGTGCAGCACCGGCTTAACGCCAAGCCGCTGCTCCAGCCGCTCCGGCCAATCCGTCTCACCGCCTTCGCGAGTAAACGGACCAGCAAGAACCACCGGAATCTGCGGCAAGTTCGCTACAGCGAGGTCGAACATCGCCTCATACACCGCATCACGATACACCCGCTTGTAAGCAGGCGAGTCGCGATCATCGGGATCCATCCCCGCCAGCGAAAGCCCGGCGCGGACAAGCCGCTCCGTCGCTGTATCGCTATCGATGAGGCATGCGCCCAATTCCAAAGCAAGCCGGCGGGCATGGGAGGATTTCCCCGCACCCGCCGGACCGGTGATGATGTGGCACTCCCTCAAACTCACGAAATGAAACGGATCGTCAGCGGATAGCGGTAGGCCACGCCTTCATTCGCCTTAATCCCGCCGATGATGCAGAGGATGGTCCACACGACTCCGAAGAAGGCAAACGCGATCCACATCAGGATGCCGACAAGAACGAAGGTGAGGATGAAGGCGGCCACACCCCAAAGGATTCCCCACAGCAGCCATGAAATGTTGAAATTGAGCGCCTCTTTCGCCTGCTCCGCGGCAAAGGGTTTGCTGTCCTTGTTGATCAACCACACGACCAAGGGCCCCAGGATCATCCCGAATCCGGTCAGATAGGCAGACAGTGCGGAAAGATGCGCGACCAAAGCCCAGGTGCGCTCTTCATTGGAAAGCCCGGACTGCGGCAGAGCGACAGACGCGGGCTCGGACGGCGGCAAATAGGGATCACTCATGGCAGTGACGGAACTACCACGGGAAGGCGGGCGGGGAAAGAAATAGCCGTTCCAATTCCCCGTCCATTTTCAATGGCTTACGCCTTCCTGATCTTCGCGTAGGCGCGCAGATAGCCCACGCACTGGGCGATCTCCGGCACGTTGCTCTTCCAGTTATGCTCGTATTCGATCGTCACGTCGCCCGCGAAGCCCTGCTTGCGGGCCTCGTCGAGAATCGCGGCGATGTCGATCACCCCGGTGCCAAAGGGACGGTCATGAGTCCACTCGCCCAACGCCTCCCGGTCCTTCATGTGGAAAGAGTGGACGCGCGGCGCGACCTTCTTGACCACCTCCATGGGATCGAGTCCGGAGGTTGCCCAGTGGCCCACATCCGCGCAGAAGCCGATGTTCTCGTGGCGGTCTTTGATCGCCTCCCAGGTCTTGTCCGGATTCCACATCGCGGTCGGCTTGGGGTGATTGTGGAAGCAGACCTTGATGTCGTATTCCTCGGCGAGCTTCTCGAGGGTATCCAGCGCCTCGAGCGACTCGGTGGTCACACCGTGGAGGCCGATCTTCTTCGCGAATTCGAAGGTCTGCCGGGCTTCCTTCTCGCGCTTGGAAATGCCGGTCACGCCAAAGCTCACCGGGACCACGCCGTTCTTCTTCGCATACTCTAGCAGCGTGGCGATCTGCTCATCGCTCATATCCGGACCCAGCTTCGTGCCGCCGAGCTCCCCACCGATCTTCTGCCCCGGGAAGACTTCGATCGCGCTGGCTCCTGCAAAGGCAGCCATCTCGATCGCCTCCCAGAGCGTGAATTCCTTCAGCGACCAGCATTGGACGGAAATCGTGAAACCCGCCTCGGTCAGCGCATCCGGATTGACCGGCCTGCCATGCGACCGGAGAGCAAGCAGCACCGACGCGGCAGGGACCATCGCAAAAAGAGAGCCGCGCTTCATGATGGCAGCAAATTACGCGGCCTCGGCGAGCCGACGCGAGGGATTCTTCCGGATCATGACCCGATCCGCCTTCCCGGCTTGCCGAGGAGATGCCAGAGCGATTGTCTGCCCCCATGCCGCCCGTGTTCCATCCGTTTACCGCCATGCACGGCTGGGCGATGGTCGCTGGGATCGCAGGCATCTCCTCGATCATCGCCTTGGGAAAAACAGGCGGCAGGAACGAACGGATCGCCCGCGGACTACTGGCCTTCCTTTGCCTGACGGCCTTCGGCTACACGCAGGCGGCGTGGCTGACCATCGACGGCGACCCCGATCTGGACAGCTCGCTGCCGCTGCAGCTGTGCGATCTGGCTGCCATCATCGCTGGATTCGCCCTGATTACCGAAAAGCGGACACTCTGCCTGCTGACCTACTTCTGGGGGCTGGCAGGCACCATCCAGGCCCTGCTCACCCCCGCCATCACGGTGGGCTTCCCCCACCCCGCGTTCTTCAGCTTTTTCGTCCATCATTTCGCGATCGTGGGAGCGGCCTTCTACCTGCCCATCATCCGCGGCTGGCGGACGGAACGCCCGTGGTGGAAAGGCCCGCTGACCGCCCTTCTCTTGGGAGATCTCTACGTGCTCCTCTCCATGGTAGTGAACGCATGGCTTGGCACCAATTTCGGCTTCACCGCCCACAAGCCGGTGAACCCCAGCCTGCTCGATCACATGGGCCCATGGCCCTATTATCTGCTGGGAATGCAGGTCATGGCGGTGGTGCTTTTCTCCCTGCTGGCGCTGCCGGTGCTCGGAAGGAAAGAGGATTTGGAGCGCCAGGCCGCCAGGACCCCCGGCCTCTGACTCCGAACTCCTTGGCACTCTGGGCGTCCCGGCAGCACCCCATTCCTGTCCGGAAATGATTTGTTCCCCGGCGTCCCGGCGCTATATCGCCCCCGCATGAGCGAAGCCGCCCCGAAGCGCCCCCGAGTGAACGTCCGCCGCCCGGACGTGATGACCCAGGTCAATGCCGAGGTCGAGCGCCACTACCGGTCGTCCATCGTCGAGCGGATCCGCGCCAATGGCGGCGAGATCACCCTCGGCAATACCACCGTGCGCCTCGCCCAGCAGTTCGGCTTCTGCTACGGCGTCGAACGCGCGATCGACCTCGCCTACGCCGCCCGCCGCGTCTTCCCGGACAACCGCATCTTCCTGATCGGCGAAATCATCCACAATCCCGAGGTGAATCGCCAGCTCGTCGACATGGGCATCGTCTCCCTGCCGTGGAAACAGCTCACTAACGACTACGACCAACTCACCGCCGAGGACGTGGTGATCGTGCCAGCTTTCGGCGCGCCGACGAACTTCATGGAGAAGATCGAGGAACTCGGCTGCTACGTGGTCGATACCACCTGCGGCGACGTCATGAAGGTCTGGCGCCGGGTCCGCGGCTACGCCAAGGACGGCATCACCTCGATCATTCACGGCAAGGCCGGCCACGAGGAAACCCAGGCCACCGCCTCCCGCGCGCTCGGTGAGGACGGCAAGGGCCACTACCTCATCGTTCTCACACTTGAGGAAACCGACATCGTCTGCCGCTACATCCGCGAAGGC
Source organism: Luteolibacter sp. Y139 (assembly GCF_038066715.1). Lineage (NCBI taxonomy): Bacteria > Pseudomonadati > Verrucomicrobiota > Verrucomicrobiia > Verrucomicrobiales > Verrucomicrobiaceae > Neoluteolibacter > Neoluteolibacter soli. The sequence goes on along the minus strand of NZ_JBBUKT010000002.1, from coordinate 324,145 downwards.
GGCGACCGGGAAACACTGCTCAAGCGCTTCCCCCACGCCGTCTCCCCGGGCTTCGATCCCGACCTTCACCTGAAGAAAGTCGGCGTGGCGAACCAGACCACCATGCTCAAGAGCGAGACCGAGGAGATCCAACGCCGCGTCCGCGCCGCCGTGGTAGCTCGCGATGGTTCGTCGGAGAGCTTTCAAGTCTTCGACACCATCTGCGGTGCCACCCAGGAACGGCAGGACGCGCTCTTCGAAATGCTGCGCCGTCCGATGGACATGCTCTTCGTCGTCGGCGGCTACAACAGCTCGAACACGACCCACCTCGTGGAAATCGGCGAACAAGCGTTGCCAACGTTCTTCATCCGCAACGCCCAGTGCCTTCAATCGCTGGAGCAGATCGTCCATTTCGATCTCCACGAAAAGTCGGAGATCACCAGTGGCTACCCCGGCGCGCTGTTAGGCGAAGCTCCCGCCGTCATCGGCATCACCGCCGGCGCCAGCTGCCCGAATAACCTGATCGAAGACACCATTTTCCGGATCTTCGAAATGCGCGGCGTTCCGAAGGAGCAAGTGAAGGCAGTATAAGGAGTGTCGACATTCTGTCGACACGGCTAAGGGGTGTCGACGTCCCGTCGACGCGTCCAATCTCGCCGAGCCCGCGCAAACCAGCCGTAGGCGCGTTCGTAAGAACGCGGAAGCCAAGGGCAAAGACTGCTTCACCGGTCGCCCCCGCAGCCTCACCACCGCGCCTACGAAAAATCATTTAGCTGCCTGCTTCACCTCGGTTACCTCCACCTTGGTGACTTCGGCCGGAGCTGTCGTCTTGGCTTCCCCCACCTTCTTCACAGGCACCTCCGCATTCTTCTCCAGAGCACCATCAACCGGTTTGGCTTTCACCTCCGCCTCAGCCCCCACCGGCACAATCTCCCGATAGATCGCCTCGGTCTGCTCCGCGATCGTATCCCAGCTAAACCCATACGCCGCCTTCACCCGACCCCGGCTTCCCATCCACCGCGCGTGCTCGAAGTTCGAGAACGCCGCCTTCACGCCGTCGGCAATGCCCCACGCACTCGCATCCACGATGTAGCCGTCCTCACCGTGCGAGACAAAGTCGCGCGGCCCGCCATTGCGCGTCACCACCACCGGCTTCGACGCCGCCCATGCCTCCAGCACCACGATGCCAAAGGGCTCATTGCGACTCGGCACGCAGACCACGTCCGCGCTCTTGAAGAGATTCATCACATCGCCATCCGGATTCATCGCACCGGGAAATCTCACCGCAAAATCCACCCCGAGTTCCTTCGCCCGGTGCTGGAGATGACCGAGCATGTCACCACCGCCGACGAAGACCGCCTTCGCATTCGGCTTGTAGTGGAGGATCGAAGGCATTGCCTCTAACAAAAGATCGGGACCCTTCTGCGTGCTGATGCGGCCCACGAACAAAATCATCGGATCCATCGGCGCGACCCCATAGCTCGCACGACAGATGGCCGGATCAATGGGATCATCGAAGCGCGCGCAATCGATGCCGTTGTAAACCACCCTCAGCTTCCACTCCGGCACCTCATACTGCCACTTCACCTCATCCGCCAGATAGCCGGACACCGCGATCACGCGATCCGCGACATAGGTGCCCTCGCGCTCGATCGCCCGGATCCGGTCACACACTCCCGTATGAAGGTTGTTTCCGGTCCGGCCGAATTGCGTCGAATGAATCGTGAAGACCGTCTTGCGACCATGGTCGTTCTTGGCCTGCGCGACCGCCTTGGAGCACAGCCAATCGTGGCCGTGGATGATGTCGAACGGTTTCCCCGACTGAACCTCGTGAGCCGCCAGGAAATACATGAGCGCGTTACCCATGTTATTCGTCTCCGTGATGAAGTCCGGATGCAGTTCGATCGGGCAGCGGTGGTAGTGCACCCCATCGATGATCGCCGCCGTCGTCTGCCCCTTTCCGAGGCGGGTGAAAACGTGGACCTCATGCCCCCGCCGCTCCAGGGCGGCGGCAAGTTCGGTGACGTGAACGGCTCCTCCCCCGACTGGAATCGAGTGGAGGCTTTCCCAAGACAGCATCGCGATCTTCATGTGTGTCGGCGTGACGTAACGCGCATTGCATCCTGTATGCCTAACGCCCGCCAAAGTCCATTTCGAGGCATCTACAGACACAGTTTTTCTGAATGGCATTCATGGAGGGCCCTCGATTCGGGAAAATCCGCCCGTCTGCGTAGTTTCTAGGCTACGCGTTCCGGGAGCTTGGCACGCGGGTGGCTCCCAGCCTATATTCCAAACGGCGTTCACCCCCAGAACCCGCCGACTCACCCATGGCCTCCGACGAATTCTCCGGCAACTACATGGAGAAGCACCGCACCGCGCAGCTCGCGGCGGACTTCTTCCCTGGAAATATCCGCGAAACCCGGCACCCCCGCGCCGGGCTGTTCGAGTTTTTGACCGACAACGGCGTCCTGCTCGCCGTCCAACTGGTAGCGGAGGGCATCGTCCGCTTCCGATTTTCCCCCGAAGGCCGTTTCGACGACGATTTTTCCTACGCCCTCGACCCGGCCTTCGCCCCCGCCCAGCCAGACCACGAGCTGATCGAGTTCGCCGACGGCTTCGCCATCAAGACCGGCTCTCTCTCGATCCGCATCACCCGCCACGGGCTCAAGACCACCATCACCGAAACCGCCACGGGGAAGATCCTCTGCCAGGACGACAAGGGCTTCCACTGGGAGGACAACAAGGTCTTCGGCGGCGAGGTCGTGAAAATGAGCAAGGTCTGCCAGCACGGCGAATACTTCTACGGCCTCGGTGACAAGTCCTGCGACCTTAACCTGCGCGGCCGCCAGTTCGAACTGTGGGGCAGCGACACCTACGCCTACGGCCCGCACACCGATCCTCTCTACAAGAACGTCCCCTTCTATATCAGCCTCTGCCACGGCCGCAGCTACGGAATCTTCTTCGACAATACCTTCCGCACCGGCTTCGACTTCGGCAGCGAGAAGCCGAACGTGACCACCTTCCGCGCCGAGGGCGGGGAGATGAACTACTACTTCATTCACGGCGATACCCCGCTCGAAGTGGTCCGCCGCTACACCCGCCTCACCGGCCTCGCGGAAATGCCGCCGCTCTGGGCACTCGGCTACCACCAGTGCAAGTGGAGCTACTATCCGGAAACGCTCTTCCGCGGCATCGCCAAGGGCTTCCGCGACCGCAAGATCCCCTGCGACGCGCTTTACTTGGACATCGACTACATGGACGGCTACCGCTGTTTCACGTGGGATGCCGAGCGCTTCCCCGATCCGAAGCGCATGGTCGCCGAGCTTGAGCAAGACGGCTTCAAGACCGTCGCCATCATCGATCCCGGCCTCAAGATCGATCCCGGCTATCCCGTCTGGGTCGAGGGCGTCGAAAAGGGCTACTTCTGCCGCCGCCAGGACGGCAATCTCATGAAGGGCTCAGTCTGGCCCGGCCTCTGCCACTTCCCCGACTTCACCCAGCCCGACGTCCGCCACTGGTGGGCGGATCAATTCAAAGGCCTCATCGAAGATGTCGGCGTCCACGGCATCTGGAATGACATGAACGAGCCGGCGGTCTTCGAAGACGGCACCTTCCCGCACGACGTCCGCCACGACTACGACGGCCATCCCTGCTCCCACCGCAAGGCGCATAATATCTACGGAATGCAGATGATCCGCGCGACGCAGGAGGGCCTGCGGCGCTTTGGCAATGGCAGACGCCCCTTCTCCATCACCCGCTCCGCCTACGCTGGCACGCAGCGTTTCGCCTGCGGTTGGACCGGTGACAATGTCGCCTCATGGGAGCACCTGAACATGGCGAATACCCAGTGCCAGCGGCTCGCCACCTCCGGCATGTCGTTCATAGGGTCGGACATCGGCGGCTTCATCGAAACGCCTTCGCCCGAGCTCTACCTGCGCTGGGTCCAGCTCGCGGTCTTCCATCCTTTCTTCCGTACTCACTCCTCCGGCGATCATGGCGATCAGGAACCTTGGTCCTTCGGCGAAGACACCACCGACTTCGTCCGCCGCGCGATCGAGATGCGCTACCGCCTCCTGCCCGCCGTTTACACCGCCTTCTGGCAGTATGTGAAGGACGGCACCCCGATGCTCCGCTCGCTGCCTCTGGTCGAGCACGAGAACCCGGACGCCTATTGGCGCAGCGCGGAGTTCTACTTCGGAGACCACCTCTACGTCGTGCCGATCCTGGCCGAGGGCGAGGAAGGCCGCTTCCTCTACCTGCCGAAAGCGGACTGGTTCTCCTACCACGATGATTCGCGGCCGAAGGCCGTGGCTACCGACATCTGGATCGAGTGCCCCATCGACCGCATCCCGGTCTTCGTACGCGGCGGCGCGGTGATCCCGCATTGGCCGCTCCAACAACACACCGGCGAGATTCCAAACCCCGAGCCCGAGTTGCGAGCATGGTGGAAGAATGGCAGCGAGACCAGCCGCTGGTACGAAGACCAGGGCGACGGCGAGGCATGGAAGCAAGGCGTCTATCGTGACTCGACCCTTCGCGTCGAAGGCGCGGAAGGCCGCGTCACCGTGACCCGCGAATGGCTGGGCTCATGGACACCGGGCTATGAAACGGTGCACCTCACCTTCTGCGGAATCGGCAGCGCCGAACCCGAACTCACGGTGAACATCGACGGCCACGAAACCATGGCGCAGCGCGGCGACGATGGCCGCTACCGAGTCGCGGCTCCGCGGGATTTCCGCAGCGCGACCTTGGAATGGTCACCGGTCCGGGTGGGCAGGCACCACGAAAGCAGCGTGGAAGCCTGACCCACCCTTGAATTACCGGTTCAAGGTGCCGAATTGGACACCATCATGCCAGCATCGCTGCTGGCTTGGATCACATTGCGGGCCACGGCGGTGAGAGACTCCTCACCGCGCGGGGATGTGACGAACAAGGCGCTCAGCGAGCACATCAGGCAGCACGAGGCCGCAGCCAGCGTGGGCCGCTGATGTGGGCGCAAGCGGCGGTGGTTCGGTCCAGTCTTGCGGTCACCCAGCATTACGCGGGCTTCCTGATAGAATGCCACTCTTGGGAAGAACGGCAGTGGCATCTCAGACGCATGGCAATCTGAGCACAGCGTCTTTCGAATCGCGAACGGGGGTCCGACAACGATCGGACTCGGGTTCGAAGGGAACGACGAAGGGGATTCGGTCGCGGCAGAAGCCAGGCGACTGATCTTTTCTTGATCGGTCATGGGGGTGTAGGGGGTAGGGGATTATTGCACAGGGGGTGTAATGGAAATCTGGGTGGACCTCCAAGACGCCCGCACTTTTAGGAACTCCGGACATTTTCGCCATTACGCGATCGCGTAGGTGCCGGAGCGGCCGCTTCGATTCTCCGCCCCACCCACTCGCAAGTTGCCATACAAACCGGGAAATTCCCTTTGTCCGTGAAGATCCCCCGCTTCGCAGCGTATTACGATGCCGATGAGAAAAACCGCTTTGTACATGGGACTGATTCTCCTGACCGGTGCCGCCTTCGCCGCGCCGCCAGCCTACAAGGATCCCTCTCCAAAGCGCTACGACCTCAACGCTCGCGCCAGCAAGATCGACCCGCGCGCCAAGGAGCACCCGGAGATCGACTTCGTCTTCGAAAAGGACGGCAAGCCCCAGGACACCGAACACGCCTGCGTCGACACCAGCGTCGCCCCGCAGGGCAAGCTCGTCATCTGGCTGATGGGCCACAACCAAGGCCTCTTCGAGCACGTCTCCGGCTATGGCCTGCACGCCATCCAGGTCCACTACGCCAATGGCTGGTTCTCCAAGCTCTACAGCGGCCCGCCACCTGCAGACGACCTGTTCCTCTCTAACATCCGCCTCGAAGCCGCCACCGGCGAGGATCACTCGAAGGCCGTCGATATCCCCAAGCCGGACGGCATCATGGAGCGCTCGTTTCAATTCGTGAAGTGGCTGGCCAAGGAGAACCCGCAGGGCAACTGGGATCAATTCCTCGCCCCCGGTGGCAAGGGCCTCATCTGGGACAAGGTCATTCTCGCTGGAATCTCCCACGGCTCCACGACCGCGGCTCGCATGGCCAAGGAAGTCCGCGTCGATCGCGTCGTCATGTTCTCCGGCCCCCGCGACCAATACGAATCCTGGCAAAGCCTTCATTCCGCCACGCCCAGCGAGCGCTACTTCGGCTTCTCCCACGTCCTCGACGACGGCTGGAAGAACGACCACTACTGCCGCTCCTGGCAGATGCTCCAGCTCAACGACTACGGCCCCATCGTCAACATCGACAGCGCCACCCCACCCTACTCTAACAGCCGCCGCCTCATCACCGAAGCGGACGTGAAGAACGACCCCAACCGCGCCCACGGCGCCGTCGTTCCCGGCGGAAACTCGCCCAAGGACAAATCCGGCAAATATCTCTACGAGGACACCTGGCGCTACCTCTTCACCCACCCCGTCAATGAGATCGGCGAACGCACCGCCCCCGATCCCAACTGCAAGATGCAGCAGCGGAAATAAGCACTCCGCCACAAGAAGCCGCGAGGTTTCATGGAGAGGCTTTTGGCACCGGCTTCCAGTCGGTTCGCGCACGGATGCCATCGATCAACTGCTGGATCACCCAAAGGTTGATCGGCCCCGCGCCACCATAGTCGGAAACCTTCTTCGCCCCGGATGAGGAGCTCGCGGTCACGATGCAGGTGGCCGCGTCGGTGAAGCCAGCCTTGTAACTCCCGTTCATTCGCTCGAAGCCATTCTTCTCCAGCAAATAGGATAGACGCTCGAACTCGTAAGAATTGATTTCTCCTTCGAAGTCTCCCTGCTGCGCCAAATGCGCCCGTGGCTTGTATTCAGCCCTGCCATCGCGGTGGAGGATGACCGTGTAAACGGGACATGTTCCATAGCAGGCTGTTCGCTCGAGTGAAATGGATTGGTAGTAGGTCGGATGGCCCTCGGGAAACGACGATTCGTCGACCCTGAGCCGTGAGGTTTGAATTTGGTGACGGATCGTCCACCCCGCAAACGCGCAGAGAAGCACCAGTGCATACCAAAAGATTCCAAACTTATAGAATGGCTTCAACATGCCGCTCTTCATCGGATCAAGGTCCCTTTAGCCATTTCGATAGCCGAAGGCAATCAGTGAGGAATCACCTCAAAGATGTATGACAACTCCATTCCTTGCACCAATGATCCAGCACTCGTATCACCCGTAAAACATGTTCCGCCCGCTCGCCATCACCCTCTGCCTGCTCGCCTCCGTCTCCGCCGTCGAGAAGACCTTCCTCAATCCAATCTCGGAAGGTGCCGACCCGTGGGTGACGAAGAACGGCAAGCAGTACGTGTGGTGCCACTCGGAAGGAAACCGCGGAATCGCCCTCTGGGTCTCCGACCGTCTCACCTCGATGGGCCAGAAGCACGTGATCTGGACCGCTCCGGAAAGCGGTCCCTATGCGAAGGAAGTCTGGGCCCCGGAGATCCACCTGTTAGATGGCAAGTGGCATGTCTATTTCGCCGCCTCAGACGGGAAGAATGCCAACCACCTGGCCTACGTGCTGACCTCGCGCGATGCCGATCCGCTCGGCCCTTACACGGTGCATGGGCCTTTCGCCACCGGCGATGGCAAGGATGGGAAGTCGCCGAACATCTGGGCGATCGACATGACCGTGCTGGAAGTCAGCGGCAAGCGCTACGCCATCTGGTCCGGCTGGGACGCCCCCGGCACCGACAAGCAGTTCCTTTACATCGCCCCGATGAAGTCGCCGACGGAACTCTCCGGCCCGCGCGTCTTGCTCGCGAAGAACGACGACTACCTCTGGGAGCGCACCGAGGAGAAGCAGGAGTCGCGCGGCCTCGCCGAAGGCCCCGAGGTCCTGCAAAACGGCGGCCGCACCTTCGTCACCTACTCCACCGCCGCTTCATGGCTTCCAACCTACAAGCTCGGCATGCTCGAACTCACCGGCAAGGACCCGCTCGATCCCAAGTCATGGACCAAGCGCCCCGAGCCGGTGTTCCGCGGCACCGATGAAACCTACGGCATTGGCCATAGCTGCTTCGTGAAAAGCGCGGACGATCGCGAGTGGTGGCATGTCTATCACGCCAAGCGCGACAAGGGCACCGGCTGGCGGCGGGCGATCTTCGTGCAGCCCTTCACCTTCGGCGCGGATGGCCTTCCGGACTTCGGCAAGCCCGTCGCCCCCGGCACGCCCCTGCCCTTTCCTTCCGGCGAGTCATCGCCCACTCCCAAGCTCCCCGTCAGCGCGGATTTCACCCAGGGCCACCCCAAGGGATTCTCCTACTACGGCCACCTGCAATTCGTCGCCTTCGAGAAGGATGGAATGCATCTCGGCACCGTTCCAGAGAAGCCCGTCAATGACTACCGCAGCGGCGAAAAGCTGGTGCTGGATGGCGGCGAATTCACGGACTTCGAAGCAACCGCCACGCTGCGCTTCGTGAAGGGCGACCGCGATGCCGGGCTCCTCTTCCGCGTCACCCAGCCTTCGGTCGGCTTCGATGCCCAGAGCGGCTACTTCGCCGGCCTGATCCCTCGCGACAAGATGCTGGTTCTCGGCAAAATGGACGGCAAGGGCTGGAAGGAAATCGGTCGTGCTCCGGTGGAGTTGCCAGCCGAAGCGACCCATCAGCTCGGCGTGATCGCCCGCGGTCCCGTGATCAAGGTGACCCTGGGAGGCAAGGAGGTCCTCACGGTTCGCGATGAAAGCTACCCCGCCGGCACAGTGGGCCTGCGCGTGGTGGATACCCACGCCTGCTTCAGCAAGCTGGAAGTGAAGACCGTGGGTGGCAGATAAGGCCACCGGGAGTCATCTGGCAGACTTGGAGAAACGGAATTCGCCCTTCATTCGCGCAACAGTGCCGCGGGTGAAGCAGGTGGATTCCGTTTCCTGCATTATATGTTGAAAATCATGCAGGCAGGACAGCTCTGCCTTGATTTGGCGGCGGTTTACGACAGGGAAATAGGAGACCCAAGGTTCAAGCAACCCATCACCGCTTGTCCGACAAATCCATGAACGTCTCCTCCGGCATCGCCCCTCGCGGCCTTGTCCAAATCCGGCGGTTCGCATGCCGAATCGCCAATCCGTCGTTTCGCGCATGGAGCCCTGATCCGGGCTCTGACTGCCATCACTAGCAGTCTCCAGTAACCGGCGACTCCCCACTCGCCCGACTCAATCCCGAGACCCCAAGCCCGTCTTTCGTCCGATTTCACGAATCGAATCTTATCCACCTCCCAATCCAAACCCAGCAAACCCCGCCATGTCACAACCCATCCTTTTCCGCACCCTCCCGCAGGTCGCCATCGGAGCGGTCTTTATCTCGCTCGCCGCGACCGCGGAGGCCGTGACCTACTACAAGGCTAACAACACCACGAGCCTCACCAACCTGGGCTCATGGTGGCTCGATGCCACAGGCACCACCGCCGCGACCGACGCGCCGATCAATACCACTTCTCCTTCCGCAGTCTGCATCTGGAACAATCTGGTCACCACCGCGAACACGATCAACGTGGCCAATGTCGGCATCCAGACCATCCAAATCCTCGACCCCGGCGGGCTGGTCACCTTGGCGTCCGTCGGCGCGGCACAGACCATGACGGTTGGCAGCGGTGGCGGCATCGACATGACTGCCGCGACGCAGGATCTCACGATCGACAACGTCTTCTACCGCGCCTCCACCGCGAACGCGAATGTGGCGGTCAAAGTGAAGACCGGCCGCACGCTGACTTTCGGCTCCACAGCCACGTTCAACGTTCGCAACAACAGCGGCGGCGTCACCTACAACTTCAACAACGATGGGGTAAGCACCGGCACCATCAAGATCGCTGGCAACTTCCAGCCCACGAACATCGTGCTCGGCGGCGGCGTCCTTGAATTGAACAGCCCCGGTGGCAGCACCGGCCGCATCGGTACGCCCTCCACCACGATCAATGCCGGCAAGCTCGTGATCAGCAATACCAGCGGCTCCGCCACCGGCGGCGGCACCGTCGCGATCAACAACACCGCCACGCTGGCTGGCAACGGCCTCATGACCAGCGTCGTCTCCGTGGCGTCGGGTGGCACCGTCATTCCGGGAGAAGGCGTCGTCGGCAGCATCACTGCAGGGGGGCTCAATCTTGCCGCCGGATCCACCATCAAATGGGAAGCCGTTGACACCACCACGTCCGACCTCATCACGGTATCGAATGCCGACGGGCTCGTCATCAATGGCGGCACCGTGGAGCTCTACAATGTCGGCACCAACACGCCCTTCACCGGCACCGGCACCTACAATCTCTTCGCCTTCAACGGAACCATCGGCGGCGCTGGCATCTCCTCCTTGGCCGTAGCGGAGAGCTCCAAGATCTCCGGACAGACCTACACCTTCGGCGTGTCCGGGAACTTCATCACCCTCACCATCGAAGTCGGCAGTCGCCCGCAATCATTCTGGAACATCAACAACAGCGGCACCTGGGCCACTCCCGCAAATTGGACCAGCAACGGCGTGCCGAACGCCGTCTCCGCCATCGCCAACCTCGGCGGTGCCCAGGGCACGCCGATCACCCAGCCGCGCACCGTCACGCTGGGGGCAGCCGCCACCGTCGGAGTCCTCAGATTCAATAGCGCCCAATCCTTCACCGTGGCCGGAGCCAGCACCCTGACCTTCGATGACGGGATCGCTGGAGCCACCTTGCAGGTCGTCAGCGGAAGCCACACCATCAGCGCGCCGCTGGGCCTCACGGACAACGGCCTGACCGCCAGCGTGGAGAATGCGGCCAGCACCCTGACACTCGGCGGACAAATCGACGGCAGCGGCGGCCTTGCCAAGTCCGGTGCGGGCACCTTGATCATCGCCGCCGACGCCTACCACGCTGGCACCACCACGGTCGGCGGAGGCACACTGCAGGTCGGCAACGGAGGCGCGAGCGGCTCGATCAATGGTCCGATCGCCAACAGCAGTGCGCTGCGCTTCAACCGCTCCGACGACGTCACCCTCAACTACGCGACCAGTGGCACCGGCAGCGTGACCTATGCAGGCACCGGCAAGTCCACCCTGAATGCCGCGAGCACCTATAGCGGCCCGACCACGATTTCCGCCGGCACGGTCGAAATCGCGGATGGTCTCGCGCTTCAGAACAGCACCCTCACCCACTCCACCACCGGTGGCAATCTGACCGTCTCGGAATTCCTCACCTCGGTGACACTCGGTGGCCTGACCGGTGACCGTTCCTTCCCGCTCACGAACACGATTGGCGATCCCGTCTCGCTCACCGTCGGCCAGAACAATGCAAGCACCAGCTACCCCGCCTCCACCGCTGGCACCGGGGCCGCGTTCACCAAGGCTGGGACGGGCACCTTCACCCTGACCGGCACCCATACCTTCAACGCAGCCGCCACCATCAATGCGGGCGTCCTCGCCTTGGACACCGGCTCCAGCTTCACCGCCGGCTCACTCACAACCACAGCCGCTGGAGCCAAACTCCGCGTGAACGGAGGCTCTTTCCATGCCACCGGGACCGGATCGCTCGTCAATGCATCTGCCGGTCTCGAACTCGTCGCCGGCAGCGTCGCGATCGACGGGGCCGTCTCCAATCCCGCCAACGTCGCCTCCGGGGCCTTCTTCATCAATGCCAGCGGCGGCACGCTGAATGCTGGCAGCATGAGCATCAGCCGCGGTGCCCTCAATCTCGGCACCACCGAACCCGCCGCAGGCTCGACGACCGCCGGCCTCTACGTGCACGGAGCGGCAGCCACCATCACCAATACCCTGCTGATCGGCAACAATGCCAACTCCAGCGTCAGCGCTCGCGTCGACAGCGGCAGTCTCACCGTCAATGGAGCCACCACCGTCGCCATCAATAGCCCGGACCGCTGGTCCATCCTCGACATCGGCGGCGGCACCTTCACCTCCACCGACGTCAATCCCGCCGGGGGCGTCCTCCTCGGCGGAAACGCCGCCGGCCAGGTCGTCATGCACGTCCACGGCACCGGCACCGTGGCGAAGGCGGAGCGCTTCCAGTTCGGCCAGGCAGCGCTAGGTGGCACCTCCATCCTCCGGCTCGCCGGTGGCGAACTCTACGTCGGCAGCGGCGGCATGAACCTCGGCTCCACCGGCCCGATCACCGCCCAGCTGAAACTCGAAGGCGGCACCCTTGGTGCCCTCGCCAACTCCACCTCGAACGTGCCGGTGAATCTCAACGGGCCCGCCGTGGTCACCGGATCAGGCCCAGCCAATGAGCCCCGGGTGATAACCCTGACAGGTCCTGCGACCGGCACCGGCTCGCTCACCAAGACCGGCGCGGGCACCGTGATCTTCAGCTCCGCCACCAGCAACTTCTCCGGACCCACCACGGTCAGTGCAGGCACGCTGGGTTTCGGCGGCCAGACCAGCGGCTTGGTCACGGTGAATTCCGGCACCACCTTCGCCCCGCAAGGCCTCCTTTCCGCCAACGCGGGCGCGGCCATCAATGGCGCCCTCAGCCTCACCTACGATAGCTCGTCCTCGCCGCGGGTCCCACGGATCACCAGCTCGTCCGGCCCTATCACCCTCGGTGCAACATCGACACTGGCATTCAGCGGCTCGGGCACCCTGACAGGATCTACCCACGTGATCCTCAAGTCACTCAGCGGCGGCGTGACCGGTACCTTCGCCAGCGTCACCGGCCTGCCCAGCGGCTTCACGCTCAACTACGCCTATGATGACGATGGCAATGGCGCCACTCCGCCAGTCGTGGCCATCATCAATCCTGCCGCAGTCACTCCATTCGAATCGTGGATCCAAACCTACGTCGGCGGCGGCAGCGTTCCGGCCAATCAAGCCGGTGCCACCGATGATCCGGACCGCGATGGCCTGGACAACATCACCGAGTTCGCCTTCGACGGCGACCCCGGCGACGGCAAGAACAACGGCCGGATCTACGGCCTGGCGCAAGACGGCGGCGACGTCGATACCCAGAAGCAACTGCTGCTCACCGTGGCCGTGCGGACCGGCACTTCGTTCACCGCCGGCACCCCGGCAACCGGCAGCAATCCGGACGTCGGCTACACCATCGAAGGCAGCACCGGCCTCACCACCTTTGCCACCGGCGTCAGCGTCGAGTCCACGCCGGTCGCCCCGCCAAATCCACCGGCCCTCCACAGCGGCTGGGAATGGAAGACCTTCAGCCTCGATGGATCGAACGGCCTGACCGGAAAAGGCTTCCTCCGCGCCAAGGCCTCCGCCGCTCCCTGACCTCCTCGCACAAACGCACCGCCCGCGACGGGTTCATCCTGTCGCGGGCTTTTCTTAAACGCAGGCGCGTTCGTGAGAACGCGGAAGCAGCCAAACAGCACGCCCCCTCACTCGACCTGCGGTTCCTTCGGCGGGATCCGGCTCTTGTCGTGCCTGATGTCGCGGGCCGAATCGAGATACACCGCGTCTTCCCCGATGTTCACCGCGAGGTCGCCGATCCGCTCCAGCGAGCGAGCGACGAAGATGAGATGCAGGTAATCCTCCGCACCTGAGCCGCCCTCTTCCAAGCGCGCGCTAAACGTGGCGATCAGCCGCTTGTGAAGCTTGTCCAGCTCCTTGTCGCGCGCCTTCAGAGACTCACCGAGCTCGGCATTGCGATCGGAGTAGGCGGACAATGCATCGCGCAGAAGCTCACCGGCCATCGCATAGAGCGGCTCGATGAATGGCACCTCGGCACACGCCGGACGGGCGATCATCTTGCGCGCACGCTTGGCGATGTTCACCGCATGATCAGAGATACGCTCAAGGTTCGACGCCACCTTCATCGAGGTGATCACCAGCCGCAGGTCACTCGCGACCGGGTGAAAGCGGACCAGCGCTTCCATGCCGATGCGATCGATCGTCATCTCCGCTTCGTCCACCTCGTCGTCATCGGCCACCACGGCCTTGCACTTTTCCAGATCACGCTCGAGCAGGCCCTGCATGGCGCGTTCCAGATTGAGGCGGGCCTGCCCGGCCATGGCGATGACCTCGTTGCGAAGCGCGCCGAAGGCTTGGTCGAATTCGCGGAGAATATGTGGAGTATCCGAGTGCATGGAGGGGAAATTCAGCCGAACCGGCCGCTGATGTAGTCCAAGGTACGCTTGTGAGTCGGGTTTTCGAAGATCTTTCGCGTGGTGTCGTACTCCACCATCTCGCCCAGGTAAAAGAATGCCGTGCGATCCGACACCCGCGTCGCCTGCTGCATGTTATGCGTGACGATGACGATGGTATAGTGCTCGCGGAGGCTCATGATAAGATCTTCCACATGCGAAGTGGCGATCGGATCGAGCGCCGAGCACGGCTCGTCCATCAGGATGATCTCGGGATCCACCGCCATCGTGCGGGCGATGCACAGCCGCTGCTGCTGGCCGCCAGACAGCCCGGTGGCGATGTCGTCCAGGCGGTCCTTCACCTCATCCCACAGCGCCGCGCGCCGGAGCGATTTCTCGACCACCTCGTCGAGCGCCGCCTTCTTCCGCTCGCCAAGGGTGCGCGGACCGTAGGCCACGTTCTCGTAAATGCTGCGGGGAAAAGGGTTGTACTTCTGGAAGACCATCCCGACATGGCGGCGGAGCTGCACGGGGTCGATCGATCGGTCAGCGATGTTAGCCCCCTCGATGATGATCGAGCCCTTGGTGACCCGCGCCCCGGGAACGAGATCGTTCATCCGGTTGAAGCAGCGCAGCAGCGTCGTTTTCCCGCAGCCGGAGGGGCCGATGAAGGCGACCACCTCGTTGGTCGGCACGTCGAGGGTGACGTTTTTCAGGACCTGCTTGTCCCCGTAGCAAAAATCGACGCCTTGGACTTGGATCGCTGGCACATCGGCCGGACTTTTCGGGGCGGAAGCGGGCGTCGCGGGCTGTTCAGACGTCATCGGCGGGGCATTCGGCCGTCTCCGCGGCGGGGCTTCGGTTACCAGTGACATGGCGGCTTGTAAAGATCCGGCCCCCGCTTCAGCGTCGGGCCGCCGGCACTCTGTCAGGGAAATCCCTTCGTGCGGCTTGCCACGTGTGACGATTTCGACACAAATCCCGCCCGAAACCTTTCCCCAATGATCTCGATCCAACGCCTTTTCGGCAAAGAGGACCGCTTTTTCGACCTGCTCATCGCCAGCGCCGAGGAGGCCCGCCAGAGCATCGTCGGCCTCAATCACATCCTGCGCCACGAGAAGGCCCCCTCCCTCGACAAGTTCGCGGAAGTCCGGAAAAAGGACAAGGCGATCACCCAGGAAATCAGCGAACTCTTGGTAAAGAGCTTCGTCACCGCCCTTGAGCGGGAGGACATCGAGGCCCTCTCTACCGCCCTCTACAAGATCCCGAAGACCGTCGAGAAGTTCGTCGAACGATATCTGATCTCGCAGGACAAGGTGGCTACCACCGACTTCAATCGCCATGCCGCGATGCTCGATGAAGCGACCGGTCTGGTGGTCGAAATGATCCAAGCCCTGCGCAAGGGTATGGATATCGTGAAGATGAAGGAACTCAACGACCGCATGCAGACCATCGAGGGCGATGCGGACAAGCTCATGCTCGAGTGCCTCAAGGAGCTCTACGGCGGCAAATACGACGCCCTGTTCGTTGTCATCGTTTCCAACCTCTACGACCTGCTGGAAAAGGTCTTCGATCGCTGCCGCGACGTCGGCAACGTGGCGAAACAGATCGCTTACAAGAACTCCTGAGCCGCCGGACATGACGCTCATCATCGTCGTCATTCTCGTCGCGCTTGCCTTCGAGTTCATCAATGGCTTCCACGACACGGCGAACTCCATCGCCACGGTCGTCTCGACGAAAGTCCTCACGCCGCGGCAGGCGATCATGCTCGCCGCTTGCACCAACCTGATCGGCGCCTTGATCGGCCACGCGGTGGCGAAGACGGTCTCGTCGGGCCTGGTGGATTCTCAGTTCGTGAATTCCTCGGTGATCATCTGCGCGCTCTTCGGCGGGATCGTCTGGAACCTGCTGACCTGGTGGCTCGGCCTCCCCTCCTCTTCCACGCACGCCATGGTCGGCGGCCTGTGCGGTGCCACGATGGCGAATGCCCAAAACATCTTGGGCAAGATCAACTTGGACGCCATCATCTGGACCCAGGAAAAGCTGAAGGACGGCAAGATGGTGAAGGAAGGCGTGATCCACAAGGTCCTCATCCCGATGATCGGCTCGCCGGTGATCGGTCTCATCGGCGGCTTCCTCGTCATGACGCTGCTCTATGCGCTGCTCCGGAATGCCCGCCCGATGTGGGTGAACCGCTTCTTCGGCCGCGCCCAGATTTTCAGCGCCAGCTACATGGGCTTCGCCCACGGCTTGGCGGATGCGCAGAAAACCATGGGCATCATCACCCTCGCGCTGGTCGCCGCCACCACCGCCGGCTCATTCGACAAGCTGCCGGACTTCCTCCACTTTCTCAAGATGGAGAAGACCCCCGCAGCGGAGCAGTTGCTCGGCACCGTGATCGCCGGCAAGCAGACCCAGGAGACCGCCGCCGCCCTCGAGGCCGAGGGCTTCAAGATGCGCTCCGGCGAGTTCCGCGAAGCCTTCCTCTCGCTCGCTGCGGAGGTCCATCAATCGCTCGGCGATGAAGCCGGTGCCACCCGCACCCGAAGCGATGTGAAGAAGGACTACGACGCCAATGTCGCCTACGAGAACTCTCGTATTTTACCCAAGCTCCCCATCCTCGGTGAAATGGTCGCGGTCAAGGTCACCGACTGGCCGAAGACTCTGAAGTCCGAGGGCGAGAAGGCCGCCAAGGACGGCAAGCCACCACTCAAGGCGATGGCCTCCAAGGTCCGCGAACTCTCGCCTGACGTCCCTGTATGGATCAAGGTCGTCTGCGCCCTCACCATGGCCGCAGGCACCTCCGCCGGTGGCTGGCGCATCATCAAGACCATGGGCCACAAGATGGTGAAGCTCCAGCCGGTCCACGGCTTCGCTGCCGAAACCACCGCCGCTACCTTGCTGGCGGTTACCGGGAAATTCGGTATGACCGTCTCCACCACCCACGCCATCACCACCGCGATCATGGGCGTGGGCGCCACCAAG
The DNA here is from genome assembly GCF_038066715.1 of Luteolibacter sp. Y139. Lineage (NCBI taxonomy): Bacteria > Pseudomonadati > Verrucomicrobiota > Verrucomicrobiia > Verrucomicrobiales > Verrucomicrobiaceae > Neoluteolibacter > Neoluteolibacter soli. The sequence continues at coordinate 307,161 of NZ_JBBUKT010000002.1, read as the reverse complement.
CGCTTCAGCGCCATCGACATGGGCATCGTGCGGAAAATCCTCGGCGCCTGGGTCCTGACCCTCCCTTGCGCCTTCGGCGTCGCCTACGTCTCGATGTGGCTGTGGTTGAAGATCGCGGGTTGATTTCCACCAACGCGCGGCTAAGAACCGCCGCCCATGCCTCCGCAAGCTTCCGCCCGCTCGCCTCTCGCCGGCTGCCTGATCTTCATTCTGGCCCTGCTGATCATGGTCGGCTTGATCGCCTTCACCGCGTGGATGCCCTTCCGCCAGGCCGCCGAGATCGAGAAATTCACCAAGGAGGCCCCTGCCCCGGTCGCCGTAGAACCCACCGAGGGCAACGAGGCCAAGGTCAATGCCCTCGTCGCTCGCTTGGAAGCCTTCCGCACCGACCTCGACGACGCGTCCAAGCCGGCCCGGCTCGAACTCACGGCCGACGATCTGAATCTCTCCATCGCCGCCTTCCCGCAGCTCCAGGAGCTCCGCAAGAGCTTCCGCGTCCGCGAAATCACCGCTGACGCGCTGTTGATCGACATCTGCTACCAGCTCAATGGCCGCCCGCGCCTCGCCCGCAAGGATGAAGAGGGCATGATGGCCTCTGATCCCCGCTACCTGATCGGCACAATCAAGGGCCACCCCCTGCTCGCCCGCCGCGAGGTCGCGCTCCAGGTCGAGGCCCTGGAAGTCCCCGGAGCGACCATCCCGCAGGGCTTCATGGAGCACTTTTCCACCCTGCGCCTCTTTGAGCGCTACCTGAAGGACCCCGTTCTCGGCCCCGTGATGGCCAAAATGACCCGCGCCGAGATCAAGGACGGCAAGATGGTCCTCGCCCGCATTCCAGGAGAAGAACTGCCCGAGGTCGTCAGCGACGCCACTTTCAAGCAGGGCAGCCAGCGTTTCATCACGCTGCTCGGCATCGCCGCCTGCCTGTTCCTGGCCTTCGCCGCGACCATGGTCTTCCTCGGCATCCGGAAGCAAAAGCGTCTGGAGAAGGAAGGCGGCGGAAACTGATCTTTCGGAGCTAGCGCGGCCCTACCTTCGTGCCGCCTTGCTTTCCAGTCCCTTACGGACTCGACGGGACGGCATTGCTTGTGCTTGTTTTCCAATAAGACAAGCCCGTGCCCCCGTGCCGCTTGAAAGCCAAGCCTCCGGGAGCCGCGTAGCGCTTTCCCGCACTCCGACATCATGAAAACCACCACCCGTTCCGCCCTCGTCGTCCTCGGTCTGGCCACCGTTGCCATTCTAGCCCAGGAGCCCGCCGCCACTCCGGCCACGGCCGATGCTGCCGCTACCGCCGCCAAGGCCACGGCCGCCACCCCGCCGATCGCCATCGCCGAAATGCCGACGATCAAGCCCGTCGACGTCCCCGCCGAAGTGCCAACCGGCAAACCCGCCTCAGCCGAAGCCCAGAAGCCGGAAGAGAAAAAGGACCTCGTAAAAGAGGAGCAGGAAAAGCTCACCGCCGAAAACAACCTCGCCGCCGCGAAGCTCACCGCGGAGACCAATGCGATGCGCTCCGAAATCACCCGCCTCAAGATGGAGCGGGACCTTCTCACCGAGCGTCTCAGCCTCTCCGCCATCAAGCGCCAGGCCGCGGAAGAAGAAGCGATGAGCAAGATCGAAGCCGAAAAGGCCCAGATCACCCGCGACAACGAACTCTCCAAGGCCCGCGCCGAATACCTCACCAATGAGCTCAAGGCCGTGCAGAGCCAGTCCGGCATCGAGCTCAGCAAGCTCCAGAACCAGATCTCCAACATGGAGATGGAGACCAAGCGGAAGTCCTACGCCGACGCCAAGCCGGTGTATCTCGAGAACCCGCTGCGCGATGACGGCACGCTGGTCATCTCCGACCGCCGCATCCCCCTCAATGGCCTCATCACCATGGCCACCGCGGACCAGATCACTGACCGCATCGACTTCTACAACAATGCCGACAAGAAGCTGCCGATCTTCATCGTCATCGATGAATCGCCCGGCGGTTCGGTCATGGCCGGCTACCGCATCCTCAAGGCCATGGAGTCGAGCGATGCACCCGTCCACGTCGTGGTGAAGTCCTTCGCCGCCTCGATGGCCGCCGGCATCACCACCCTGGCCAAGCAGAGCTACTGCTACCCGAACGCCATCATCCTGCACCACCAGATCAGCTCCACGCTCTTCGGCCAGATGAACCTGACCGAGCAGGCCGAAGTCGTGAAGGAAAGCCAGCGCTGGTGGACCCGCCTTGCCACCCCGGTGGCCGCCAAGATGGGCGTCAGCACCGATGAATTCATCAAGCAGATGTACGCTCACAACAGCAGCGGCGACTGGAGCGAATTCGGCGAAGACGCGAACAAGCTGAAGTGGGTGGACCACATCGTCACCGGCATTGAGGAAACCTCCTTCACCAAGAACCCCGACCTGAAGCCCACCGGCCCCGGCGCCCCACAGCCCGCCGCAGAAGTGAAAGAAGAGGTCGACGCCACCGGCAAGCCCTTCTCCTACCTCCCACGCCTCACGCCTAAGGACGTCTACTTCCTCTACAATCCGGACAACTACTACCGGATGCGCTGAGGTCAGCAACTTGAGGAGGGGGGACACTCTTGTCCCCCCTTTTTCATGTACCCCCTCTCACTTCTTCTCCTTCACCAACTCCCCATGCAGCGCCTCTAACAACGACTTCTCCCCTTTCACGTCGTTGTCCAGCGACCAGATCATCACCCCACCCAGCCCCTCGTCCTTCACGAACTTCGCTTTCTCGCGAATCGTCGGCCGCCCATTGTGCCAGATCGTCTCCCCCACCTGATCCTGCTCACTCGCCTCGGGATGCTTCGCCAGAATATCCGAGTAGCCGAAGCCGCCATCATGAAACTCCTTCCCGAAGCCATAGCCATAAAACGGCACGCCCAGGATCGCCTTCTCCTTCGGCACTCCGCGACCGAGCCAGTATTTCGATGCCTCCTTCGCCATCTCCAGTGACGAATGCTGCCCCGGCGCATTCGGATCCCACGAGCCCCTTGCATCATAGGCCATGATGTTCAGCAGATCGAAGTGACCCAGCGCCGCATCCGGCACCTTGTCTCCGCCATAGCCCTTCGACAGCGCCGCCGTGAGCAACTTCCCCTTCGGCTGGAGCTCTGCAGCGAGGGCCGCGATGAAGTCCCCGTAGTCCTCATTGATCGAGGGCCCTTCGATGTCCACGTCGAGCCCATCGAAGCCGTGCTTCACCACATAAGCCGCGAGCTTCTTCGCGAAGTCCGCCCGCTTGTCAGCAGCCATCAGCTTGAAATAGCGCTCCTTCAGCACCTTGTCACCGGATGCCGATCCTCCACCGATCGACACCAGCACCTTCACCTTCGCCGCCTTGGCTTTCTCTAACAGCGCCTTGTTGCGCTTGTTGAAGGACAGCTCTCCCGTGTCATCCGTGGGATTCTCGAAGGCGATGTTGAGATGGGTGACCTTGGCGTAGTCGATCGTCTTGGAGAACTCCTCCAGATTGATCCAGTTCGGCACATAGGCCACCACCTTGGGATCGGCATGGGCGAGACTGGAGAAAAGCGTGAGTCCGAGCGCGGCGGCGAAGAGGGTTTTCATGGCCCTGCGGAAACGCGCCGATGACAGAGGATGTTTCAAGTCCGGGTCTGGACGGATGCGCTCTCCCGCTCTTTAGTCGGGTCATGTCCGAGATGGTCGCCGCCGCTCCCTCTTCTCCCCTCGACCTCGCCGGGATGGTCTCGCAGCTTCACCAGCTGCTCAATGATCGCCCGGACTGCCCGTCACCAGAGGAAATCCGCCGCGCCTGCGATGTTCTCTACTCCTCCAGCCTGCTGAAGGAAGAGGGCCGAGCCGTTCGCGCCCGTGTCATCCTCGCCCCCCCGGATGCCTTCCCGATCTCGGACGGCCCACCCGACGGCGTCCACGCGATCCGCTTCTCGACCACCCACGCGTTCTCCGCGAACGAAATCAAGCGCCTCAGCCCCGCCGCCAGCTTCTTCCACTCCGCCGTCGCAGTCTGGCCGGACCGCGACCGCGGCATCCGCATCTGGGGCATCCTCAATACCGGCCCGCGCTGGATGAACCTCGTCGCCGGCGGCCGCAAGCCCGCCAGCCACGTCATCCAGCACCCCATCATCCACGTCCGCGACCCCGGCTGGCTGCTTTTCTACCACGACTACCAGCTCATCGGCGAATGGCGCGGCCGCGAGTTCCACGGCCCGCGCCTCGATGTCTTCCAATCCCGCCTCCTCAGCGAGCGCTTCGCCCACCTGCGGCTCCACCTCGTCCAGGAACTCGGTGACCGCTGCCTCCCGCCGACCCTGAGCCAGAACGACTACGCCGAGCTCTGCCACCTCGTCTCACTGCAATTCATCAAGCGCGTCATCAACCTCGTCCGCACCAGCGGCCACGGTGGCACCGTCGTCTTCCTTCCCTCGACCGGCGTGGACGGCGGCGACCCATTCCGCTGGGTCGATTGCAAGTATACCTCAGAATCGGACGAAGCCGGCAATCGCTTCCCCCACCTGATGAAAAAGATCATCCGTCGCGTCGGCCAGCTCTGCCCCGAGGGCTCGACCGTCGAAGACGCCTGGCAGGTCTTTCGCACCAGCAAGGACGCCGAGCTGGATCGCTTGGAAGAAGCCTTCTTCGAACTCGCCCGCTTCTTCTCCGACCTGATGCTCGTGGACGGTGCCGCAGTGCTGGACCAAGCCGCCCGCGTCCTCGGCTTCGGCGGCGAAATCCAAGTCCCCCACAACGTCTTCCGCGTCTTCCAAGCCCACGACCTCGACGGCACCACGCTCGGCGATTGGAATGTCCAATCCGACGGCACCCGCCACCGCGCCGTCTATCGCCTCTGCTCCGTCGAACCCGGCGTCATCGGCTTCGTCATCTCCCAGGACAGCCAGGTCCGCATGATCGCGAACGTGGAAGACTCCGTCATGTTCTGGATGCACTCGATGGTGTGAAGCATCACATCTCGATGTGGCCTCAGTAGCGCTCCTCCGGCTTCGGAAGAATCTCTCCAATCTCCAAGAGCTTTTCTCCGGTCCTCTTGTAGACACGAAAGTCTCTTATCTTGGACAGATCCAGCCCGCGGCCATCCAGCATCTTCTTCATCTCTTCCATGTCCATGCTCGACAACACGCCGGGACTCCAAACATCGACCATGCGATAGCCTTCCTTGTCATGAACCTCGAAGATCCATGTGGATCCATCCAAACCTGAAAGCGTCTCCTCTGCATCACTGAGAGGCATCCAGAAATCCTTCCTTGTCGGCACAATCTCGGCAATAGCCTTCTTGCTCTTCTCGTCCAGTTCCCATGTCTTGTCGTGAACGATCCCCACAGGCCGGTAACTCTCGTCCCTGTGCAATTGGACCGCTCGCGCCGTGACAATTCCGCCCGCCTCGGTGATCCGCACCACCAGCGGATCATGGAAACTGCGAAGGCAGGTAAACCGGAACACTCTATCCACCCCCTTCTCCAGCGGAGATAGAACGGAAGGCTCCTTCATCGCCAACAACTCTTTTGTATAGTAAGAAGCCCGGCCTTCAGGGAAATACGCCTTTCCGGCTGGATCGGCTACCACCTCGAATGCATCGTCTTTCTCAACGACAGCCTTGTTGGGCTCGCCCCCTGCGAAAGGATCCTCCTCAGCTAGAGCACTGCAGGCGATGACCGGAAGGACCATCAGGGCTAGATATTTCATGATCGGAAGATCACAGGATGCATGGTCAGCCATTCTAGTCCAGCCGGCTAATCATTCAGCCCCTTGCCAATCATGATAAGCGGCACGCACTTCTCAATCCGCGCCTCTCGCGTCTTCGATAGCTTGGCCCCGGCGAAGTGCAGCAAGTATCCCCGCTGCCGCCCGGGCGTCAGAGCCTCAAACGCCTTCCTCAAAGCCGCATCACCCTTCAGCCTCTTCTGAAACTCCTCCGGCACCACGAACTCGGAAGTCTTCTTATACTCCACCTCCATCCCCGCCTTCTCCACCTCGATCGCCTCCTTGAGGTAAGCCTTCAAAACCGGCTCCAGCTTCACGATCTCCCGCACATTCGTGAATCGGATCTGCCGCGCCGATTGCACGTTCTCCGTCTGCTGGACTAGGATCCCCTTCGCATCCTTCAGCAGCGCACCTTTCATGAACAGCAGCGCGCAATACTCCTTGAAGCCATGGATGAGGACGACATTACCGCTTTCTAACGAGTAGCAAGGCTTCCCCCACTTCAGCTCCTCCGTCAGCGGACAACTGAGAGCAATCGCTCTCAGCTTCTCGAACTCCTCCTTCCACCTCTCAGCCTTGCCCAAAAAAGCATCCACCTTCGGATTCATGTCGCTCGTTGCCATGGCCTGACGTCTCAAAAGACGACTAACACCAGCGTAGAATCGCGCTGCTGGCGACTCAATCTTCAGCATTTCAAGAGTGCCCGGCAGTGCCCGCGTCAAAGACGCGACAAAAGTTACCGCCACCAATCTTCCCGATTTCCTCGGCCGTGAAGCCCGACTTGAGCATCGCGGCGACCACAGCGTGGTAGAAGCCGGCCTTCTGATCCGGCCAGGCTTGGTTGGTGCCACCACCACGTCTCGCTCCTCCGCCGGGAGGCGGCGTCAGCTTCGTATCGGTCCCGATACCGACATGATCGACGCCGATGACATCCACCAGCGCCCGAACATTGCTCGCGTAATCCTCGGGAGAATCCGCGAGGTGCGTCCACACGCCGATGACACCGCCTGCCTCGGCCACCACCTTCGCTTGCTCCTTGCCGATCAGGCGGGGCTTCATCATATCCGCCATCCGGGGATTCTTCCCCAGTTGGGTATCCAAACCTGTATGGGTGATCAGAACCGGCTTGGTGACGATCTTCAAGGCAGCCGTCACCGTCTCCATATTGGCATGCGCAAGGTCAATGACGATGCCCAGGCGCTCGCACTCCTTGATAACCTTCCCCCCGAATTCAGTCAGCCCGCCGAGGTGAGCCGGCACCGTGTAAATGTCACCCAGCGGCGGCTCCGCGTCGTGGTCGTGAAGCAGCCCGAAGTGCCGCAATCCGCGTCTATATGCCTCTTCCACGCGTTCCAGTTTGCCTTCGAGAAAATGACCACCCTCAATCGATTGGACCACGATCGGCTGGCCTTCATCATGAGCCGTCTGAAGATCTTTTAAATTCAAGGCACGGCGCATCTTGTT